>CACJPB010000038.1 GCA_902595175.1 uncultured Prochlorococcus sp. | reverse complement strand
CAAGATCTATAACTCAATTTTAAATACTTTATCTTAGAAAATACTTGTAGTTTTTTAATCAAATGAATACTTATTTAGTAACTGCAACTTTTAAAAATGTTGCTCTAATGGGCGCAGCTTATGATCTTTTTTTAAAGGTTATTGAAGATGGAACTTTGAATGATGAGTTTGAAGGATTTAAAGTTTTGGGAAGGTATCATGCCTCCTACTCAAATAATGTTTACATTATTGTCCAAGCTTCAGCAGGTATAAAAATGACAGAACACTTTGCTCCTTGGAAAGTTAAGTTTGATATAGATTTTGATATCAAACCAGTTATGACTGACGATGAAAAAGTTGCTGAGCATAAGCTTGTTGGTTCATTAATGGCAGCAGAACAGAAAATGGGATTCACAGGTTAATTATTTTTTCAAAGATGTAGATAATGAACATATTGTTTATGTTTTGAAACAGGCCTAAAGATTAAAAATATTACTTATATATCGAGTAATTTTATATAAATACCCAGCATTACTAATATCGCTAAACCTACCCCTATAACTGTATTTGGTTGTTTATGCCAAAGCTCATTTAAAAATTCCATTAAGTACTAATAGCAAATTGGTGATTTTTATACATTTTCCTAAATTTTTCATGCAATTTTTCAGTTGCTAATCTTCTTTCGTTCATTGCTTCTCTAATCAAATCCATTTCGTGGAAGTTTTGATTGAGGATTGTGAAAGGAGTAATGATTTTTATAAGACCTCCTGTATCTTTACTTTTATTATCCTCCTATTGTTATTAAATAAATAGTGTGGTTTTAGGAACAAAAAAAGGGTTAAAGTTGCACCAAAACTTTAAAATGTATTTTTAGTTCATAACTGTCGTATTGAATAACTGAGAACATCTAGGAACAACTAAAAAAAATCATGCAATTGTCGGCGATTTGTCGGCTGGAAGTAAACGACATAATTTCCAATAAAAAAGCGAGTCTGGGTAACTCTCTAGTATGACTTGGTTTTTAAGAGTCGGGGCGACAGGATTCGAACCTGCGACTTAGTGCTCCCAAAGAACCCGCACAAACAAGGCTATAATTGAGACTTATAGCTATATCAGGACTTTTAGAGAAATAAGTATGGACTAATTAGGACTAATATGCTTAATTTTGGGTGCAATATGGGTGCATTAATGTTAAAGATATTAAATATTAGAAGGTAGTAAAGACTGGCTTAAATGGCATAGATCCAAAGAAAACAGGTTCACCATTAGTGAAGGTAATACCGTAGCCAATATCTGTTACTGTAAGCTGCATTTCCAAACCATTAGTAGAATCAGTAATTTTAACTGGAGAACCAGAATTGGTTTCGAAAACACCAATTAATCTTTTGGCTTCAGATGCCTGCGTAGCAGTTGTTAGATTAGCATCTGCGGCTGTAAGAAGAGCTGATACTTTACCACCTCCATCCATTACGCCATCCTCTTCCTCAAGTGGAAAATAAGCACTAAAGCTTCCCTCATCAGCAAAATTGTTAAGTAGTTCTGTGTGATTTTCTGCAGTACAGAAATTACCCTCTGTTGTACCGCTAGTACTATTTGATCCACTTCCGTCTTTATTCGTCATAGAGCAATATTTAACATCACCTCCTGATCCATTTTTGATAGTGACACTACCTCTTAAACCAAAAGTATTTGTCAGAATTATATAAGCATGTGTATATGTATTAGAGGGAGGCCTGCCATTCATTGAAGGAAGTTCAACCGTGTTGTTAGCAAGATCTGCTGTAGAGCCACTGCTTGTCATTGTTACTACACAATCATTTCTACTAAAAGTTTTTGGAGTACCTGTTTGAATTGGTTGAGCAGTACATAATCCTAATTCGTAAATAGTAATTTCAAATCTTTCAGGAGTCTCTGTACAATAATCCATTGAATTTCCAATTTGCGCGGCTGTTTTTGTATATTTACCATCAACTTTTGCTCCAATTGCTGCTGTACATTTTGGGGGAGCTTCAGCTTTCGCGACATTTGTAAATGCTGTAATACCAATTAATCCAAATCCAACTGCAATTGAGTTGATGTTTTTTAGAAGATTTTGTTTTAATTTCATCGGAAAAGTTTTTGTAGATTTCTTTAATTG
>CACJPB010000037.1 GCA_902595175.1 uncultured Prochlorococcus sp. | reverse complement strand
GACTGGTGGTTTGAAGCAAATTAATACTTTTGATTAATTTATATTCATTTATTAGATTTCCTTTGTACCAAAGTACCGCCGTTTGAGTTAATCCATTGAGTGACTTATGCAATGAATTAACCACTAAATCAGCGTTTGATGATAAGGCCGGTTTTGGTAACTTAAGATTTTCACAAAAAAGGAAATATGAACCATGGGCTTCATCAACTAAAACAGGTAAATTTTTTTGATGACAACAATCTATTAAAGGCTCTAAATCGCCGGCATAACCATGATAAGAGGGGCTCACAAGAATAACCCCTGCAATTTTATTCTCATCAAAATTTAATTTTTTAAATACATTTTCCAACCAAATTTTTGTAATTGGTTTGTAATGACCCGTAAAGGTTGAAAATTCTAAGTCAAAAAATATTGGATTTATATTCTGCATCGCACAGATTTTTATGACACTTATATGAACATTTCTAGGCATCAAGATATTTTCGCCTGGATTTGCCATTGCAATTACTGCTGATTGTATTAATCCGGAAGCTCCATTAACTCCAAAAAAACATCCTTTAGCCCTAAATTTGTCGGAGAATTCTCTTTGAGATTTAGCAATTAATCCGCTTTGGGATAGTGGGGAGCCCATTTCAGGTAGTTCGGGCAAGTCCCAATACCCAGGTGGATTTTTTAACAACTTCACTAATTTCTTTGGTAAAGCTGCCCCTCTGTTATGAGCGGGAAAGAATAAAGACTTTAAAAATTTTTTAGTTAGAAAAGATGAAATGCTCATAAAGTATTATTGACATATATAGAATGGAATACGAAATAATCTTTTTTGATATTTTTTAACTTTAATGAAAAGATCTTATTCGGAATATTCAGCAAAAGAAGACTTTCTTTGGTTGATTTTGAGACCATGGATTTTTATCCCAAGAGTTTTATATATCCTTTTAACTTTAATTTTTCTTTTTTTAAGAATACTTTTTCAAGTTAACAGTAAAAATAAAAATGTACAAAAAAATCTCTCGAAATATCTTTTTGATGTAATAACGGATTTAGGCCCTTGTTTTATCAAATTAGGCCAAGCACTCTCAACTAGACCAGATCTTGTTAGACAAGATTGGCTTACTGAGCTTACAAACTTACAAGATAATCTCCCAGCATTTGATCACAAAATTGCTTTAAAAATCATTGAAGAGGAACTTGGATCCCCTGCAAATGAATTATTTGAAGAGTTTCCAGATAGTCCTATTGCTTCAGCAAGCTTAGGTCAAGTTTATAAAGCAAAATTAAATAATTCTTATCTAGCTGTGAAAGTACAGCGGCCAAATTTATACTTCCTTATAAGAAGGGATGTTGTAATCTTGAGGTTTTTAGGAACTTTTTTATCCCCATTCTTACCATTAAATATAGGTGTTGGAATTGGAGAGATAGTAGATGAATTCGGTAAGGCACTTTTTGATGAAATTGACTATCAAAAAGAGGCCGACAATGCTTTGAGATTTGCAAATTTATTCAAAGAGAATCCAAATATTTTTATTCCTAAACTAGAAAAACAGTTTTCATCCAAAAGGGTAATCACGACTTCTTGGATTGATGGAGTTAAGTTAAGAGATCGATTTTTACTAGAGGAAAATAACTTAATACCTACTTCGTTTATAAAAACATGTGTCATCAGTGGACTGCAGCAATTATTTGAATTTGGATATTTTCATGCAGACCCACATCCAGGAAATATGTTTGCTCTAAAAGGAGGAAACGCAGATTGTGGGAATTTAGCGTATGTTGATTTTGGAATGATGGATACTATTACAAATTCAGATAGACTTACTCTTATTAAGGCAATTGTTCACATAATAAACGAAGAATATTACCTTCTCGCAGAAGATTTCCAGAAATTAGGTTTTTTAACCAAAGAACAAGATCTTCAAAAACTTGTTGAACCATTAAAAGAAGTTCTAGGAGGATCTTTTGGCGCTGAGGTTGGTAATTTTAATCTTAAAAATGTAACTGATAAATTCTCAAAACTAATGTATTCCTATCCTTTCAGAGTTCCCAGTAGGTTTGCCTTAATAATAAGAGCCGTTGTTAGTCAAGAGGGTTTAGCACTAAGGTTAGACCCTGAATTTAAAATTCTAAAA
>CACJPB010000036.1 GCA_902595175.1 uncultured Prochlorococcus sp. | reverse complement strand
TACATTCCTGTTATTAATTATGTAGCAGCAGTAACTGGATTTAGAACTAAAGATTTAGATTTAGTTTGGTTTGGCGGTTTATCAGGAGTTCAAGCAAGATTACAGACACCTAATTCAATTGTTATAGCTCAAAGAGATATCGATAAGGAATTTAAAAGTGTTTTTATAGTAAACAAAAATTTAGAACTTAACTCAATTTCAAACATCAAAGGACTTAAAAGGCTAAAGAATTTAAGATTTACTTTTGGCTCTGAAAACTCAACTTCTGGAAGATTAATGCCAGAATATTTTTTAAATCAAGCAGGGGTAGAGATTAAACACTTTAAAGGAAAAAAAGCAGGTTTTAGTGGGAGTCATGATGCCACTATAGCTTTAGTTAATAGTGGGGCATTTGATGCAGGAGCTTTAAATAAACAGGTTTGGGAAAACAATCTTAAAAATAATCCCAAAAGAACAAGTAATTTAGAATTATTCTGGATCACACCAGAATATGTTGACTATCATTGGGTAGCTCAAGGTGATCTTGAAAATAGATTCGGGGAAGGGTTTACAAAAGAACTTAAATCAGTAATTCTAAATTTAGATATAAAGCAAAAAGCACATAAACAGATATTAGATATGTTCAATGCAAAAAGATTTATAAAGGCAGAATCGAAACAATATAAAAATATAGAGGAAATCGGGAGGAAATTAAATAAAATTAGATGAATAATACTGTCTTAGAATTAGAAAATATATCTTATAAATACAAAAATGATCTGATCCTAAATAAAATAAATCTAAAAATAAATTCTGGAGAAAAAATTGCACTTTTAGGTAAAAGCGGTTCAGGAAAAACTACACTTATATCAGTACTTAATGGCACTATAAAGCCAACTCAAGGTGAGGTTAAATTATTCAATGAAAGTTTCGAGGAATTAAATAGAAAGCAGAAAAGTGAAATAACAACTATATGGCAAGATTTAAGATTAATAGAAGATCTCTCTGCAGAACAAAATGTTAATTGTGGACTACTAGCGGAAAACAATTTTTATTTCGCTTTTAAAAATTTACTAAATATAAGTTCTTTTAAGAAGGCGCATAAATATATGAAATTATGTAGACTTCATAAATCTATTTACGACAAAAAAATCAGAAAACTATCTGGGGGGCAAAAACAAAGGGTGGCTATAGCTAGATCATTAATTCAAGAATCAAATATATTACTTGCAGATGAGCCTTTTAATAATCTAGATCCCAAATTGATAACAACAATTAAAAACCTTCTGCTAGAAAATGTAGATAAAAATAAAACAAAAAAATCCCCAAAGACAGCATTAGTTGCATTACATAGATTAGATTTGCTTAACGATTTCGATAAAGTTATTGGAATAAGGGATGGTAAAATTTTTTTCAATATCAAAAGAAATAACTTAAAGAAGATTCATTTAGAGAAAATATATTAACTATTTGAACAAATTAAAATTAAACTATACCTCATTATCTTTTCTTCCAATTTTGGTATGCATACCTCTAGGGTATCAATTAATAAACAATATTCATTTTGGAGGATTTAAATTATTCCAAGAATTCTTAATTTCTGCATTTAATCCCAAGATCGATAATGAAATTATTATTACCGTAATTAAGCGATTAAATGAAACTATTTTAATTGGTTTTTTTAGTTGGTTAGTAAGTATTATTTTTGGAGCAATTTTTGGAATAATTTCCTCAAATATTTTTTATAAAATCTTTAATATTCCGAATTTTTTCTACCAATTAATAAGGTTTTTTCTAACAATAATTAGATCTATACACGAAGTGGTTTGGGGAATAATATTAATGCAAATATATGGAATAAATTTTTCGATAGGAATAATAGCTATATGTATACCTTATATTGCTATAAATTCAAAAGTTTTTGCTGAACAATTAGAAACTATTGACTACAAAAGTTTTGAATCTATAAATCAAATAAATGCACCTAAATTTTCTTCTTTACTAACTTTAATATGGAATCCGATAATAAATACATTTAAAAACTTTGGTTTATATCGATTAGAGTGTTCAATAAGAAGTACTGTGATTCTAGGACTTTTTGGGATTGGAGGAATAGGTACCAGTATTTTTTTATCTTTCCAAACTTTGAATTTTAGAGAGTTATGGACTTATTTATGGTCCTTAGCAATTTTGATAATTCTTTCTGGATT
>CACJPB010000035.1 GCA_902595175.1 uncultured Prochlorococcus sp. | reverse complement strand
AGGCAATTTGGGATTGGAGCAGATGGTGTGATTTTTATAGAAGAACCTAATGAAGATAATTATGCAAAAATGATAATTTTTAATTCTGATGGTTCTGAAGCACAAATGTGTGGAAACGGAATTAGGTGTTTAGTTGAGTATCTCCACGTAAATGATTCAATTAATAATAAAAATATAGAATATAAAATTGAGACTAAAGCAGGTTTAAAAAATTGCAAAATATATAAATGATGAAATTACAGTAAAAATGGGAGTTCCAATTTTAGAATGTCAAAATATTCCAACAACAATTGAAAAAAAAATAAATTCAATTCCTTCACACGAATTTATTGAGAAAGATTTTAATAATATGGGTTATGCCGTAGGAATGGGAAATCCTCATTTAATATTCTTTCTAAAAGACATAGAGTCAATTGTTCTCTCCAGACTTGGTCCTATATTTGAAAAAAATGAATTATTTCCTGATAAAACTAATGTGCATTTTTGTCAAATTTTAAATAGAGATAATATAAAAGTAAAAGTATGGGAAAGGGGTGCAGGAGCAACCTTAGCTTGTGGAACAGGTGCCTGTGCTATCCATGTAGCAGCTTATAAATTAGGTCTTTGTAATTCACAAACCATAGTTACCTTACCAGGAGGTAATCTTAAAATTGATTGGTCAAAAGACGATTGTGAAGTAATGATGACCGGTAATGCTAAAAAGGTTTTCTCAGGATCAATGTTAGTAAATTAATGGAAAATAATTTTATTTATTTAGATAATGCATCTACAACTCCATTATCTGAGAATGTTTTAAATATAATTAATTCAACTTACAGGAATTATTGGCATAACCCTTCATCTACATATGAGCTAGGGATAAAATGCTCTACATATCTTGAACAAATTAGATCTAAAATTGCTTATATATTTAAAGCAGATGCAGAAGATATAATTTTTACATCTGGTTCTTCGGAATCGACAAATATTGTATTTAATAATATTTATGATAACTTTAAAAATGGTAGGGTTGTTATTTCAAATGTTGAACATCAAGCAACAACTATTTGTGCTAATAAACTAAGAAAACAAAATTGGGATATTTACGAATGGACTGTAAATAATGATGGAATTTTAAATATTTCTAATATCGAAAACATTTTAAATAATGATACTAAGCTTGTATCAATTATTTGGGGACAAAGTGAAATTGGGACAATACAACCTGTCCAATTTATTGGTTCCAAATGTGAAGAATTAAATATAATGTTTCACTTAGATGGGACTCAAATATTAAGTAATGGAATATTTAGTTGGAAAGATCTTAAATGTGATTTTTTAAGTTTATCTGCTCATAAATTTGGAGGTCCAAAAGGGATAGGTATTCTTTTAACAAAAGAAAAGTCTAGACAAATTTTAAAAAATAATGACATATCACTTACTCAGGAATTTTCAATTAGACAAGGTACACAAGCTTTGCCATTAATCGCTGGCATGTATGAATCATTAAAGAATATTAAAGGGAAAATAAAATTATATGATTACATAACTGAATTTCCTTCTAATAAAATTAATAAACTCAAAAATTATTTTTTTCAAAAAATTAAGGATAATAATCATATAAAGATTACGGGTAGTATTAACTATAGACTTCCCAATCATATTTCGTTTCTACTATTAAATAAACTATTTAAGCCTATAAGGGCCTATAAGATTGTTAATTTCATGTCGGAAAATAAAATAGCCATAAGTAGTGGAAGTGCTTGTTCAAGCTCATCTGGGAAACCTAGTTCAACTCTTAAAAATATTGGTTTAAAAGATGATGAACTATATTCAAATATTCGTGTTACTTTAGGTTCAATGAACAATAAGATAGAAATAGATAAATTTTTAGAACTTATTCAAATATGTATTGACAAATTTTAATGGAAACTAATTACAGACTACCTAAAGATTTAAATGAATCTCTTAAGAATATGGAGGATGCAATTATTCCAAGTTTATTAGATTCAAATAAAAGATTTACTATAGAATTTAATTTTGAAGGATTAAAGTTTAACAGAATTGGAATAACTATTTACAAGATATTGACTAAAAATAATAATGTATTTATAACATTTGCTGATCAAGGTGCTGTGGCTTTGGCACAAAGAGACTATCCAGATATCAAAGATAAAATTTTTACTTTTAAATCATTTAATGAATCAAATAATATAAATAATATTGATAGTGCAATGATATCGATACTACCTCAGCCATATGATTTCGATTCATTTGAACCAATGTCTAATAATTATCAAGGTACGCATTATTCATTAAATCCAAAATTTGAAGATGCCAATATTGGTATAGGAAGTGTTATTAGAGAGCGACGTAAAAACTTTGTCAAAACATGGAAAAATATTTATTTTCTGCAGCCTCTAAATAAAGCTGCTCTTATGCATATTTATCCAAATAACTGGTTGCTTTTCAAAGAAGAAAATAAAAGATATTTTTTTAAAAAAGAATTTGAAATTAAACCCGACAATGAATCTATTTTTGTAAATTTATAGATTTAATGTGATAAAAAA
>CACJPB010000034.1 GCA_902595175.1 uncultured Prochlorococcus sp. | reverse complement strand
ATTTTTTTGTTAATTCACGAAATATTCTAATTTCTCTTTCCCCTCCAAAAGATTCCCTTAATTCAAATAATAATCTCTTAATCCGATGTGGAGATTCAAATAAAATTGTAGTCTTTTCATTTTTAGAAATTTCTAAAAGAAGTTTTTCTCTCTCGCTCTTTTTTTTTGGAAGAAAACCTTCAAATGTAAATTTGGAGGATGGAAATCCACTTGAAACAAGCGCAGTTATTGCAGCGCATGGTCCAGGTATGCAAATTATATTTAACCCTTTAGATTTGGCTTCTTTTACGAGATCTTCTCCTGGATCACATATACTTGGCATACCAGCGTCGCTTACCAATGCTAATGATTTTCCAGCAATGAGATCATTTATCATTTTGGGTATTTTATTAAGAGAATTATGTTGATTAAAACTTATGAGAGTATTAGTAAATTCAAATTTATTCATTATCTTTTTTGTTTGTCTAGTATCTTCACAAGCAACTAGTGAGACGTTTTTAAGAATATTTAACGCCCTTGAGGAAAGATCTTCTAAATTTCCAATAGGTGTTCCAACAATATATAAATAGCCTCTTTGAGGTTCCATATTTTTATGAGAAGATGAGGTTTTAATATTCATTTCGTGATTAATTTACCTTCTGGTGTTGATATTATTAATCTTATCGATGATTTGAAGACTTTTAGTTGGGAAGCTTCAGAAATCTTACTTTATTACTCCAAAATACTAAAAAATGCAAAAGATAAGAAAAGTATTATAAAAAATAATAATAATGAAGATCCTGTAACACTTGCTGATTTAAAAGTTAATGATCTAATTATTAATAGAATCAGTAAGAAATATAAAGAAATTAATTGGAAAATATTAAGCGAGGAAAATGTAAAAATAGAATCTGAAAATTGCAAGATAGATTCTGATTGGCTATGGGTTCTTGATCCTCTTGATGGAACTAAAGATTTTATTCAAGGTACAAGAAATTATGCTATGCATTTGGCTCTGAACTATAAGCAAAAACCTTGCTTGGGGGTGGTTTTAATACCTGAAAAGGATGAATTATGGATTTCTACTGGGGACAAAGTTTGGTGTGAAAGAAGAGATAATGATGAAATAAAACCTACTCTTAATAAGAAAAAAAATCTTAAAAATATGATTGTTGTTACAAGTAAGAATCATAGAAATAAAACTCTTAAAAATCTTATCGATAAAATTGGCTTTAAAGAAGTTAAAATTATGGGAAGCATTGGTTGTAAAATCGCTTCAATCTTAAGAGGCGAAAGTGATATATACATATGTTTAAGCCTGCCAGGCCAAAATTCCCCAAAAGACTGGGATTTTTCTGCCCCCGAGGCAATTTTAAAAGCTGCTGGAGGGGCAATAACCAACTTAGATAATAATGAATTATGTTATGGACAACCCAACTTTAAGCAAGGGGGAATAATAGTAGCATCAAATAATAAACTTATGCATGAAAGTTTATGTTCAGAAATAGAAGAAATAATTAGGAAAAACGATATTTACCCAATTTAGAATTAATTTAGCGGAGCTACTGGAGTAGGAGTTGGCTCTGGGTAAGACATGCCGCCATTTTGCGCCACACCTCTTAGAGTTAGGTTGATCCTCCCTCTGCTATCAATCTCTCTTACTCTTACGGTTACTTCATCCCCTTGCCTTACTACATCTTCAACTCTCTCAACCCTTGCTTCAGATAATTGAGAAATGTGAACCATGCCTTCTTTGCCTGGCAATATTTCCACGAAAGCACCTATAGGTATTATTCGCGTTACGACTCCAGAGAAGATCTCACCTTCATGAACCTTTCGTGTTAATCCTTCTATTATCTTTTGAGCTTCTTCTGCGGCAGCTCCATCATGAGAGGCAATAGTGACAATACCACCATCTTCTATATCTATTTTTGTATTTGTTCTTTCAGTGATTCCTTTGATAGTTCTTCCACCAGGTCCAATAACTGTTCCTATAAGCTCAGGGTCAATTCTAAAGCTTAATAATCGGGGAGCATGAGGAGAAAGAGCTTCTTGAGGCTTATCTATTGCCGCTTGCATCTTCTCTAAAATATGCAGTCTTGCAGGACGAGCTTTTTTAATTGCATCAGAAATAACAGAGACTGGTAAGCCTGTAATTTTCATATCCATTTGTAAAGCAGTTATACCCTTATCAGTACCTGCAACTTTAAAGTCCATGTCTCCAAGAAAGTCTTCAATTCCTTGTATATCTGTAAGGATTCGTACTTCTTTACCTTCCTTGATTAAGCCCATAGCAGTACCACTTACAGGGGCTTTTAAAGGAACTCCTGCATCTAGTAACGAAAGTGTGCTGCCACATACAGAACCCATGGATGTTGATCCATTAGAACTTAAAACTTCGCTAACTACCCTTAGGACGTAAGGGAATGTCTCTTTCCCAGGCAATACAGGGATTATTGCTCTCTCTGCTAATGCGCCATGACCAATTTCCCTTCTCCCAGGAGTTCTCATTGGCCTTGTTTCTCCAACCGAATAAGGAGGGAAATTGTAGTGATGTAAATAAGTTTTTTCAGTGCTTGGATTTAGGTC
>CACJPB010000033.1 GCA_902595175.1 uncultured Prochlorococcus sp. | reverse complement strand
GAATTGAAGATGGAGAATTAATAGGTGATGCTTTGGGATCCGCAGGAGGATTAAAAAAAATTCAGGATTTCCAAAATTTCTTTGATGAAACTTTTGTTGTTTTATGTGGTGATGCTTTAGTTGATTTAGATTTAACTCAAGCCGTTAAAAAACATAAGCAGAAAGGAGCTATTGCTAGCTTAATAACAAAGAAGGTAACTAAGGATCAAGTATCAAGTTACGGTGTAGTAGTTTCTGATGAAAATGGGCGAATAAAGGCTTTTCAGGAAAAGCCAACAGTTGATCAAGCTTTAAGTGACTCTATAAATACAGGAATTTATCTTTTCGAACCCGAAATTTTTAATTACATACCTTCAGCAGAGAAATTTGATATTGGAGCTGATCTTTTTCCTAAGCTTGTTGAAATGGATTTGCCATTTTTTGCATTACCAATGGATTTTGAATGGGTAGATATTGGAAAAGTTCCTGATTATTGGAGTGCTATTAGAAATGTATTGCAAGGTAAGGTAAGACAAGTGCAAATACCAGGTAAGGAAATAAAACCAGGAGTTTTTACCGGTTTGAATGTAGCTGCTAACTGGGAAAAGGTTAATATTACCGGGCCAGTTTATATAGGAGGCATGACTAGGATCGAGGATGGAGCAACTATTATTGGCCCTTCCATGATTGGACCAAGTTGCTGCATTTGCGAGGGCGCAACTATAGATAACTCAATTATTTTTGACTATTCTAAAATTGGTAAAGGTGTAAGACTTATGGATAAGTTAGTTTTTGGTAAATATTGTGTTGGGAAAAATGGAGATCATTTTGATTTGCAAGATGCATCTTTAGATTGGTTAATAGCAGATTCAAGAAGATCTGACTTTACTGAACCTTCGCCTCAGCAGAAAGCTATGGCAGAATTATTAGGTACTGATTTGATTAATATTCCAGACTAAGATTAGCTTTTTCAATAATCTCAGGAATTAAATGCTCTGTTTTTACAGCCATTAGATGAACACCATTTGCGATGTTAATAAAATCATGAGCTTGTTCAGCTGCAATTTTAATACCCTCTTGTAATGGTTCTTTAGCCTCTTTAAGACGATTTAAGATATTTTCAGGGATGTTTGCGCCTGGAACATATTTGTTTATAAAAAGAGCGTTTTTGTAAGACTTTAATAGGAATACACCAGCAATCACAGGAATTTCAAGAGGCTTGCTAATTTTTTCACAGAACTCTATCAAATTTTCTTTTTCCATAATCATTTGAGTTTGTATAAATCCAGCTCCAGCCTCTTTTTTCTTTCTCATTCTATTTTCTAGACTTCTTTTGTTTCTGCAATTCGGATCAGCTGCGGCACCTGCAAAAATCAATGTTTTTTTATCGGAAAGTTCTCCTAAAGTAGGATCAATTCCTTTATTAAAAGCCTGAATTTGTCGAAGCAATCTAACTGACTCAAACTCATGTACGGCCTTGGCATCTTGTTGATCCCCAGCTTTTACTGAATCACCGGTAATGCATAAGATGTTTCTAATCCCTAAAGCATTTGCTCCTAGAATGTCAGATTGTAAAGCAATTTTATTACGATCTCTGCAAGAAATTTGCATTACTGGTTCTATCCCATTTTCCAGTAATAGTTTGGACATTGCTAAGCTGCACATTCTCATTACAGCTCTGCTTCCATCGGTAATGTTAACAGCATGTACCTTATCTTTCAAAAGTTGTGCTATCTTAAGAGATCTTATAGGGCTTCCACCTCTAGGCGGCATTAATTCTGCCGTTATTACCTTAGATTTTTTTTCTAAAGTCTGCTGAAGTTTCGATTTCAATTGCTTTTGTTTCCTAGTTGGTTAACAAGTGTACTGAGATTGCTAAACTTAATTAATATAAAAAAGGAACTGTTTAAATGCAAATGGTTGAAGAAGAAGTAAACAACATTGATATGATGGGTCTCTCAGCAAGAGAGATGGAAATCATTGATCTAGTAGCTGATGGGCTTACAAATCAAGAGATTGCAGTAAAACTAACTATTAGTAAAAGAACTGTCGATAATCATGTAAGTAATATGTTTACAAAAACAGGTTCTAAAAACAGAGTAGCACTTTTGAATTGGGCAATGGACAACGGTAAGATTTGTAGAGATGGCTTTAATTGTTGTACACTCCCAGACTCTGATCAAGATTAGTATTTCCCTTTACTTTTTTTGTATCATTAGCAAAATCTATTAGACAATAATTTGTAGAACCTAATTCGAAGAGTTCAGCATATGCAATACATGCATCCTTGTCTGAATCGACAAATCTTAATATTCCTTCTTTGTCGTAAAGACCATACATCTGAAGAAAATAATAAAATACTTTACTTAAATATAAAGAAAATATAAAGGATGAGTGTCTCTTTTGACTAGTTAATTTTGAAAGTTGTTAATTAGTCTTCTTGCCAATCTGAAAAAGGATTGTTGGCTAGACTGAAATTGGAGTAATTGGTCAGTCCAGTAATCTCTTTTGAAATGAAAGATGGAAGAAATAAATCTTCTTCTTCATTACAAAGTTCAATTTCTGCAATTTCAAGTGGATTATTTTTTTCTTTAAAGCAATCTATAATCCAAGATTTTTTTCCAATTTCTAGAAAAAATCTATCTTTTTTAATTGTATTTGAAAGATTTGACATTATTGTTTCAGCGTCGCTTCGTGGGATTGAGTATTCAAA
>CACJPB010000032.1 GCA_902595175.1 uncultured Prochlorococcus sp. | reverse complement strand
CTATAAGAAAGATTATGAAAGATAAATATGGTCTTAACAATATTCGACTTTACATTTATGAGGGAGATATTAGGGATGAAGGTTTTTTAAAAAAAATATTTGAGGAGGCTTTAAAAAATAAAATGCCAATTCAAGGAGTTATTCATTGCGCTGGTCTAAAGGCAATAAAGGAATCAATCTCTAATCCTCTAATTTACTGGGATACTAATGTTTTTGGTTCTATAAATTTATTAAAAGTAATGCATCAAAAAAACTGTAGAACAATTCTTTTTAGCAGTAGTGCAACAGTTTATGGAGATTCAAATCAGATTCCATTTGATGAATATTCAATCTTAAAACCTATTAATCCATATGGTGAGACAAAACTTGTAGTAGAAAAGATTCTCGATAATCTTTTTAATTCAACAATAAATAAATGGAGAGTAGGATATTTGAGGTATTTTAATCCAATAGGTGCACATCCTAGTGGGATGATAGGAGAGAACCCCTTATGTAATCCAGAAAATATTTTTCCTCATATTTGTCAAGTTGCTGCGGGTTTTAGAGAGAAGTTGTATATTTTTGGAAATGATTGGTCAACTTCAGATGGGACATGTCATAGGGATTATTTACATGTAGTTGATTTAGCAACTGCGCATAAGAAATCTATAGAGGTTTTATTTTCTAAGGCTTCTACAAAATTAATACTTAATGTGGGGACAGGAAAATCAAAAAGTGTATTAGATTTAATAAAAGCTTTTGAAAAAGTTAATAAAGTAAGAATTAATTATGAATTTACAAGCCGACGTGATGGAGATATTGAAAGGTCGTTAGCTAATACAGATAAGATGATCAAGACCCTAAAATGGAAGCCTGAAAGAAACATTGAAGATATGTGTAGAGATGGATGGAGATGGCAAAAGAGATTAAATAATCTATAAATTATTCAAATGCAAGTTTTTGTGATTCATAATTAGGTTTAAATTTTAAATTAAAGATATTAATATATTCATCTATTTAATAATCTAATTTATGGGTTTTAAGAAATTAATTCATTTAGAAGTTCCATCTCCAACTCTCCATAAATTAAGATGAGCATCTTCTACTTTACTTCGTTCAGTTATTGATCTGGCATCAAATACCCAAGATGGGTTAACCATTTTCTTAGATATATCTTCCCAATTAATATTTTTATATTCTTCCCATTCCGTAAGCATTAAAACGGCATGAGCTTGATCAAAAATATCTAGATTTTTACTGAATTTCCATTTTCCAAGTTTATTTAAAAGCTTATGTTCTTTTGTTTCTTCTACGTCTTCATAAGGTTCCATATTTAAATCTTTTTCTATTTGAGATTTACTTACCTTTGGATCATGAATCCATATTTCGGCTCCCTCATCTATTAAATCTTTGCATATTTTTATGGCTGCAGACTCTCTGGTATCATTTGTATTTGCTTTAAAAGAAAACCCCAAAACCACTATTTTTTTACCTGTTACGGTGCCAAATAATTTTTTTACAACAAGTTTTGATATTCTATTTTGATGCCAATTATTTAACTTGACAACACTTTCCCAAAAACTTGCAACCTCATTAAGGCCAAAATATTCTGCTAAGTATACAAGATTTAAAATATCTTTTTTAAAACAACTTCCGCCAAACCCAGGCCCTGAATCAAGAAATTTTGAACCTATTCTACTATCAGTGCCAATAGCTCTCGAAACCTCCCTGACATCTGCTCCTGTTGCTTCACACAATGCAGCTATTGAATTGATTGAGCTTATCCTTTGAGCCAAAAATGCATTCGCAGTTAGCTTAGCAAGCTCACTACTCCAAATATTTGTGAAAAGTATTTTTTCTTTTGAAACCCATCTTTCATAAATAGCATGCAATGCATTCATGGCATCTAAATTATCTCCACCAATTAAAACCCTATCTGGATGTTCCAAATCTTCTATTGCTGTGCCTTCAGCTAAAAATTCGGGGTTTGATAAAACATTAAAACTTATCCCGATTCTCTGATTATCTTGTTCTGCAGATCTAAGAATATTCTGAATAACTTCTGCTGTTCTAACAGGAAGTGTGCTTTTTTCTACAACTATTGTATGACCTTTAGAAAATTTTGCTACTTGCCTAGCACTTTCTTCTACCCATCTTAGATCACTAGCTTTCCCAGCTCCTAAACCTTTTGTTTTGGTTGGAGTATTTACTGAAATAAAAACCATATCAGCAACAGAAATTTTTTCTTTTACTGAATTAGAAAAATGTAAATTAACATCTCTGCATCTACTAACAATTTTAGCTAATCCAGGCTCATATATTGGTAAATTCCTTAAATTTTTGTCATTCCACTTTTTAATTCTCTCTTCATCAATATCAACAACATGAACATTAATATTGGGACATTTATCAGCAATAACTGCCATTGTTGGACCACCTACATATCCAGCTCCTATACAGCATATATTTTTTACTTCGATCATTTTAGAAAGTATTTTTCAACCTCATTTTTAATATTTTAACCATTATAAACCTACCTTATCCGGATTTTTTTAAAGGATTTACTAAATTCATATTTTAGAAAATCTCTATTTTCTTTTTAAAATTTAACTAACTTAAATTCTTAAAATTAATACGTTTTTCACCTCTTGCGGTAAAAACTGTTTTAATCGTTTTAAAGAGAATAAGTATATCAAGCAAAAAAGAAATATGGTTTATGTAGTAAATATCATAACTTAATTTGTTTGTTGTATCTCTTATGCTTGATCCGTAGGGATAATTTACCTGAGCCCAACCACTAATC
>CACJPB010000031.1 GCA_902595175.1 uncultured Prochlorococcus sp. | reverse complement strand
GCTTGAGAAAATAATCGCATCGACTTTTCGATTAGAAATAATATCAATTGTTTCTTCCGGAATTGAGTCAGGACATCTAGTTTCATATGCAGCAACCTCAAATACACGAGAACCAGCCTTTCTAAATTGATCTGCAATTAAATCCCTACCACCTGTTTGAACTCTTGGTACAAAAACTCGAAGTCCATAACCAGATACTGGGAAATTATCAATTAAACTTTCAGCAACAAATTCTGGAGGTATGAAATCAGCCTTAATCCCAAAATCATCAAGAGTTTTTGAGGTTTTTTCTCCGACTACGGCGATTTTTGTTTTTTTAGAACATTCTTTTAATGAACTATTAAAGTATCTAAGTCTTTTATCCACAAATTTGATCCCATTACTACTGGAAAAAATAATCCAATGAAAGTCATTTATTTGATTTAAGGCTTCATCAAGAGGATTCAAATCATCAGGATCAGTAATACTTATTGCAGGTAAATCATATACATTAGCGCCCTTGCTTATGAATATCTTTTTTATATCCAATATGCCTTCTTTTGATCGAGTAATAATTATATTTCTTTGATCAAGGGGTAGATCAACTTTTGGCATCCTTATCCTCAACATTATGATTTTGATTTTTATTTTTTAATTCATCGAGAAGTTTCAAGACTGATAATCCTTTATCAAGAACAATATCATCTTTAAAAATTATCTCTGGAACTCTTCTCATCTCAATTCTTTTTCCTAAACTATGCCTTATAGAGCTTTTAGCAGTATTCAAGTTTGATACAATTTCTTTCCTCACTTTCTCTTGAGCAGTTGAGGTTATATAAATTTTACAGTGTTGCAAATCACCTGATAAATCAATCTTAGAAATATTGACAAAATGATCTCTAATAAGATCATTTTCTAAATCATTCTGCAAAATAAGGGTTATTTCTTTCTTCAAAAGAGAAGAAACTTTTGCAAGACGGTAATTATTTGGCATTATGGTTGTAAATTTATTGGGTTTGTCATCGCTTGCAAGACAAAATAAACAGTTATGAAAGCACTTAAGACAGAAGATATCAAACCTATTATTGTGAGTGGATTTGATCTATTCTTGAATAAAGGTTCAAGCAAAGCAACAAGTCCCCCAACAATGATAGATATCAAATACTTTGGATATCTCGCAACATTAGAGAAAAATTCGCCCATCAGCTCCACAAATAGATTACTTTTTTAGCTAAGTTTTAACAAACATTAAACAGCATGATTACATTATATCAATTTAGGCATAGTGCTTTTTGTTTAAAAACAAGAATGGCTCTTCATGCAAAAAAACTACAATATCGAGTTGAAGAAGTAACACCTGGAATAGGCCAATTTGAAATCTTTAAATTATCAGGTCAAAAACAAGTACCTATAATAGTCGATAGTAATGATCAAGTAATTAATGACTCTTCAACTATTTGCGAATATATAGACAAAAAAAATGAAAACAATCCACTTTTTCCGGAAGATCCAATATTATTTGCACAATGCAAACTAATCGAAGACTGGGCAGATACTACAATGGCTACAACTTGTAGAAAAGCTTTAATAAAATCTGCAATAGAAAATCCACAGCTAAGAACTGCATTACTTCCAGATGAAATACCTTCTTCAGTTAAAAGTATTGTTGATAAATTACCTTTTGAAAATCTTAGTAAAATTTCTAATGTAGTTTTGTCTTCTAAAGATAATTTAGAGCTCCAAAAATTACTGGAAGCTTTATCAAAATCCTTAATCAACAAGAAATATTTAGTTGGAGATAGTTTATCAATTGCAGATATTTCAATTGCTGCTCAATTATCTCTTATTAAATTTCCAAAGTCTGCAGGACCAATTCTTTCAGGAGAGGGGAGCCAAGAATACATAAATAACCCTTATTTAGAAAATCTTTTTATGTGGAGGAATAACTTAGAAGAATATCTTTTTAGTGCTAACTCTCAATAAATTCAAACTTCAATTTATATTTATTTGTTTTGATAGCATGAATAGAAGGATCACCAACTTTTGAACCATAAGAAGCAACATATTGCACTCCACAAATTGATGGTTTGATTGAATTATCAACTTCCAATATTTCTTCGGAACATTTTTGAAATTTACTAATGGTCTCTACCTGATTAATCCTTGAAGCACCTGGCTTATGTGCTGTCTGAATAACTAGCTCATCTGCGAAAAAAATATCATTATCTTGGATCTGATTTCTCCCTGTAATTCTTGAATCAATATAAAAATCATCTTTTAAATAAGTAATTTGATTATTAATAGATTGAGGATCATTTACAACCTTGATTAAGGTTTCACCAAATATTGCCTTTCCAATAGATTCAGAATTTTTTGCACGATTACCAACAATTAAATCTGAATCATTCTTAAAGAAATTTACTTTATAAATAACTGGCTCTTCTGAATCATTAACTATATCTTGAGAGGTAACAAGCCAATTACCCTCGAACCATTTGGGATAAATTAAATCCTTAGAAGTATCCGATAATTTAAAATTTGGCAAATATAATTCTGGCCATTGATTTACACGATTTTCCAAAAACTCTCGTACGTTAGAATCTACTAGAGCAAAAGAACTTTCTAGAAAGATTCCTTGAAAAACCAAGCAAAGAATTAATCCAAGAAGAATTTTCATTATGTCAAATCCACTAATAAGAGCATCAGATCATTATGTATTATTAGAGCCAGATTCAAAGGAAAAAATTGTATCCAAGCAAGAAGCAATTTTATGGTTGAAGAATTGGCTTAGTAAGACAGAAACACAAACAATATATCAAAATATAGAAGATCCTGATCAGGAATTTTTTGAAGAATTATTGGAAAGCACTTATGAATTAGAAATAAAATTAGGATACGTTATCAAATGGTTTGCAGTAAGAATTGAGCCAGATTAACTAATTATTTCTTTAT
>CACJPB010000030.1 GCA_902595175.1 uncultured Prochlorococcus sp. | reverse complement strand
AAATCAAAAAAATTGATTTAAGATTAAAATTTATCCTTCAGCGGGAATTAAAATTGGAACATCTTTTGCTCCAATTGCTGCGAACCAAACTATTGCGTTATCAGTTTTTGCATTACCCATTGTATGTTTTGGTGTCTTTGGGCCAACTATAAAAGTATCCCCTGCTGTATAGGTGAGATCTTCCATCCCCTCTCTTTTGACAACAATCGTACCTTGCTCAACATTGCCTAATAATGGAATTGGATGAGAGTGGAGTGGAACTATTCCTCCTTCAGCCAACTCGACTCTTTGTAATCTTATTTCTGCTTTTCCTTTTGGGTATTTAAGAGCATCTCCATCCATAGTCTCAGAACCTACAAAGACTTCTTGTACATCAACGGGAGATTCTGCAGCTATAGAAATACTAGGGTTGATAAGCATTAATGCAAAAGCAAATGCTATGAATAAATTTTTCATCATGAATTTGAATTTCTAAAAAATTATTTAGACTCATATTATTTATTTTTTTCATTTTTGGCAGTAATTGATTTGACTTTTGAAGTTATTTAATCTGAAGCCCTTTTTTAAAAGTTTTTTCATTAAGGAATTGAATTTTAATAAATTATTAGTGCATACACTAATCAAAATTATTCTCAAGAATTTTAATAATTTAATTCTTTCATCAATAAATTCCAACCAATTAATGATCCATCCTTATGGAAAGATTCTCTTTCCTCGCACATAAAGCCATGATCAGCCTCTTTAACTTCGACATAAATAAATCTTTCTTCTAACGGATCTAGTTTTTTAAATCTTTTTTTAATTTCTAATCTATCTTGTACGGGAATTAAATCATCTGAAGAACCACATATGAAGTTTAATTTTCCAGAAACTTTTTCTAGTAAATCAATAGGTGCAAAATTAGTATCATTTCTTGGCGCAGTTACCCCTGCCCCATAAAAACAAAATGTACTATCTATTCCTTTTAAAGAAGAAGCTAAAACTGCTGCATGACCCCCAAAACAAAATCCAATAATTGAGATTTTCTTTTTTGGATATTTTTCTTTAACCCAATTCAGAGCTGCAGAAATATCTTTAATAATATTTTTTGAAGTGGTTAAATTTTTATGATGCCTGCCTAATTTTAAGTCTGCATCGGTGTATGATAAATCTAATTTTGGAGCTGTTCTACCGTAAAGAGGTAAGGCTAATACAGTTACATTTTGTTTAGCTAATTTTTCAGAAAAACTCCTTATCCAGTGATTTATCCCAAACACCTCTGGTAAAACTATAGATATATATCCACACTCACCGCCTGAATCTACCCACCAAGATCTAAGAGGTAAATTACCACTATAAACGTTTTTCCATTGACCTTTCATTTGTGATTACATAAAAAGTTTGTGCCAGAAAAAAGAGGCTCATTTATTCTCTTAGTTTAGATCGATTGTCAATGTAAATTTTCCTTATTCAATTTTATAAATTAAATCTTAAATTATATAGAGAAACTTATATGGAGCTCATATTTGTATAAGTTATATAAATCAAATTAAGTAGTCTTTTTTACCAATTGAATATACCTGTTGTTGAATAAATATATTTGTCCTTGAAAAGCTCCTAAAAAATACTTTTTCTTGAAATAAAGATTGACAAGACATTCATAAAAAAAACTTTTATAAAACATTAACTTCTTTTATGAATATGTTTCTAACCAACAAGACTCGTCTAAAAATCAAGGATATTGTAAAGAGGATTTCAATAGATAAACCTGTCGCATTGGAAGAAAGAATTTATGTTGAAAAGTTTGCAAAACATAATTCAACAATATGGACATGGCTTAAGAAAGCTAACAGTTTGAGAAGATATGGTAAGCAAAAATCAGATGGAATAAATGGACTAATCCAGAATCTTGGCCTTGATGGTTTAGAAACTGAAAATCATTTCGATCCCAAAAATGATGATCTTGCTGATTGGTTTAGTGGATCTCCTGATTGGGTGAGGAGAAGCTAATTGCGCTTCGTTTAAAATAAATTCAGATTAATAATGAAAAAAGGGAACTTCCTCAACTTGTCTTGGAGCATAATCACAAATTCCGAATTGCATACATTCCATTTGAGCATCAGTTAGTTTTCTCTCAATTGAAAACGTATCAAACAAACCACCAAATACATTTTTAATTTTATTTTTAATTAGATTTCCGTAAGTCATAATTAACCCCCTTTTTTAAGAAGTTATTTAGTATTAGTTATATTCAAGAATCAAGAGTTTTAATACCTAAAATACAAACTATAAATTAATCTTTTTTAAAATATTTCACTAAATTAATAATCAGTATTTTTGCTCTAGGAAATTTTAATTAAAAACTCTAAGTTAGACCCACTGATTGAGGTTTAACTTCATGAGTACTTACAAAACGAAATACTTTAAAAACACAAAAAAGATCAATAACACTCTTTGGTTGGATAAATTAATTAATCAACTTGAAAAAAAATCAAAGGGAGTTTGATCATGAATACATTTAGAAATAAACAATTCAAAAATGAATTAGATCCCAAGTATGCCTTCTATGATTGTCTTCGTAGTTGCAAAATTAAGAGTAATACTGAAAAGTCTCTAGAAGAATGCGTCGAAAATTGTGAACCTAGATTATTACCAGAGAATCTTGATGGCTAAAAATAGGAATTTAAACTCTATTCAATAACTAATTTGACCTTATAGAGTTTTTATATAGATTTAAGGAGGGTAATCTTATGACCAACCTCGCAATTGAGCTACTTCTTCTAATTATAATTTTAGTTAATTTTGGAGCGATCCTTACCGCTAAAATTTATTCACAATCACTAAAAGAAATTCAACGTAAGAGAATATTTTGTAGAGAATCTATAAGTAACCCATATTGTGTTTTTTGATAAATTAATTCCAAACTAATAGATCTCAAACTAGAGATCTATTATTAAAAGTTAAAGTCCGCCAAAACTAAAAATAAGGTGTATATGGTACTTCTGTTTTTAATGAATCTCCGTAGTAACTTTCAGCTGACTTTACCAAGATCCAATAAATGAAATTTAGAAATGATTTTTCCATAGGAATATCTATACCCTTTTCTTATTCAAATCAGAATTTAAAATAAAAACATCGTAGAAAATACTTAACTGAAGAGATTTAGATTTTCTTAGTTAATTTTTGTTGGTTAGGTTTGTATGAAATGCTACTAAAGCTTGTCTTATCAACCGATTTGGTAATATTGCTTATTGATTCCTGTAATTTCAAAAGATACATTAAATGGATAATCTAAATATAAGAAATTTATGAGTACTCAAAAAAGTCAAAGCCATAAAAGACAAGAGCAAAATAACACAGAATGGTTAGATGAATTAAT
>CACJPB010000029.1 GCA_902595175.1 uncultured Prochlorococcus sp. | reverse complement strand
ACCCATTTATCAAACTAGTTCGTATGTCTTTGATAATGCCGAGCATGGAGCTAATCTTTTTGGATTAAAAGAATTTGGAAATATCTATACTCGACTTATGAACCCAACCACAGATGTCTTCGAAAAAAGGATGGCAGCTTTGGAGGGAGGTATGGCAGCACTCGCAACATCCTC
Source organism: uncultured Prochlorococcus sp. (assembly GCA_902595175.1). Taxonomy (GTDB): domain Bacteria; phylum Cyanobacteriota; class Cyanobacteriia; order PCC-6307; family Cyanobiaceae; genus Prochlorococcus_A. Next base: position 3,352 of record CACJPB010000029.1, on the reverse strand, counting down.
AGGTCAAGCTGCTCAATTCTTGGCAATCGTGAATTGCATGACAGCAGGGGATAATTTTGTCTCTACATCTTTTTTATATGGTGGAACCTACAATCAATTTAAAGTACAATTTCCAAGATTAGGTATAGAAGTTAAATTTGCTGATGGTGATAGTATCGATAGTTTTAGAGATAAAATTGACGATAAAACCAAGGCAATATATGTCGAATCAATGGGAAATCCTCGGTTCAATATACCAGATTTTGAGGGACTCTCTGCTTTGGCGAAGGAAAATGGAATTCCTTTAATAGTAGATAATACCCTTGGTGCTGGTGGTGCTTTAATAAGACCAATTGATTTTGGAGCAGATGTTGTTGTAGAAAGTGCCACAAAATGGATAGGTGGGCATGGAACAAGTATCGGAGGGGTTATTGTTGATGCCGGAACCTTTGATTGGGGAAATGGCAAATTCCCGCTTATGAGTGAGCCAAGCGCTGCTTATCATGGGCTCGTTCATTGGGACGCTTTTGGTTTCGGTAGTGATATATGCAAATCTTTGGGAGTACCTGATAATAGAAATATAGCTTTTGCTTTGAGAGCAAGACTTGAATGTCTGAGAGACTGGGGATCAGCTCAAAGTCCTTTTAATTCGTTCTTGTTATTGCAGGGTTTGGAAACTCTAAGCTTAAGGATAGAAAGACAAACTTCCAATGCTCTTGAATTGGCAAAATGGTTAGATTCTAATTCTAATGTAAGTAGTGTTAATTATCCTGGCTTAGAATCTGATCCATATTTCTCAAGTGCCAAAAAATATACTACTGGAAGAGGAATGGGTTGCATGCTTATGTTCTCTCTTAATGGAGGTTATGAAAATGCAGTAAAATTTATTGATTCATTAAAATTAGCGAGTCACCTTGCTAATGTAGGTGATTCAAAAACTTTAGTAATTCATCCGGCTTCAACTACTCATCAGCAACTATCTGAAGAAGAACAATTATCTGCAGGTGTTACTCCCACGATGGTAAGAGTTTCTGTAGGAATTGAACATATTGATGATATAAAAGCAGATTTCGAACAAGCACTTTCACAAATTACATAGGAAAGAAGATTTATTGGCTTTAATAATTCCTAGTAACTATCACAAGATTAGTGATGTTGAGAAAAATCATATATCTTGGATCGAACCAGAATTGGCAAAAAGACAGGATATACGTCCTCTTAGGATTGGTATTTTGAATATTATGCCTCTTGGCAAGCAGTATGAATTTAACTTGCTACATCCACTTGGCTTATCTCCTCTTCAAATAGAACCAGTTTGGATAAAGCTTAAAACTCACTCTTATAAGACATGGGATCTTAATCATCTAAATAATCTATACATAACTTGGGAAGAAGCAAATAATCCAGAACCGTTAGATGGAATCATTATTACTGGAGCACCTATTGAGCACTTAGCCTTTGAGGATGTTAAGTATTGGGATGAATTTGTGAAAATTGTAAATGAAGCTAGAACTTCTTGTGCGAGTACTCTTGGATTATGTTGGGCTGGCTTTGCGCTGGCTTATTTGGCAGGGGTCGATAAGAAAGTTTTTAATAGGAAATTATTTGGGGTATTCCCTTTAAAAAGCCTTGTTCCTGGTCATCCTTTGATGGGTACACAAGATGATGAATTTATTTGTCCTCAAAGTAGATTTGCAGGATTACCAGATTTGGAGATGGAGAAGGCCCAAAAAGAAGGGAAATTGAATTTGCTGGCTTATGGTGAAAACGTCGGATATACAATATTTGAATCTAATGATCAAAAACAACTTATGCATTTAGGTCATCCTGAATATACCGTGCATAGAATTATTAGCGAAATTGAGAGAGATAAAGAAAAGGGAGATGTTCCTCCTCCTGAAAATTTTGATCTAAATAGCTCAAAAACTGCTTGGAGATCCCATAGGAATTTGCTTTTTCAGCAGTGGCTTTGGTTTTGTTATCAACAAGTTAGTCTTAATTAACTTTTTAATGAGCACTTTCAATACCGCCTAGTTTCTCAAATAAGTTGAGACTTTCTTTATTTAATCCTACAATTTCAACTTTAGAACCACCATTCTTGAATTTTCTAATAATTTGCTCAAGAGCAACAACGCCACTTTGATCCCAAATATGAGCTAAAGACATATCAATTACAATATTTTCTGGATGTTCATGAATATCAAATCCTTGTAAAAAATAAATTTTACTTACAAAAAATAATTGTCCTTTTACTTTGTAGGTAGTCAAATTATTTTCTTTCTCTCTTGAGACAGTTATAACTTTTGCCACTTTTCTGCTGAAAAGAATTGCAGCTAACGCAACTCCTGCAATAACTCCAAGTGCAAGATTATGAGGTTTTGTAAGCATGGTAACTGCAAAAGTCATAAGCATGACTGCAGTATCGCTTTTAGGTATCTTTCTAATATTTTTTAATCCATTTATATCTGCTGTACTTATTGCGATCGTTATCATGATTGCTACTAAAGCAGCCATTGGTATTGCTCCAATCCAAGATTTCAAGAGGATTATCATAATTAGGAGAGATATACCTGAGGAGAGGGTTGACAATCTAGATTTGCCACCATTCTCAGTATTCATTACAGATTGCCCAACTAAGGCACATCCTGCCATCCCACCAAATAAGGATGCCACAATATTTGCGATTCCCTGCCCTCTTGCTTCTTTATTTTTATTAGAACTTGTATCAGTTACATCATCTAAAATGTCTTGAGTTAAAAAGGTTTCCATTAAACCCACAAGAGATATTGCAAGTGAGGTAGGTAGAATTATCCCTAATGTTTCAAGACTAAAGGGTACTTTCCCATTTTCTATTGATCCAAAAGGAAGAGAAATGCTTGGTAATCCATCAGGTAATTTACCTAAATCGCTAACTGTTGGGACATCTAGATTAAAAAATATGCTTATGAGAGTAATTACTACTATTGCGATAAGTTGAGATGGGACTACTTTTGTCACTTTTGGAAGCCCATATATAATTATTAATCCTAAGATTACAAGGATCCAAACTACTGGAATCTGAGAGTTGACTGGATATTGACTGATAGTTTGTTCAACTAATCCTTTTGATTCTTTAACACCTATTCCTAACTGAGGTAGTTGTGCTTGAAATATTAAAAGTGCTAGTGCATTTACAAATCCACTTAATACTCCTGTTGGCACGAAACGCATTTGGTAGGCCAGTCTTAAATAACCCCAAAGAATTTGGAAAATTCCAGTTAATATTCCAGCTGCAATAAGATATGGGACTCCTAATCCAGGAGTTTGTGATTCTCCATAAGCAACAAGTCCAGTCATCAAAAGAGCTGTTGAACCTGTAGCAGAAGTGATCATT
>CACJPB010000028.1 GCA_902595175.1 uncultured Prochlorococcus sp. | reverse complement strand
TGAACTTCTTCTAGAAAAAAATTATGAAGTTCATGGTATAAAAAGAAGATCCAGCAGCTTTAACACCTCAAGGATTGATCATCTTTATAAGGACCCGCATGTAGACGATTCAAAATTTATACTTCATTATGGCGATTTAACAGATAGCACAAATCTTATAAAAATAATTCAAAAAGTAACGCCTGATGAAATTTATAATTTAGGAGCCCAAAGTCATGTGGCAGTAAGCTTTGAAACGCCGGAATATACCGCAAATAGTGACGCCTTGGGAACTTTGAGAATATTAGAAGCAATAAAAATTTTAGGATTAGAAAAAAAAACTAAATTTTATCAAGCTAGTACAAGTGAGCTATTTGGTCTCATACAAGAATCTCCGCAAACAGAGAAGACTCCTTTTTATCCCAGGAGTCCATATGCAGTTGCTAAACTTTATTCTTATTGGATCACAGTCAACTATAGGGCGGCATACGGGATTTTTGCTTGCAATGGAATTCTTTTCAACCATGAGAGCCCAAGAAGGGGCGAAACTTTTGTTACTAGGAAAATTACTAGAGGACTTTCAAGGATAAATTATGGTTTAGAAAATTGTTTGTATTTGGGTAATATTGATTCAAAAAGAGATTGGGGACATGCTAAAGATTATGTAGAAATGCAATGGAAAATGCTTCAACTTAAAAAACCCGAGGACTTTGTAATTGCAACCGGTAGAATGGAAAGTGTTAGAAGATTCTGCGAATTAACCTCCAACGCCTTAGGTTGGAATATAAAGGGTAATAAAAACGGTATATTTTGGGAAAATAAAGGTGCTGATGAAGTTGGACGTAGATCAGATACAGGAGAAATTGTTATTCGAATAGATCCCAAATATTATCGACCTACTGAAGTTGATGAATTATTAGGTGATGCCTCCAAGGCAAAAGAAATTCTTAATTGGGAACCAAAAATTTCTTTAGAAGAGATTGTAGATGAAATGGTTAAATCTGAAAAACTAAATTTTGAAGAGTCATAATGGAAATAAACGAGAGGATATTTATTGCTGGAAGCAATGGTATGGTCGGAAGCGCAATAAAAAATTTACTAAATAAACAAGGATATGGTAATTCTAAATTTGGAGGAGAATTACTTTGCCCATGCAGAAAAGAATTAAATCTATTAAATTTTGATGAGGTAAAAAAATGGTTTAAAAATAACCAACCTTCAATTGTAATTTTGGCAGCCGCGAAAGTTGGCGGGATTTCGGCAAATTCAACAAAACCTTATGAATTTATATACGAAAACCTAAATATCCAAACGAATGTTATTGAAGCCTCCAGACTTACAGGAGTCAAGAAACTTTTATTTTTAGGAAGTAGTTGTATTTATCCAAAATATTCGAAACAACCTATTAAAGAAGAGTATTTGTTAACTAGCGAGTTAGAGCAAACCAACCAATGGTACGCTCTAGCAAAAATAGCAGGGATAAAACTTTGCGAAGCATTAAATTTGCAATACGGTTTTGATGCTATTTCATTAATGCCATGCAATCTTTATGGAATTGGCGATAATTATGACCCTATTTCTAGTCATGTTATTCCTGCTCTTATTCACAAGTTTTACACTGCAAAAAAGAAAAACCAATCAAAAGTAGTTTGTTGGGGAACTGGTAACCCTCTTAGAGAATTTTTATATGTAGATGATCTAGCTGAAGCTTGCATTTTTGCTTTAAATAATTTTTCTCTAACAAAAGATGATTCATTAAAAAAAACATCTTGGTTAAATGTAGGGAGTGGAAATGAAATTTCCATAAAAAGACTTTCTGAAATAATTGTTGAATTAGTAGGTTATGAAGGTAAAGTCGTTTGGGACGATAAAATGCCAGACGGAACACCTAGAAAAATTCTAGATAGTAGTAAAATGAAGTCTCTGGGTTGGGAACCAAAAATCAAACTAAAAAAAGGGTTAAAGTTAGCTATTGAAGATTATGTGAAAAATAAGTATCGAGACTAAAGATTTTTCAAAAACATCTAAAAATTGAAAAAAACTCGTAGATTTATCGAAATTTTTGAAAAAAACAATTTTAACTTTAATAAAAATTTTTCAAACTATCTTAATGCTCTCTTCCATAAAAATCATTATACCTAACAATGTCATCCTCATTCAGATAAGCACCACTCTGAACTTCTATAAGTTCTAAAGTCATTTTCCCTGGATTAGATAATCGATGTTTGCTTCCTAAAGGTATATATATACTTTGATTTTCGCTAAGAAGAATATTTTTCCCATCAAGCTCGACGTCTGCAGTTCCTTTTACAACTATCCAATGCTCAGATCTATGATGATGCATTTGTAAGGATAGAGAGGCACCTGGTTTAACTTTTATTATTTTTACTTGCCATCTCTCTCCTTGAAGCATTGATTTATAAGTCCCCCACGGACGAAAGATTAAACTATGTAATTCACTTTCGGGTTCTTTATTAATTTTTAATTTATTTACTATGTTTTTCAAATCTTGAGACTTATTTATATCGCCCACATAAACAACATCATCCGTTTCAATAACAACTAAATCCTTTAAACCTAATGCTACTAAGAATCTATTCTCACTTCTGAAGTAGCAGTTTTTATTTTTTTCTGAAAAAACCCTACCTTTTACAAAATTATTGTCTTTGTCTTTTTGTGAATTTTGCCAAAGAGAAAACCAATTCCCTAGGTCACTCCATCCTTTATCAAGAGGCAAAACTATACCCAAATTAGTTTTCTCCATAATTGCAACATCAATTGATAGATTCTCACATTTTTTATAATTATCTATTTCTAACCTTATAAAGTCCAAATCCTTTTTTTTATTTTCATAAGATTCATATACAGATTCATAAATATTAGGTACGTACTTTTTCATTTGATTTATAACCGTTGAAGCTTTCATCATAAAGATTCCGCTATTCCATAAAAAATTTTCACTTTTTAAAAACTGCTTAGCATCTTTGAGGTTTGGTTTCTCAATAAATTTAATAATTTTTTTTGCTTCAAGGTCATCCAAATTAGGTTTCTTATTTATCTCTATATATCCATAACCAGTTTCAGGATTACTTGGTAATACCCCAAATAAAACTATTTTTCCATCATTTGAATACTTTTCACTTTTTTTTACCGCCAACTTAAATTGCTCAATATTCACAATTATATGGTCAGAAGATAAGATTAATAAATTACCATCAATATTTTCTTGAAAAACTCTTAAAGCTCCAGATAAGATAGCTGGGGCAGTATTTCTTCCACATGGTTCAAGGATTATTTCTTTAGGCTTAATATTGATTTCCTTACATTGTTCCGCAACAACAAATCGATGTTCTTCGTTACAAATGATTATTGGTTCAGAAATATTATCAAAACTTTGAATTCTTTTTAAGGTTTTTTGCAGAAGTGAAAGTTCGCTATCTGAAAATAAGGACACAAATTGTTTTGGGAAACAACGTCTAGATAATGGCCATAATCTTGTCCCACTTCCTCCGGATAGAATTACTGGGACCAAAGATTTATTTGATCCAGTTGTCATATATTGTGAATACCTTACTAAATTTTAACAAATTTATATTTTTAACACTTTTTAATAACTAGAAAAATAGAAA
>CACJPB010000027.1 GCA_902595175.1 uncultured Prochlorococcus sp. | reverse complement strand
GAGCACCTAAATTACTATTGACTCAAGGGAAACCCCCTAGCTGGACAATGTGCGATAAAAAGGTGACGTTGCAGCCCTAGCGAGTCGTTGATTTAAAAGCATCAACAAGGAAACATCCGTTGACTCAGCGGAACTACCTCTCAACTTGTGATCGGTGATGAAGACACAGAAAGAAACAAGGGTAAGGATTGGTAGTTGAGGTCTAGGAAAAATCTAAAAAATTTTTCTATGGATTACTCATGTCACAAACTTCAACTTGGCTAGAAATTAGGGAACTTGCCGAAGCCCTTTTTTGTTCTGTTAAATCTGTATACATATATAGAGATAAAAATCTATTTAAAGCAGGTACACATTATTACTCTGTAGGGGAAGGTAAACAGAGAGGTAAACATATCTACAACTTAGAGCTATGTAGAAAAGCTCTACTTGAACGTACTGCTAAAGATACTCGTCTTAATGAAACCTACGACGAAAGAGAAATTAGAAAAATAATTGACAGAAAAGTGGGCAAAAAAGACCTTGGTTATAGAAAATAAAATGAAAAAAGCCCTGTTTCGTAGACAAGGCTCTCTTAAAAAACAATCTAAATTAATTGTAGATTACAAACCCCAAGAGAGCTATTGCCCTGACCTAATTCCAGAAAACAAGAAAGAAATCATTTTGTGGGTCTGGGATTGTCGTATACAAAAAGCCAGAGAACATAAACTCGCCTGTTTTTTTACATCAACTATTCAATCAATGGTCGACACAAGAAATCGCATTAAATCAGGGGGGACAAAATGACTATAGATATTGATGCCCTTCAAGCGGCTGATAACGAAAGGTATGAAAACAACAGAAGTGCAATAAAGGTAATAAATCAAGAAAACACGCAACCCCTTGATGTCCATAAAGTCCCTGAAGAGAAAGGACATAAAGAACAAAATCAAGTATTTACGCCACACCCCAATGTCCATAAAGTCCCTAAAGGTAAAAAGGTAAAAGAACTAATTAAAAGTAAAAAGCCTAAAGATTGGATTATTGACCAAATAGCATCGAATGGAAGTTTAGTTCTTCTAGCAGGTGAAAGTGGTTCTGGTAAAACCTCTCTCTGTTATTCAATGGCGAATGCTATTGCTAAAGGTGATCTATTTCTAAATACCTTTCAAACAAAAAAACAGAAGGTGGCATTTATACAAGCAGATGAATCTGAAACTAACTGTGCTGACAAATTAGAAACTATGGGTATTGATAGTGATATTACTTTCTACTTTTCTGATACTTTTGAAAAACTAACTGTTAATGAATTACCTAAGTTTCAAGATTGGGTCGATAAACATGATTATGATGTTGTCTTTCTTGATTCAATAACCACTTTATTAACAGGCGGTAAGCACTCTTTTAAAGATGCTGAATTTGCAGCCCCACTATATTTCCTAAATACTTATGCCAGTAAAAAAGGTATTCTTATTGTCTTTACTACCCATTTAAAAAAACCAGAACATGGGGTAAGAAAAAGGGTAACTAAACATGATGTCATGGGTAATCAATCTATATTTTCTGGTGTTAGTGATTGTTGGAGCATTCATAAATCAGTAGAACCAGACTTTGATGATCATTATTTGTTTGATTGCATAAAAGGTCGAAACTGTCAGGAAGGAACTTTTTATAACTTGCAGGGCAATCAAGAAAGCTATGAATGGTTTATAGAATCAGCAGGTTTGGGACAACTTACACCTGATGAAGAGAATAGTTGCACTAATAAGGTACTTTTCCTGTTCTATGAACAAGATGAATATTTAAGCATTAAGGATATTGCTAATAAAGTCGCATATTCAGAAAAACAGGTAATAAGAGTAGTAAGAAACTTATTTAAACAAGGCACGCTGAAAAGAATAAAGAAACAAATAACTTCTGGTAGACCTACATATTTTTATGGGCACTCGACTTAATGGACATGGTTGTGTGGTGTTAAAGTTAAAAAAAAAATTAATGATAAAATAATTCTTAATTCTTAAAATCTAGAACCTGATTTACTGATGGAGAAAGAAAATATATTTGAAAAAAATATTATTCAGGAAAGGATAAAGTCTTGGGCAGAAAAATTAATTGATCTATCAGGGACTAACGACTTAATAAGCTACCGAGATGCAAAGACAATTTCAATAAAACCCTCTAAAGAAATAGTAGACAAACTTCTTGAAGGATCATCTTTAAAAATTAGCGAAATAATTGATTTAGAGGATAAAGAGCAAAAAAAAGGGGCATTTGGAGTAGTTAAAAAAGCTATTGAAAATTTTGAAGATTATGGAATTGAAGTTCTTAGATTGATTTCTGGATTTGTTTCATGGGAATCAGATGTAAGTAAGCCATACGCACCTTTGGTTACTTATGCAGTATCAATAGAAAATCCAAATCAATCTCTTAAAAACATAGAGATATCTTTAACTGATTTAGTTCCTGAAATTAATACAGCATTAGTACTTCATCTAAATAAAAAATGCCAAGCTGATATAAGTATTGAAAAACTTGAAGAGGTCCAAGAGGAAGGGGAAGAGGTTTTAGTAAAAACCTTTTTAGATATGTGTCCGAAAGAGATCGGAATTAAAGTTAAAGACGGTTTTGCAATAAAGAATCTTCAATATCAACAGTTCCCTATGGTTAATGACCTATTATCTTCATTTGAAGTTTTTAGTGAAAATACACTAGTTGCTGCATTAGCCGGAGATGAAGAATCAAAACTGAAGTTAAGAGAACACATAACAGAAGTTCCTCTTAATGAACCTGATTACACACCACCTGAAAATGAGTTTATTGTTCTTGATGCAGACTCAAGCCAAGAGTGGGCAATTAATTCAGCACTTAAAGGACAGAATCTAGTAATTGAAGGACCACCTGGAACTGGGAAAAGTCAAACAATCACAAATCTAATTTCTAGTTTCATTGCAAAAGGGAAAAGCGTTCTATTTGTTGCTGAGAAAAGACCTGCTATTGATGCTGTAAAAAAAAGAATAATTAAGGTCGGATTAGAAGATTGTTTATTAGATCTCCATTCAATAAAACAAATTAAAAGCAGGCCTGCCGACCCTTTCGTTAATGAATTAGAAAACTTGAATAGTGTTCCAAGGGTAGATGTTTACACTAATAAAAATAATTTAATCAAATCTAGAAAAATTCTTGTTTCTAGAAGCAAAGCAATTTTAAAAAAAGTAGCACCTTGGGATTGTAGTTACCTAGACATAATAAATTATGGTTTTGATAATGAATTTGTAGACCATTCTTATGATCTTGAAATTAAAGAGATAAATAAATTAATCCCAGATAATTTTGATGAAATCAGATCAACTCTGGACGAGATAATTAAATTATCTTCTGAACAATTATTAGTTTCAAGTTTTCCAATTTCAGAAAAAATTAGAAATAGAACATTAGATAGTAACTCTCAGATTCAGGAACTTTTAAAAGTAATAAATACTCTCGACCCTCTTGTAAAAAATGCAAATAAATGGATCCTTAAACAGGATGAGACTTATAGAGAAAATGTAGATACTCCTCAAAAGATATTAGATTTATTAAGTAATCTCAAGCAGATAAAATCAAATAATGTAATTTCAATTCCTAAGGAAGAATCTTTTCTTCCAATTGAATCGGTTAAAAAAGTCCTAAGAATTCAGAGAAGAAAATTCGTTTTAAGATTTTGCCAATTTCTCTTTGACAAAGAATACAGAT
>CACJPB010000026.1 GCA_902595175.1 uncultured Prochlorococcus sp. | reverse complement strand
ATGGTTTTACTGCTGATAATTTTTTTTATAGAAATGGACTTATTGCCGAATTACCAGAAATGATGACTCTCACTTTTTGCTTAGGATTTGGAAATCAAAAAGATTTTCTTAATTTATTTGAAAAGTTATGGAAAAAATTACTATTAAATTCCAAAAAATCAAAAAGTTTAGAAGTGCTCAAATCGCCCTTTAAATTAGTTCAAGCTCCCGAAATCGAAATTGGAATTGCATGGAGAAGTAATAGCCGGAGTATTCCTTTCTCACAATCATTAAATAAAATATCTGGAGATATTATTTGCCCTTATCCTCCTGGGATACCTCTACTAGTTCCTGGCGAAAAAATTGATATAGATAGGCTTAATTGGATAAATAATCAAAGTTTATTCAACAAGGATCTGGTAAATTTTAATATAAGAGTCTTAGAAACATAGCAATTTCATATGAGATTAAGAAGCGGGTTACTAATAGGAATTTTTGGTTTAATTGTTGTTTTATTGGGGGGATGGTTTTTTACGTTGGCAACAGCTTTGCTTACATATTTAGCATTATTAGAATTTTTTAAAATGGCAGAATTTAAAGGAATAAAACCAGCGACAAAAACCACATTATTTTCATCCTTTATTATTATAGTTTCGGCTTATCTTGAGACTATTGGTGTACTAGAAGGAGAAATTTCAAATTCAATTTTGCCAATCTGTTCAGTTGGGATATGTACTTGGTTACTTTTGCAACCAAAACCTGGGACAATTTCAGATATTGCAGCCTCTATTTTTGGATTATTCTATTTAGGTTTTTTACCTAGTTACTGGATTAAGTTAAGGGGATTAGATTCAGTGATATTAAGTTCAAATCAGGGTTTTATGTCGTTTGAGAACTTATCAAATACTACAGGTCTGCATTTAACTTTAACTTCTTGCTTTTTAATTGTAGCTAGTGATATTGGTTCTTATTTCATTGGGAAGTCGTTTGGTAAAACATCTCTATCTCCAATATCTCCGAGCAAAACTATAGAAGGTTTAATTGGAGGAATATCCTGTTCAACTTTACTAGCAATAATTTTCGCATTTTTATTGAATTGGGAAAATCCATTATTTGTTGGAATAATATATGGAATTTCAATTTCTCTTATGGCATTAGTTGGAGATTTAATTGAATCTATGATGAAAAGAGATGCAAAAATAAAAGATTCCGGGACTTTTTTACCAGGACATGGAGGGATTCTCGACAGAATTGACAGTTACATCTTTACTCCATCTGTTTTGTTTTATATTTTTATAATTCTCAAGTATCTAAATTAATTAAGAAATCTTTTATTCCAAAAAATAATCTTCAATAATTTTGCTAGATAATGATGGAAGATCTATATGCGGAAGATGTCCACAATTTTGTAACCCTACAAAATTTAATTTTTCAATATTACCTATTTTTTTAAGCTCTTTTTTTCCAAGAATTCGATCATTTTCTCCACATAATGTTTTAATAGGGATATTTTGGATATATTTTTGAGTTCCTGCAAACCCACCACTTTTTGCAAATGATGCGAGAGAATTTCTCCATCCTTTACAACCTAAATGAATTGAAGCAATTTGCTCTTCCATCTTACCAACGCATTCATCTGGAAAAGCAAATGCTTGCCTACAAAGACTTTTTCTAACCTGAGGCAATCCAAGAAATGAGGCACCTATTTGGTTAAGAGGAAAAGGGATGCTCTTGGGTTCTCCAAACAATCCGGCGGGGGACAAAAGGATAATTTTTTCAATAGAATCAGGAATTTCATAAGCAAGTTTTAAAGCTGTTGAGCCTCCCATAGAGGCACCTATAATTTTTAGATTCTTTGTTATTTTTAATGTCTTAAGGATATCAATTAAATGCGAAATTATTTTCGAGGAATTATATTCATTTGTTGCGCACCTGGGACTAAAACCAAAACCCAGAAGATCAGGAACAATAACTTGAAAATTTCTCTTTAGTGATTTATATATTCTTCTGAATTCTAAAAAACTACTATCAAAGCCATGTAGAAGAAGTAAAGGTTGACCTTTTCCTCCTATTACTACTGGGAATTTTAAGGAGTTCCAATTTTGGTTAAGTTTTATCCACTTAACATCATTTGCCAAATAAAGACCTAAAGGATCTAATAGTGACAATTTGGCACTTTCGAAAAATTCTGCATTTATATCACTTAATTGTTCAAAATTGTTTTTAGTCAAAAAATATTTATGTTTTAATTTTTTGTTGTTCAAAATTTGAAATAACCTCTATTATGTCCCGTTTATTAATTTCAAAAGGCAAAAAGTGAATCTCAGATTTATCTCGACAAGTAAAATCAGCAATTTTCTCTAAATTATTATTTTCAAAAACATTTATTCCAAGTTGTCCGATAGTAGTTGGCAAATTCAATTCTTTCATAAGTACAAATAATTGTTTAATTGATTGATCAGCTAATTTATTATTATTTTTCATTTCTTCTATTCTTAATTGCAATAATAAACCAACCCCAACAATCTCACCATGTAAGAATTTATTAGGGGTGATTATCTGAGTAATTGCATTATGAATAGCATGTGCTGCTGCAGTCCTACATTTTTCTCCACCAATACCGCCAACTAATCCTGCTGTAAGTCCACATGCTTCTACAGCATTTTGCCAAGATGAATAATTTTCAAATTGACTCTTAAATGCTTTTCCTCCATCTATTAGTAGTTGATCTCTTAAAACTCTTGATATCTGAATTGCTTGTTGAACAAGGCCGTCATCTATTTTTGAACTTGTTATTGAGGATTCGTACCATTTTGCCAAGGCATCTGCTATGCCACTTGCAAGTGTTCTTGATGGAGCTGTTTGAATAAATTTATGATCAAAAACTAGTATTTTCGGACAAGATCCTAATGTAACATCTTTTATAAATTGACCATCCTTTGTATAAATATTTGATAAGGCTGTCCAACCAGCACATGTAGAGGCGCTAAGAGGAACTGTAATACAAGGGATGTTAAGAGAATCGGCTATATATTTTCCAGAATCTAGAACTTTGCCACCTCCAGCTGCGATAACACAATCATTATTATTATTTGCAATGATATTCTTAACTCTTGAAATATCTTCATAACAACAATCAAATTGTAAATTAGCAGAATTTACTGTAAGTTTTTGATTTTTTAAATCATTAAAAATATTATTTCTCAAATTATTCGTTCGAATACCTCTACCTAGAATTAATGGACTTTTAGTTAATTTAGTAATTTGAGGTAAAGATTTTTCCCAAGCAGAATTCCCCCTGTATATAGTTTCTGGAGAGATAGACTGCATATTTATTTTGAATGATTAGAAGTTAGCACCCGCTAACTCTTGAGAAGATTCTTCAGAAGAAATATTTATTGTAACTTTTTTATTATCATCTATATCAACTAAAGCATTATCTCCATCTTTTATTCTCCCAGAAAGAACTTCTTCAGCCAAACTGTCTTCTAATAAACGCATGACTGCCCTTCTCAAGGGTCTCGCTCCATATGAAGGATTATAACCTTCTTCAACAAGTCTTTCTTTAAAAGCATCAGTAACATTTAATTTTATACCTTTATCCTGTAGTCGGACAAAAACTTCTTGCAACATTATTTCTGCAATTTCTTTAACTTCATTTTTAGTTAATTGTCTGAATACAATTATTTCATCAAGCCTATTTAAAAATTCAGGCCTAAAGTATTGTTTAAGTTCTTCATTAACTAGTGATTT
>CACJPB010000025.1 GCA_902595175.1 uncultured Prochlorococcus sp. | reverse complement strand
TCAAGTGAAGCATTGATATTACTGGATATGAAAAAAGGCAAAAAGAAAGATCTATGTTTACTAGTAACCACTCTAAAAGAACTTGGCATAAAATATTCAGACAATTTTTATTTCAAATACTCAGGTTCTTTAATGAAACATTTATCTACTTTAGGTTGGCCTGTTGGAAGATCACTTTATAAACAAAGAAAGATTAAAAAAGAACTTGTATGTGCATAAATTTAAATGTAATCGCACTCTAAAGTTTCTCTAGTTTCTCTATTTGTAATTGGATTAGTTCCAGTGGCACTCTCACAAAATTTCCTAATAATATCTTTTGGCAAAAAAACATTTGTGAAGTCTGCGCCTTGTATCTTTACATTTTCAAACTGTGTACTATAAGCAAATGAATCCTCTAAGTTAGTATTTGATAAATCTGTTCCATCTAAAATAGCCGAGTCTAAAGTTACTTCTCTTAAATTGGAGTTACTTAAATTAGTATCTTTCAATTTTGCTCCATAGAGAGTAGCATTTTGGAGCTCACAATCTGATAAATTTGCATCTTGTAAATCAGTCAAATAGAAAGTTGCTCCTTTTAAATCAGATCCAGAAAAATCAGCACCAATTAAGGATTGTTTACCATAATCCAATGCAGCGAAGCTTCTAGAAGGGAGAGTTAAAACAATCATTAAAACAGTTAAAATTATAAATCTCATTTTTTGAGTAGTATTTCAATAAATTCTAACTTCTTAAGCTGAAATCTAAAAATTAATTATTTACTGAATGCTATATTTATTGAAATAATAAATCACGAACTAGGTTTTGGATATAAGTCCTTATGATGCAATTGTTGTTGGTTCTGGAGCTACAGGAGGAATAGCAGCACTTACATTGGCAGAACAAGGAATCAAAGTTTTAGTAATAGAAGCAGGGCCTCAAGTTAAAAGGCATGAAGCTAGTAATGATGAGCCAAAAAGTACATTCAAAAGATTATCAGGAGTTTTAACAAAAAAACATGCCAATCAATGCCAACATCCTGGTTATTGGAAAAATAATCCTGACTTATATTCAAATGAATTGAAGCATCCTTATGACTTCCCAAAAAAAAAGCCATTTCTTTGGACCCAAGGTAAACAATATGGGGGGAGATCATTAACTTGGGGAGGCATAACATTAAGACTTTCCTCAGAAGACTTTCATCCCGCTAAAAAAGACGGATTCGGACCAAACTGGCCTATTTCATACGATGAACTATCCCCTCACTATGATTTCATTGAAAATTTTTGCGGCATCTATGGACGAAAAGATGACATTAAAGAAGTCCCAAACGGTAAATATATTGGAGAGATACCTCTTACAGAAAACGAAAATGTTTTTGGCAACAAAGTAAAATCAAAATTAAACTATCCATTTATCCAATCAAGAGGATTTGACCGTAATTCATCAGTAAAAGAAAAAAAATGGCCAAAGTCCTCTAGCTTAGGAAGCTCTTTAAAAAAAGCTTTAGATACTGGAAATGTACAAATAATCTCTAATTACCTAGTGGAGTCTTTTGAGATTAACAAGGCAACAGAGCTTGCCTCAAAACTAACGATCGTAAACCTAGAAAATGGACAAAAAGAAATATTGAATTGTGATTTAATTTTTCTCTGCGCATCAACAATTTCAACACTCAGAATACTACTCAACTCAGAATATAAAACAAATTCCTCAGGGTTTAAAGATAATTCTGGAAAATTAGGCAAATACCTCATGGATCACATATCTATCTGTAGATTTTTTTCAGTCCCAAAAACAAAAAACTCAGATAAACCAGTAGATAATCCTCCCGATCTTTCTGGAGCAGGCAGCTTCTTTATTCCATTTGGTTCAAATTTGCCAGAAATTGACGACATAAATTTCCATAGAGGTTATGGAATCTGGGGGGCAATTGATCGATTAGGGATTCCTAAATTTTTGCAAAAAGACACAAACACATCCATTGGCTTTCTTATCGCCCATGGCGAAGTCCTTCCTAGAGAGAAAAACTCAGTTTCTCTCTCACGAAAAACAGATGAATGGGGTATCCCAATTCCCTACATTGAATTCGAATGGAGCAAAAATGAATTAAATATGGCCAAACATATGGAAAACACAATACGTAAATCAGTCACAGCTGCTAATGGAGAAATAAAAAATATTAATGAACTAATGAATATCCCATTAGGGAGTCTATTTACAAAAAATTTGATCGCACTTTCAGATAGTCCTCCTCCTCCTGGATATTACATTCATGAAGTAGGGGGGGCACCAATGGGGGTAGATGAAGAAAATAGCGTAGTTGATAAATTTAATAGATTATGGAGATGCAAGAATGTTCTTGTATTAGATGGAGCATGCTGGCCCACATCATCTTGGCAAAGCCCTACACTTACAATGATGGCCTTGAGTAGAAGAGCCTGCTTAAATATTAAAAAGACTTAGATGGTGTAAATAATTGATTTAAATAAATTTCTGAGACAGCATTATCTGTACATCCGTTTTGAACGAGAAAAGTAGCTAATGCTGAATTAATAAGCTTATATTGATCCCAAGTTGGGTTACTTAATACGAAATCTTTCATAGTGTCATAAAGAGTTTCTGAAAGCTCTGTTTCTAAAGAGACTTTATTTGGAGAGCGCTCGACAAGTTTCTTATCAGTTAAATTTGACTGGCTGATTTGATCCATAGATTTATATTTTTCTGCATAACTATAATGATATTTATTTCTAAAAAAATCAAAAAAAATCTGCATTTAAACTTTTTAATTTATCAAATGAGACTCATGTTATAAGTTAGTTTCTAAAAAACTTACTTTTTAAAAAAGGAAATTGAATAAATCTTAAAGAAAAGTCAATAATAATGTTGATGTCCTGTTTTTTTTGAAAAATACTGGCATTTCTAATTCAATGTGGATTTGGACGTGGAAAACAACCTTTAAATTGTGGAAAATCTAGTCCAAAATACTTTCAAGAATTTATATAAAGAATACTTATATATACTGAGTCTATTAAGACTAAGTCGAGAAAGAGACAGGTGATTAATTGATTTTCAACGGATTTTCTTAAGATTTAGTCATTATTAGGCAAGCGAAGCGTGACAGGTCCTAAAGGGTGTTTTGAGTTTGGATAAATACTATGGTGATGGTGATGGTGAGTATGTTCATGTTGATGAGCCTCCACATGTTCATGTTCCAAGTTATCTCCTCCTCCTGAGTTTGATTTTTCTTGATTATGAGTTGATATTTGATTTTGTATTTCACAAGCACCATTACATTCAGGATCACATAAATCACAACTGATACCCAAGCCCTCTACATGGTCATGATGACTTTTTTGTACCATTCCAACTTCTTTTTCAAAGCCAAATAAATTTGACCTATATTTACAGGTTGAGCAATTCATAAAATTATTACCTTCGTTATTAAGAATCTCTTCAATCCTTTCTACAAAAGTGTCGACCACATAAGACTGTGACGAAAGATATTTTGCATGTATAAATGAAATATTTGGATTATTAATAGCAACTAAATCACTTTGCCTTTTTATTCTTGTGACAAGGACACCTGAGAAAAGAAAATAAGGGAAAATAATTATATTTTTATAACCAAGTCTCGCAACATTTTTCAAGCCAGGTTCAACGAGAGGGAAAGTTACCCCAGAAAAAACTGTTTCCCCCCACCCTAAACCAATACCTTCTACGATCATTCTCGTAATTTTTGAAACATTGGAATTCGCATCTGGGTCAGAAGAACCTCTACCAACAACAACTAATAATGATTCTTCAGGTTTGAGTTTATTATTTTGTTTAAATACATCTTTAACTCTTTCACAAGCTGCACTAATCATTAAATTATTAATACCTAATTCTCTTCCATAAATTATTTCAATACCTGTTTTACTTGAATAATTCATAAGCAAGCTAGGTATATCATTTTTCACATGGCCAGCAGCGAAAAGCATTGCGGGTATTGCAATTATTTTTTTTATAGAAAGATCTCTTAATTTGTCTAGAGCATCAACAAGTGAAGGTTTAGCGAATTCCAAGAAACCATATTCAACCAAATAGTTTGGAAATCTTTTTTGGATAAACTGAGTTAATTCTTGAAATTCAGTAATGGCTAGTTTATTTCTACTGCCGTGTCCACAGATAAGTATCGCGACTTGATTATTTAACTTCGAATCTAAATTATCCAAAATCAAGTTATTACTTATACCATAATAGTAAAGAACAATATCATGTAGTGAAAAATAATAGTTTGCTTGAAGTTCCAAATATCAACTCAAAAGATGCAAAATTAAAGAAATTAATTTATGACGTTGATGAGTCCTTATTTTATGAGGATAACTATTCTAATCAAGAATTCGAGCACCTTTGCGTATGTAGTGGAGGTACAACCTCTAGCTGTGCAAAAAATGGTTTTACAACTCTTGATCTAAGAAAAAATTACAACAAAATTCACCTAGATAGAAAAACCAATTTAGTGACAATTGGAGGTGGAGTAATAATGGGGGATCTAGTAAATCATTTACAAAAACATAATCGAAGTTTCCCAATCGGACTTTCTAAACTTCCTGGAGCAGGCTATATACTCACTGGTGGAGTAAGCCCGCTCAGTAGAGCCTACGGATTAGCCATTGATAATATTGAATCAATAAAAGGTTTCTTGGGAAATGGCACATTTATCTCTTTAAAAAAAAATCAAATAAATCAAGAAGAACAATTAATTTGGGAAGCAATTAAAGGCGCAGCACCCTTCTTTTCAATTATTACTGAAATAGAACTTAAGACTATCCAATCTAATCCAATAAAGGTTATTGAAGGATTTGTAAATCTAAATGAACTTTCAGAAATAATAAAACTATCAGAGGAATTTCCAGAAAATATTAGTCTTCAATGGATTTATGCCCAAAAAATTTATATATATATTTTTGCTGAGCTTAATAA
>CACJPB010000024.1 GCA_902595175.1 uncultured Prochlorococcus sp. | reverse complement strand
TAGTGGCAAATTTGAAAAGGATATGTCAGTGAAACATTCCAGAACTGGGAAAACAATTAGATTATCAAGACCACAAAAAATATTTGGGCAAGATAGAGAAGTAGTTGATGATGCCTATCCTGGAGATGTTATTGGTTTAAATAATCCAGGGATGTTTTCTATTGGAGATACTCTTTATACGGGTGCTCATCTGGAATATGAGGGCATACCATCCTTTAGTCCTGAAATATTCAGCTGGCTAAGAAATCCAAATCCCTCAGCATTTAAAAACTTTAGAAAGGGTGTTAATGAACTTCGAGAAGAAGGAGCTGTTCAGATTCTTTATGACTTTGATGAGAGTAAAAGAGACCCTATACTCGCAGCCGTTGGTCAATTGCAGCTGGAGGTAGTAACTCACAGATTAAAAAGTGAATATGGTGTAGATGCAAATCTTGAAGCAATGCCATATCAATTAGCTAGATGGATTTCTGATGGATGGCCAGCCATTGAAAAACTAGGCAGAATATTTAACTGTAAAATAGTTAAAGATTGTTGGAATAGGCCAGTTATTCTTTTCAAAAATGAGTGGAATCTAAATCAGTTTGTTGAAGACAATAATCAATTAAATTTAAACAAAGTTGCACCCGTTGTTAGTGGAGTCGAACCAATTGTTTTATAAAGTCTTAATGGATTATAAAATTAGTTAATCTGTTAGTATTGGTAAAAAATTTTGGATTCAAACAATAATAAAAATAATAACGAAAAATCACCTTATGAAATTTTAGGTATAAAAGAGGGTGCTGCTTTTGAGGATATTCAAAAGGCTAGAGATATTAAAGTTAAAGAGGCTGGTGAAGATTTAATTTTAAAAGCGAAAATAGAATCTTCCTTTGATCAATTACTCATGGGGAGTTTGAAAGCCAGGCAATCAGGAAATGTAAGCTATGAAGCTGTGAGTGCCTCAAAAAAAGAAAAACAAATTAATCAATTTGCTAATAATAATTTCCCACTTCTTTCTAAGATAAAAAATTTAAATAACAACTCTAACAATTCAAGTCAGTATAGTCTGCCAAAAATAACTACCCCCTCATTTGATAATCTTTCGATAAAAATATCTTTTGGGCTATTATTTTTAATTTTATTATTTATCAGTCCAGACACTAATAATAGACTTTTACTCTCTATCTCAACATTAATACTTACCTATTCTCAAATTAAATCGGGGAAAAGATTTATAGGTTCTCTGGGTTGGAGTGTTACCTTTCTCTCGATAGGATTAATATTTGGTGGTTTGCTTGAAAATAATTCTTTCATTCAGGAAGTATCAAACAACTCTTTATCAATACAAAAAATTCAAAGTATTCCGGCCATGGTTATTTTATGGCTAGGCGTAATTTTTTTATGAGTGATTTTCTATCATCGATTTAATTTCTTCATAATTTATAAGATATTTATTTTTACAAAATTCACAAACCAACTCTGCTTTGCCATCTTTCTTGAGGATGTCCTCTAACTCGCTCTTATCAAGCATTTTCATCGCATTTAAGCTTCTTTGTTTGGAACACTTGCATTTAAAACTCACTTCTTGGGAACGAGCTTTTTCAGAGATTGATTTATCGTCAATATCGGGAAATATATTTCTAATTAACGAAAGAAGATTATCTTTTGACTTAAATAGTTCTTCGCTGAAAGAATTAATTTCTTTACATCTTTCTTCAAGTAGTGAGATTAGTAGTGGGTCAGTATCTTTTTTAGGTAGAACTTGAGCTAATAAGCCACCACTACAAATAACACTTTTATTTTGGATTTTTTCTCCAATAAATACAGCAGAGGGAGTTTGCTCTGAATGATATAAATATGAAGCTAAGTCTTCAGCAATATTTCCATTTACTAATTCAACAGTGCTAGTAAAGGGTTCTCCAAATCCACTATCTCTAATTACATTTAAATATCCTCTACCTAGTGCTTTTGTAAAATCAAAAGAATATTTATTATCCCCTTTTTTGACTAGGTCTAATTCTAAATCAGGATTCCCTACATAACCCCTAACTTTTCCGTCTCTACCAGCATCAACTAGTAATCCTTTTAAAGGTCCGTCTGATCTAACTCTCAAAGTAACTCTCCCATGCATTATCTTCATCGAGCTTGCCAAAAGTAGTGAAGCACTAAATGCTCTTCCTAAGATACAGGTGGATAAATAAGAAAGACGGTGTCTTTTTTTTGCTTCTAAAGAAGATTCTGTCGTTAAGACCGCAACTAATCTTATTCCTCCATTTGCTGCAGTAGCCCGAACTATCCTATCCTGCATGATTTTCTTTCATAAAATTTTTGATTTTCCCTTTTTCCAAGAATAATATCCTAGAAGGAATCTCCTCAAATAAGGCAGGTTCATGAGTAACAATAATAATTGTATTTTTATTTTTTAAATCAATAATTAAATTCTTTACATCATTTCTCATTGAATAGTCTAATCCAGCAGTTGGTTCATCAAGTAAAAGAATTGATGGGTTTCTAAGTAGTTGAACTGCTACAGCTAATCGCCTTTGTTGTCCGCCACTTAGTTGTTCTGGTGGTTGGGTCAGATTAATTTTTTTCAAGCCAACTTTATTTAAAACTATTTCTATATTTTTTTCTCTTAAAGATTTATGGCCTATTTTTAATTCTTTCCCAATGGTTGTACCTATAAAGTATCTTTCAGGGAATTGGAATACTACTCCACAAAACCATCTTCTTTGTCTAGAAGATAAAATTTTATTCTTCCAAGTAATTTTTCCTTTTTGTGGATTTGTTAATCCGCTTATTATTTCGAGTAGTGTTGTTTTCCCAGAACCACTATTGCCGCAAATTAAAATGATTTCATTCTCATGAACTTTTAAATTTAAATTGTCAATTATTTTTCTCTCACCAGTTTGGGGTTGATAAGATATTTCTTTTAAGTCAAGCATTATTAATTAAGTTATAAGTATGAATTTTAATCTAGTAATAACTTACTTATAATAGCTGTAGATATAAAAAGTTATTAGTCAATATGAATATTATTTTTAGGGAAGTTGATCCTTTTAATTGTTGGATATGGATCAGGTTTTCAGAATCACCAACTCAAGATGAAAAAAATTATTTAGATGGTGTTTTTGATAGTTGGTACGTTTTAGGAAGGTTAGGTGGATTTAATTCTGAAAA
This sequence comes from uncultured Prochlorococcus sp., assembly GCA_902595175.1. Lineage (GTDB taxonomy): Bacteria > Cyanobacteriota > Cyanobacteriia > PCC-6307 > Cyanobiaceae > Prochlorococcus_A. Next base: position 2,945 of record CACJPB010000024.1, on the reverse strand, counting down.
TTTGCAAACTCATGAAGAGGGTTCCGATCTAAGTTGGATGTCCTATGATAATGACCAAAAAAATACATCTCTTCCAGCCTTAATGCATAATTTAGGAATTATGGAATATCAAAATCTTTGGGGAAGATGTTGGGTTGATTTTGGAACTTCAGACTCCATTTCAATAGATATATTAATTAATTCTTTGAATGAGATATCAAATAATTATGTAAAAATTGAAGAGTTAATTATTGGGGGTGAAAATAATGATTGGGCAATTGAAGAACATGAAGATTTGGTTTTCAAAGATTAAGTGTTTTAGATGGAAGACTTAACAAGATTAATTATTTCCCATGAAAGAATTGAAAATATTAAGAACAATAATTTAGAACTTTCTAAAGAAGAGGCTCATTATTTAAATAAAGTAATGAGGATAAAAAATGGTAAAGAAATATTTATAACTAATGGAGAGGGTTCATTATGGAAAGCTATAAAAGTTAAAAATGATTGTTTAGAAATAATTAAATTAAAAAAACCTTACTTATTTCAAGAACAAGAAATTTACTTATTAGGAATAGCTGTTGTTATACCAAAAAGTGGTTTTGAGGATATTTTAAAAATGTCTACTGAAATAGGAATCGATTATATACAGCCATTATTTTCAGAAAGACAGGTAAACAAAAATTTAAATTTTTCAAGAAAGCTTTTGAGATGGAATTCAATTATCAAAGAAGCAGTTGAGCAAAGTGAGAGATTATGGAAACCATCTATTTTAAATGGTATGGATATTATTAAATGGCTAAAAAGTAGAGATAATCAAGAAAGAGTTTCAATTTCTATAACGAGAGAAGAAACACCATATGACTTAAATAAATGGTTAAGAAAACAACAAGAATTTGCAAATAAAAAAGGAGGTATATTTTGGAATGTAATTGGCCCTGAAGGGGGTTGGTCCTCTAAAGAAATTGATTTTTTTAATAAAAATAACATTACCTTTGTGAAACTTTCCGACACTATCTTAAGAACTTCGACGGCTAGTATTAACGCATCATCAATCCTAAATCAGTGGAGAATTGATTTGAAATTAAAGAATTAGATAAATATGGATTTAATTAGAAATCAATTTTTTATAGGTTTTTGCATTAATTTTATTTTGATTTATATATTTTGCAGGATTCCTTTGATGACGAAAAGTGGTTGGGTAAGTGCAGGCATCTTAGGCACAATTTTGTGGGGATGTTTGTCTTGGCAGGGATGGATGTCAGTTGTAATTTATTTATTATTTGGATCCCTCGTTACCAAAATAGGTTTTAAATTTAAAAAAGAACAAGGAATTGCTGAAAAAAGAGGCGGGAGGAGAGGTCCTGAGAATGTCTGGGGCTCAGCAGCTACAGGATTATTTCTTGCCATTATGACCAAATTTAATGCTGCCAATGTAGTGATGTTTAAAGTAGGTTTTGCTGCAAGTTTTGCTGCAAAGTTGGCTGATACTTTTGGTAGCGAAATTGGGAAAAGATTTGGTAAAGACACATACTTAATTACTTCACTTAAAAAGGTGGATAGGGGAACTGAGGGAGGAATAAGTATAGAGGGAACATTAGCTAGTGTTTTGGGATCAATATTTATGGCTTTTATAATGCTTCGTCTATCAATTATTTCTACAAAATATCATTTTATAGTTGTTATAGTATCTGGATTCTTGGCAACACTTTCCGAAAGTATTATTGGTGCCAAATTTCAAAACAAATATAAATTAAGTAATGAGTTGGTAAATGCTATTCAGACAAGTATTGCTTCTGTTTTTGCTATCTTTGCTATTATTTTATATTCATATTTTTTAAATTAATAATATTTGGAAAGACCTAAGATTCCTTCCATTTTGTAAGAATCTCCCAACTTTTAAGTCTTTGGAAAAGCCAGAAATGACCTTCGGAATTTAGATGAATTCCATCGTGCGTAATCCAATTTTTACTCCTTTTATCAGAGTACATTTCTCTAAAAGTAGGAAGAAATGGGACATTCTGATTGAGGCATACTTCCTCAATTCTCCTTTCATAAGAATTACAAAAATTATTTGAGTACCACAGACATCCTGCGAACGGCATTTTGCTTTCGTCAACTGGTGTAAGACCAATAACAAATACATTTGTTTGAGAGTTCATTTCATTAATTAGCCTCTCTAATCCATATTCAAATCCATCTATATCTAATTGATGTCTTCCATTTTTCTGACCAATTGCTGCTGTGTCGTTAAGACCTACATTTAGTAGTATTGCTTTAGGTTTATTTCTTCTTGTTTCTCCTCTAGATGACCATTCTTTTTCCCATCTAGATGAAACTTTTTCTATCCCATCTCCCCTGACGCCAAGTTGATAAATAACTGGCCCATTGTGGTTATTGCACCAATCTTTTCTAAGCCTCTCACACCATCCACCACCCTCATTATCTCCCCATCCATAAACTGAGCTATCTCCAATTACAACTAGCTGTTTTGGTAAACTAATCACTATAACCGGAAAAAATAATTACTTGATTTAACAAATTATTCTTATAAATCAAGTTAAACTATTTTTGATTTTACCATTAATTAATTCTCCAACTATTGCGATGGAGCTATAAGCTACTAAAACTATTTTGACTTCTTGCCATGCGAAGGAACTTAGTGATTCTTGCAATTGCCAACCTAGACCAACACCTCCAATAACCCCAACAATTGCAGTTTCTCTAATAATGATGTCAGATCTATAAGCGCAATATGCTAAGTAACTTTTTGCTTGTTGAGAAAATAAACCTAAAAGCCAACTAGTCTTTTTTGAGATTCCTAGAGATTTCATTGCAATATAATTTCTCTTGTCTTGGCTATCTAGATTTGTAAAAAGTAATTTGCTAGTAATACCAGCGTTGTGGAGACCTAATGTTAAAGCTGCTAAAGATAAAGAAGGATTATTAAAAGTTAATAGAGTTAG
>CACJPB010000023.1 GCA_902595175.1 uncultured Prochlorococcus sp. | reverse complement strand
AGACATTCAAACTCTAAGGGTGGTTTTTCTAAAAAAGCTGGTTCAAATTTGAAAAAGAGCATTTCAAATTCTTCAACAAGTCTTTTTCCTTGCATGCTAGATGAAGCAATTGAAAAGAAACTCTCTCTTTTATCTGATGAACTCGTTAAACATTGGGGTTATAGACAACTTTCTGTTTTGGAGCTTGATGACAAGATAGCTACAGCTGCAGAAAAAGCACCAACTGATGATGATTTGATAAAACGTTTAAGAGAATCTTTGTCTGATGTGAAGAAAGAATATGAAAAAGTTTTGATTCATGAAGAAAAAAAAGTAAGAGACGCTGGTGGCTTACATGTTATTGGTACTGAGAGACATGAATCAAGAAGAGTGGATAATCAACTTAGAGGAAGAGCAGGAAGACAAGGTGATCTTGGAAGTACAAGATTCTTTCTATCTTTAGATGATAATTTATTAAGGATTTTTGGAGGTGATAGAGTAGCAAATCTAATGAATGCTTTTAGGGTTGATGAAGATATGCCTATTGAGTCAGGAATGCTTACTAGGTCTTTAGAAAGTGCTCAAAAGAAAGTTGAAACCTACTATTACGATATTAGAAAACAAGTTTTTGAATATGACGAGGTAATGAACAATCAAAGAAAAGCAGTTTATGGTGAAAGATTAAGAGTGTTAAAAGGAATTGATTTAAAGAGACAAGTAATAGGATATGGAGAAAGGACAATGATCGAAATTGTAGATGCTTATATTAATCCTGATCTTCCTCCAGAAGAATGGAATATTGATCAATTAATTTCTAAAGTCAAAGAATTTATATACTTATTAGATGATCTTAAATCTGATGATATTAATTTACTGTCAATAGAAGAATTAAAAAACTATCTTCAAGAGCAGTTGCGAATAGCTTATGATTTAAAGGAATCACAAATAGAAAAGATTCGTCCAGGATTAATGAGAGAAGCTGAAAGATTTTTCATTTTGCAGCAAATCGATAATTTATGGCGAGAACATCTTCAATCCATGGATTCCTTGAGGGAATCAGTCGGATTGAGAGGTTATGGCCAAAAAGATCCATTGATCGAATATAAAAATGAAGGATATGACATGTTTCTCGAAATGATGACTAATATGAGACGAAATGTTATTTATTCAATGTTTATGTTTCAACCTAAAACTGACGTTAATGAAAAATAAATCAATATTTAATCATCTCCAAGAAATTCAAAAATTTCCTTATCTTTAAGATTTTGAGAATTACCGAGTTTAGAAATATCAATAGATTCAGAGCTGGCTATACATTCTAGAGTTTTTTGTAGTTTAAGAATTTCATTTTCAAGAGAGTCTATCCTATCCATTAAATTTTTTATCACATTAGCTTCTGCATCTGGTAAGGCAGAGTGAGCTAAGGGATTTACTTTGACACCACTTTGATGAACTACTCTGCCAGGAACTCCGACCACAGTACTGTTCCCCTCTACATTTCGAACAACTACTGAACCAGCACCAATACGGGTATTAGATCCTACCGTGATGGATCCAAGAACTTTTGCGCCCGCTCCTACTACAACATTTTCCATTAAGGTGGGGTGTCTTTTGCCATGGCTTTTACCAGTACCTCCTAATGTCACTCCCTGATAAAGCAAACAGTTATTTCCTATCTCAGCAGTTTCACCAATTACAACGCCCATTCCATGGTCTATGAAAACCCTTTTACCAATTCTTGCCCCAGGGTGGATTTCAATACCTGTTGCTAGCCTATTAAGATGACTGAGCAAGCGGGGAATCAAAGGAATCTTTAATTGCCATAATTTATGCGTAAACCTATGGATAACTATTGATTGAAAGCCGGGGTAGCAAAGAAATATCTCTAATATTCCTCTTGCGGCAGGATCTCTCTCTCTGATAATTTCTATATCTGATTTAAAAGTTTTTAATACCATAGTTTAATTAATAACCCCTATTTCTTTTTTTAATTGATTTATTGTTTCGATACTTAAATAATTTTTAGCACATATTATTTGAGGTAATCTCATTAACTGAGAACGATTTTTTAATAATGTGTTTTCTACAACTGATAAACTCGGTCCATCACAAACTATATGATTTGAAGCCTTTAAAAGTGAGAGTAATCTACTGTTATTGTCTGAAATTGTCGTCATAAGCATTAACTCACTACCACGCATGCTATGTAAAATGACTTCTGCTGCTCTCAATAACCCAGGACTTATGCTAACAATACCTACACAACTTCCAGCATTTAATTCCTTAAGAATTTTTAATTCCTTTTGAAAGTCGCTTAAGTCAACTGCAATAGCGCGAACTCCATGTTGCTTAGCAACTTTTTCTAAAGGCTGTATAAAATATCTGCTTGTGACAATCGTACCATTGTTTGAATTACTCAAAACTTTTTCTAATTCTTCCATAGGAACAACTTCTACTGGTACATTTACAGTTGGAGAAAGGTCTTCTGCTATTAGCATAGAAGCACCAATATCCTCTCTAGGAGTACTGACTATGATTCTTGATCCACATTTAATACGCCAATCTATTTCATTGGTCAATATATCTCTCGTTTCTTGTAAAGTGCATCCAAGATTTATTAAATTATCAATTACCCTTTTTGCTTCTTGATCTGGTAGTTTCCTTATTTTTTCTTTTGAGTAAATTGATTTTTTAAATTCTCTTTTAGTAAGATTATCTCTTACATAGATACCTGATCCAGCTATTGCTTCAACAACTCCATCAATTTCTAGTTGTCTGTATACTTTGCTTATAGTGTTTCGATGAAGTCCAGTCTGCATTGCAAGTTGCCTTGTACTGGGAAGTCTATGGCCTGGAGGATAATGCCTTGCTGCAATAGCAAAACAAATTTGATTATATAATTGAGTAGATGCTGGGATATCGCTTTCTTGTTGAATATGGAATTTCACTTTCTAAAAACCTTGAATAATTTATTTTAAACCATAGTGACACTTTAACATTTGTCATATTTTATTGATAACAATTTTTTAACCATCATTTTTTTTAATGAGAGGAGTTTTTCGAGGGCTTAAAAACATAATCATGTTTCTCCCTTCTCTTTTTGGTTTTTGTTGAACTTCTGATTGCTCTTCTAAATCATTAGCCATTTTCAACAAAAGTGTTTCAGCTAAATTTGAGTGTTGAATTTCTCTACCTCTAAAAATTACGGTACATTTTACTTTATCTCCCGATTTTAAAAATTTGGTAGCTTGACCTATTCGGACATCATAATCATGTTTGTCAATTTTATATCTCATTTTTACTTCTTTAACTTCTGTTTGATGGGATTTTTTCCTTGCTTCTTTAGCTTTCTTTTCTTGCTCAAATTTATATTTTCCGTAGTCCATAATTCTACAAACAGGAGGATTTGCTTTTTCGCTTACCAAAACTAAATCAAGTTCTCTTTGAGATGCTATTTCTAATGCTTTTAATCTATCTATGACACCTAATTGTTTTCCATCTGAATCAACAACTCTCAACTGAGGGTATTTTATTCTTTCATTTATATTTGGTAGCTCTCTAACTGGAGCTCGGCGGTCAAAGCGTGGGCGTGGGGGCATTCAGTTAATTTAACAATTTGGTTGGATGATGAACAAAATCTATTTTTATAAATTTAGCCTAAAAAAGACTCTATTTTAATTATTGCATCTTTTAGCAGGTTTTTGTTATTAAGCCAGAGAGGATTATTTTTATTACGAAACCAAGTTTTTTGTCTTTTTGCAAATTGGATCGTTTTTGTTGTAGTTAACTCAATCGCTTTATCAATTGTTGAATGGTTATTTAAAACATCTCTAGCTTCTCGATAACCAATGGTTTCTAGAATTGGTAAATCAAATCCGTATTCTGAGATAAGATGGTTAGTCTCCTCAATAATGCCAGATAAAAACATATGTTTTGTTCTATTTAAAATTCTTTCTTTTAAATTATCTCTATCTAATCCAAGCTCTAGGATTTTCCAGTTAGGCGGTTTTTGAACTTTCAGAGTTGACAAGGGTTTACCTGTTACGTAGAAGACTTCTAAAGCTCTTATTGTTCTAATATGGTCAGCAAAATTAATTTTTTTTGTTGATAATAGATCACAATTTTTTAATAAGTCCCAACATTTTTCCTGACCAAGTTCTTCTAATTGTCTTCTCAAATTATTTTGAGGAGGGACATCTGGTACAAAAAAACCTTGGGTTATTGAGTTCATATACAACCCGCTCCCTCCAACAAGAAAAGGTAAATTATTTTGTTTAATTTCTCTAATTATTGATTTTTGAGCAATTTCTTGAAATTGTTTTACGTTAATTGGACGGTTTGGCTCCTCAATGTCTATTAAAAAATGTTTTATTTTTTGTTGTTGTTTTTTAGATGGCTTGGCTGTTCCAATGTCCATAGACTTATAAATTTGCCTTGAATCGATATTATGTATACGAGTTTTAAAATATTCTGCAATTTCAATAGCTAATTCTGTTTTGCCACTTGCAGTAGGCCCAATTAAGACTATTACATGAGGTAGAGACGATGGCATATGAATTTCTGAAGAAAAGAATATTGGCTATATAATGAAAGAGGTTAAATTTTTCATTGACTTCGAGCCTTTATCTTAATGCGATGGTAAGTTTAATGAAATACCTTTTAAAAATAACATTTTAAAAGTTTAATATTTTTTTTATATTAAATGAGTGAGGACAAAAGATCTAATAAAATCTCAAGTGATTATGGCGCGGAACAGATTCAGGTTTTAGAAGGGTTAGAACCAGTTCGTAAACGCCCTGGGATGTATATAGGTTCTACAGGACCTCGGGGATTACATCATTTGGTATATGAAGTAGTTGATAACTCCGTTGATGAAGCACTAGCAGGACATTGTGATCTCATAGAAATAGTTCTTCAAGCAGATGGTTCTGCCTTAATTGCTGATAATGGACGAGGTATTCCAACAGATATTCATCCAAGAACAGGGAAAAGTGCCTTGGAAACTGTACTAACTGTTCTTCATGCAGGAGGTAAATTTGGAAGTGGTGGTTATAAAGTTTCAGGGGGTTTGCATGGAGTAGGAATATCTGTAGTTAATGCTTTAAGCGAATGGGTTAATGTGACTGTTTTTAGGAATGGTCACGAATTTAATCAAAGATTTGAAAAAGGTGTATCAAAGGGTGAATTGAAAACTAAAAAGCAGTCTGGCAAACCATATAAAAAAGGAACAACTATTTGCTTTAAACCCGACAAAACGATTTTCACTGGAGGGATTGAATTTGAATATGCTCTTCTCTCATCTAGATTAAGAGAACTAGCTTATCTTAACGGCGGAGTAAAAATTGTTTTTAGAGATGAAAGAAATCAATTACCTGATGGTTCTTTTAAAGAAGAAATTTACTTATATCAAGGAGGTATTAAAGAATATGTTGAATATATTAATGCTGCAAAAGAGTCTATTCATCCTGAAATAATTTACGTTGACTCACAGAAAGAAAATGTTTATGTAGAAGCAGCTTTGCAATGGTGTTCAGATGTATATTCAGATAATATTTTAGGATTTGCAAATAATATTAGAACTATTGATGGAGGAACTCATATTGAAGGCCTAAAAACAGTTTTGACAAGAACTTTTAATAATCTTGCAAAGAAGAGAGGTAAAAGAAAAGATGCTGAAAAAAATTTAGCTGGCGAAAATATTAGAGAGGGCTTGACTGTTGTTTTATCTGTAAAAGTTCCAGATCCTGAATTTGAAGGGCAAACAAAAACAAAATTAGGAAATACTGAAGTAAGAGGAATTGTGGATTCACTTATTGGGGAGGCACTCACAAAATATATGGAATTCAATCCTGGAATTTTGGATTTGATTCTTGAAAAAGCAATTCAATCATTTAATGCAGCAGAAGCTGCGAGAAGGGCTAGAGAATTAGTAAGAAGAAAAAGTGTTCTAGAGAGTTCTACTTTACCGGGCAAATTAGCAGACTGTAGTTCTAGAGATCCCTCAGAATCAGAAATTTATATAGTTGAAGGAGATTCAGCTGGAGGTTCCGCAAAACAAGGACGAGATAGAAATTTTCAGGCTATTTTGCCCTTAAGGGGTAAAATTCTTAATATTGAAAAAACTGACGATACTAAAATTTATAAAAATACAGAAATACAGTCATTAATAACCGCTCTAGGATTAGGAATAAAAGGAGAGGATTTCGACGAGAGCTCTTTGAGATATCATAGAGTTGTAATCATGACGGATGCTGATGTTGATGGCGCTCATATAAGAACTTTATTATTAACATTTTTTTATAGATACCAAAGAGAACTTGTTGAAAAAGGGTTTATATATATTGCTTGCCCCCCTTTATATAAAGTTGAAAGAGGTAAGAATCATAATTACTGCTATAACGAGAATCAATTAAAGGAAACAATTGAAGGTTTTGGAGAAAAAGCAAATTATAATATTCAAAGATTTAAGGGACTAGGTGAGATGATGCCAAAACAATTATGGGATACAACTATGAATCCTCAAACGAGGATGATGAAAAGGGTTGAAATCGAAGATGCATTTGAAGCTGACAGAATATTCAGTATATTAATGGGAGATAAAGTTGCACCAAGAAGAGAATTTATTGAAACTCATAGTAGTAATTTAGATATGGCAACTTTAGATATATGATTAATAATCTCCTCAAGAATTTTTGCTTAATTATTTTTGCATTAATTGCTCCAATTACATTACCTGCCGGGGGGATTCAAAAAAGTATACATCATCATAAGTTCCCTAATAATACAAATGAAATTACATTGAGTTCCAATACTTCTCTTTATTCTTGTCCTGAAATTTTTGCCAAGGAATTATTAGTTCTTGATGTAGGTACAACTTTATCAGTATTACGTAATTGGAAAGTCGGCAAAAATGAAACTTGGGTTAGGGTTGAATTAGCTTACAACAAATTTTTAGATGATCCTAATAAGATTTTAAAAGGCTGGATAAAAATGTAAACTTTGGATTTTAGTTCAATAAGTATACTTTTACTCGGCAGTACTTTTGGATTAATACTGAGA
>CACJPB010000022.1 GCA_902595175.1 uncultured Prochlorococcus sp. | reverse complement strand
CAATATGTACTAGAAATTATTTCTCATCAGATAAACGATACTATAGGAAAAGAAGAGGAGATGGAAGCATGGAGAGAAATGTCAGATTTTTTTGGAGAACAATTTGAAATAAATATCTTAGAAATACAATCAAAATACATTGACGATAAAAACATAATCGAAACGGAAATAGATTCTCAGAAGCAAAGAATAGAATTACTTGAAAGGAATATTTTGGATCAAGAGAAAAAAGATATGTGGGATGACTAGAATTTCATAAATGGTATAGCAATTCAAAAGATATAAACAAAAATATATCCTAATTTAAATAAAATGAGAACCAATCAAAGGTCTTTTTCATTGTTGAAGAGAATTTAGTACATGTTCTAATTACTGTTCCTAAAAAGCAATTTTTTAATTAAAAAAATGTTTAAAACAAATAAATTTATATATTTTTGGTGTTCTATATACTGTTCTTAATATTATATTAAAAATACTTAATTATATCTTCGGCATACCACTATTTTATAAAAAAGATCAAAAAAATAAAAAGTCACCTTCTCAGGGTGACTTTGGATAACTTTTTGTAATTTATAAACTCCCCGGGCGGGATTCGAACCTGCGACCAATCGATTAACAGTCGATCGCTCTACCGCTGAGCTACCGAGGAATATAAAATGAATTTAGCTCTTTAAAGTACCTTATGACAAGTACGAGTATTAATTATATTGAAATTTTGATGGTTCTTGCCAGCTAGATAAAAAACCATTTTTCAACTCTGCTACTGCATCAGCATAAGTTAATTCTTCATAACGATGAGTAATCCACAAAGCTGAAAAAGGTTTTTTACGGTCACTTGTAAGATTTTTAATAGTTTGTAAAACTTTTAATTGGCTGGTTTGATCAAGTAACGCTGTAGGCTCATCTAACAGAATAAAATTTTTATTACTAATCAGAGCGCATGCAATAGTTAAGCGTTGTTTTTGTCCACCGCTCAAAGTATGAATTGGTCTTTTTTCAAAACCAGTCATTCCTACCTGATCAAGTACATATTCGATTTTACGATTAATTTCATTTTGACTTATATTCTGATTAATATTCATAAGAAGTTCACTCCTACAATTTGGCATCAATATTTGATGATCAGGGTTTTGAAAGACCATACCAATATTTGCATTAGAATCGACTACACCATTTTGGGGGTTTATTATTCCATTAATTAATTTTAAAAGAGTACTTTTGCCGCTCCCGTTTTTACCTACGACCATCCAAAATCCAGGTTTTTTTATCGAGAAGTTACATTTAAAAATTAAATTTTCTTTTTCTCCAGGATATGAAAAAGAAACATTTTTAAATTTAATGTGAGGTATTTCATTTTCGAGGGAATCTCGCATTAATTCTATCAATCTATGTTGAGAGAAAATCCTGGTCTTTTAGATCCTCCAGCTACTGACGATTTTTCATATATCTGAACAGAAATGATTTCCTTAGCTCTTACAGCAATTAATTTATCTTGCACTTTGTCACAACTTAATTCTATCAATATTGAGGATTCTAAAGTTTCGTTCATAGAACTTTTTATTTGATCATAAATTCGTTTAACATCATCAAATTCCTTCTTCTGGATTGAAAGTGGAAAAGGTGAATATCTCAGACTTAGTTCCAATGAATACATAATCATAATAAAAACTACCTCCTATATTACTAAATATTTTTTCGCAGGAAGTTATTTAAATTAAATTTTTTTTTAGAAAATTATATAAAAGATCTTTAAATACAATTATTATGTATATAGGAGATTTTATTTTGCAACAAAAAAATAATTTCATGGAAATAGCAAATGATATAACTTCTCTAGTTGGAAATACCCCATTAGTAAAATTAAATCGAATAAGAAAGTATTTTGATTGTTATCCAGAATTAATAGCCAAACTTGAAAGTTTTAATCCATCAGCATCCGTTAAGGATAGGATTGCTTATTCAATGTTATGCAAAGCTGAAGAAGAAGGATTAATAAAACCAGATAAAACAACGTTAATTGAAGCAACTAGTGGAAATACTGGCATCGCATTAGCAATGGTTGCTGCAGCAAAAGGCTATAAATTGATATTAACTATGCCGGATACGATGAGTATTGAGAGAAGGGCAATGTTGAGAGCATATGGAGCTGAATTACAGCTAACACCGGGCAAAGACGGAATGAAAGGAGCTTTAGATTTAGCTAGTGAGTTGTCTTCAACCATTGCAAATAGCTATCAATTTAATCAGTTTGAAAATTTTGCTAATCCAGATATTCATGAAAGAACAACGGCTCAAGAAATATGGTCCCAATCCAATAACAATTTAGATGGACTAGTTACAGGAGTTGGCACAGGAGGAACAATTACTGGTTGTGCACGTTTTTTGAAAAAAGTTAATCCAAATTGCAAAATTTATGCCGTAGAGCCCAAAAAAAGTGCAGTGATTTCGGGAGAAAAAGCAGGATCTCATTCGATTCAAGGAATTGGCGCGGGTTTTGTACCTAAAGTTCTTAATACTAAATTAATTGATGAAATTATAAAAATAGATGACGATGAAGCATTTTATTATGGGCGTTTATTAGCTAGATTGGAAGGCCTTTTATCTGGCATCAGCAGTGGTGCAGCTTTAGCAGCAACTATAAAAATCGGCAAAAGAAAAGAACTAATGAATAAAAGATTGATAGTTATTCTTCCAAGTTTTGGCGAAAGATATTTATCAACAGCAATGTTTGAGTCTAATACTTCAATTCAAGCCAGAAAAGATGGTTATCTTTAATGCATAATTTATAAAAATGGAAAAAAATTTATATGAAGAATTAGGTCTCAAACAAAATGCAACCAGAAGTGAAATTAAATCTTCATATCGCTCTTTAGTTAAACAACATCATCCAGATGCAGGCGGCGAGAAAGAACGATTTCTTGCAATACAAAATGCCTGGGAAACTCTAAATGACCCTATCAAAAAGAAACAATATGATAGCAGTTTTTTCTCTTCAATTTCATCATTTGATTCATTAAATGAAAATTGGGAAGAGAAATTTAATTCAAAAAAACATAATTCTTCAATTAAGGACAAAGAAGTTGAAACATGGATTAAAGAAATTTATAGTCCAATAAATAGATTAATTAGTCAAATCATTAAACCTTTGAATAACGAAATAAAAGAACTATCCGCGGATCCATATGATGACGAACTAATGGAAAATTTTTGCAGTTATATTATTCTTTCACAAAAGAAAATAGAAAAAGTTGAAAAAATTTATAACAAAAAAATAGTTCCAAAGTCTATTTCAGCTTTAGGCCTCGATCTTTATCATTGTTTTTCACAAGTTAAAGATGCGCTATCAGAATTTGATAGATATACACAAGGATACGTAGATAATTATTTATTTGATGGCAAAGAAATGATCAAAGAAGCAAAAAGAATACAATCAAAGATGTCTATAGAGAAAAAAAATAAAAACTTTTAGATATAAAAATTTTATTGAGTATATTCTTTAAGTTGATCTAATTTCAACCAAACATCTGGAACAGGTCTGCGCCATCGAACCTGAGCATATTCCTCTTTGACTGAAAGAATCTCTCCAGGACCTTCAAACACATAATTAGGAAGATCATCATCACTGGCTAGCGCTTCGATACTTTTTATATAATTTTCTCTATCGACAAAAACTAAACTTCCTTTCTTGAGAGGCTTCTTTGGAATAGAATCTGTCATAATAAATTCAAGAAAGTTATTTGAAATCTATTATACAAAAACTTGTTTGGAAACTATTGAAAAAAATTTATAACGGAATAATAATTACAAACGTCTAAAAAATTTAATAGTCTTAAATGATAAACATCTAAAAGATATGCGTCTTTTACTACTTGGCTGCACTGGATTTGTTGGTAAAGAATTAGTACCAACACTACTTAATGAAAATCACGAAATATACATTGTAAGTAGAAAACCCATTAGTAAATTAAAGCTTGATTTAGATTTCAATAAGTTTAAATTTTTTCAAATAGATTTATCAAAAGAAAAAAACTGGAATAACGAAAATCTTCTAAATATTTTAAGAGAGACAGATGGAATTATTAACTTGATGGGAGAACCCATAGCAGAAAAAAAATGGACTTCTGAACAAAAACAGGAGATTGAAAATAGTCGTATTAACACCACGAAATTTATGATGAAGACCCTTAAAAATTTAAAAATCAACCCAAAAGTCATTATAAATGGATCAGCTATAGGTTATTACGGTACAAGTTTGTCTAGTGAATTCACTGAAAATAGTCCTGGAGGAAAAGACTTTTTATCTAATCTTTGCAAAAAATGGGAGGCGGTCGCCGCTGAAAAACCATTTTTCTCAAGGTTAGTTATTTTTAGAATTGGAATTGTTCTAGAGTCTGATGGAGGTGCACTAGGAAAAATGCTCCCTATATTTAAAGTTGGATTAGGTGGACCTATTGGAGATGGTAAGCAATGGATGAGTTGGATTCATAGAACTGATTTATGTGCTTTAATAATTCAAGCATTAGTCGATAAAAAGTATTCGGGAGTATTTAATGCTGTTGCACCAAATCCAGTATCAATGAGAGAATTTTCTCAGACTTTAGGCAAATGTCTGAATAGACCTAATTTACTTCCAGTGCCTGGAGCGGTTTTAAAAATATTGTTAGGAGATGGAGCGAAAGTTGTTTTAGAAGGACAAAAAGTAATTAGCAGTAAAATCAAAAATTATAATTTTAAATATCCTCTTCTTGAGAAAGCAATTTACGCCTCCACCAAGAATTAATACCGTTTACTAAAGCACCAATAATAAGAATTGTTATCAATGGAACTACAAGAGGATTCCAAACTATCTGAATAAAATTAATAAAAATAAATATCCCATTAAATTGCATGATTATTGCAAAGATGAAAAATATTGCAAAAAAAATGACTGTAAATAAATTTATTAATAACAAATTATCGATAATTTGTTTTAACTTATTTTGATTATTCTCCTTAGTCATTTTTTATAACGATATTCATATCATCAACCATTTTAAGACAAGCTTTGTTTTCACCCAGTCTTTTTTTAGCATTTTCATTACATGAGATCATAAACTTCTTATTTAGCTGTATAAGGTATATTATTTTTATGATCAATTTAATTGTCTGATTGATTTGATCATTTTTGTCTTTATATTTAGTGGCACAAAAAACATATTTTCCTAGCAAACGTCTTTGTGCTTCTGCAAAAGTTTTTGTAAATTGTGGACCTTTACCTTCAATCTGAATAACCGGTTTTCCTAATCCAATCGCTTGCTCTGATGCTGTTCCTGCCATGCTAATACAGCATCTACTTTTCAATAATATTTTGTCAAAATTATTCCAATATATATTCACTTCTAAAAATTTATATTGGAATTTCAAGAGATTATTATCTTTTATATTTTCAAGTTTTAACCATCCTCTTTTTTGAAATATCTCCTTTATTTTTAATGAAGATAGAGCATTAACTATTGCAAAATTAAACTGAATTTTTTGAAAATATCTTAAATCTGACAATGCCTCTAATACCTTTAAAATCAAAACAAAATTATCTAAAATCTCGGGGAATCTACTTCCTGGAAATAATCCAATACTAAATTCATCTTTATTTAATTCTTTGATTCTAGGGAAAAACTTATCCATAAATGGGTTGCCTAAAAAAGACACTTTCTTTTTTAATTGCAATGTTAAATCATTAGCTGTAAGGGAATCTCTCGTATATATTTTTTTTGCTTTTTGTGAGAGCAAGAAAAATTTAGAAGGCCATGGTAATTTCAACTTCCCTTCATAATGGCTGGAATAAGCAACTAGATATGTAAAAAAATCTTTCTTACAAACCCATGCAAAAAAAACTGGCACAATATCTCCAACTACAACAAAATGATCATATTTTTTTCTTATTTTAAAAGTTAAATATAATCTTTTTAGAAGATAAAATATTTCTCCTCCTAATATCTCAGTAAGTCTTCCCTTAAAGGAATTATAACCAATTCCTCCTGTTCTAAACTCCTTAGTTTTACCGATAATCTTAATTTTTTCTTTTTCATAATGGTTTCCCATACCAACAATTGGCAAAGCATGAACAGAATAACCACTTTTTACGAATTGTTTAGCTATTAGACTGCCAGATAGATCTTCTCCATGCCCATTACTTAAAATTAAAATCTTAAACAATTTAAAATTCCAACCATTTTTTTAATTTAGTTAACTCAGGCCAATCTGGATATCTACTTAAACCGTCTTCAACAGATTCTTTCAACTCACTTTTCACATCTGGCATCATCATAGACATTTTTTTTATTAACTCAATATGATCCCTAACACCTTTATTATTAGTAGCCAAAAGAGCTAAAGACAAATTCATTCTTGCTTGTGGATCTTGCTGATTTAAGCGAACAGCTTGTCTGGCAGCTGACAAAGCTTCTTCATTATTTTTCAAAAGTAATTGAAGCCATGATAAACAAGTCCAAGCAGCAAAATGATTTGGAATTTGCTGTATAATTTTTTGAAAATCTTGAACGATTGGAATTAAATCTTGCCCTGCTTTATATCTTGATAAAGCTGCATTAAAATCCTCTTCGATGGGATTAATTTCGTTATTCATTATTTATTAAACTGCAAAAGAGCTTCCACAACCGCAAGTTTGAGAGGCATTGGGATTTACAAAATTAAAGCCACCTCCAATTAATTCCTTACTAAAATCTAACTGCATTCCATAAATATATAAAAGACTTTTGGGATCACAAACAACTTGAAAGCTTTGATCAGCTTTTAATGAATAATCATAAACTTTATCATCGGGATTTATTTCATCAGTTCCTATAAAATCCATCGTATAACTCATCCCACTACAACCGCCAGATCTTACTCCTACCCTTAGTGCTTTTTTATCACTTTGGCCCTTCAATAAATTTGAAATTTGTTCTATAGCATCATTCGTAATTAAGATACCTTTGCCATCATCAGAATTTTTAATTTCCTGTTTAACTTCTACATTTTCCATAAACAAGGGGTTTCTACTATTCATAATATAAAAACTTAATCGATAGGATGCATAGAACAAACGTTATCCAAACTTGATTTGTTATAATTTTAAGAAAAAGTGAAAATTGCAATAGTTGGTTCTGGATTAGCTGGTCTTACAGCAGCAGTCAATTTAGTTGATGAAGGCCACGAAGTAGAAATTTACGAGAGCAGGTCATTTTGGGGAGGTAAGGTAGGCAGTTGGGAAGATAAGGATGGCAACCACATAGAAATGGGTTTACATGTATTTTTTTACAATTATGCAAATCTTTTTAAATTAATGAAAAAAGTGGGAGCTCTAGACAATTTACTCCCGAAAGATCATACTCATCTATTTATCAATAATGGTGGTAATTTAAAATCGTTAGACTTCAGATTCCCTTTAGGTGCTCCTTTTAACGGACTTAAAGCTTTTTTTACCACCGAACAACTTACTTGGGTAGATAAGTTCAGAAATGCCTTAGCTTTAGGAACAAGTCCAATCGTTAGAGGATTGATAGACTATGAAGGCGCAATGAAAATAATTAGAGATCTAGATAGAATTAGTTTTAAAGAATGGTTTTTAAACCATGGTGGAAGCGAAAAAAGTTTAGAAAGAATGTGGGATCCTATCGCATATGCATTAGGTTTTATTAATTGCAAAGATATTTCAGC
>CACJPB010000021.1 GCA_902595175.1 uncultured Prochlorococcus sp. | reverse complement strand
ATTTTTTTTCCAATATTCTGTAGAGTTGTAATTTTAAGGTCTCTATTAATGTTTGGTAGAAGTTCTGGATTCTCGCCAAGTCTAGATAATTCGAACTTTTCCACCCATTCAGGATGAAATGGCCAAACTTGATGTTCCCCAGTTTTAGTAGTAGGTAAAACTCTAATAATTTTGTCCCCAAAATTAGTAAGAGAACTTAAATCACAAAAAAATACTTCATGATTCCTTAATCCATATGTAGCCATCAGACCAAAAACAAATTTCCAAGACTTGTTTGGTATCGTCTCCCATAGTTTCTCTATTAATTCGTCTTTAGGTAGATCCCTAAATTCTGCTTTGTTCAGACCATATCCTCTAGAATTTAATTTCCAATCTTCTGGTAGTTTGATGTCCAAAAACTTAGCCAAAACACTTAAAGAAGTAGCGCATTGTTTCCTACTTCTGGTACCTTCTTTATAACTTTCAAGTGTTTTTTGAAATATTTTTTCTAAAGCTTCATTATCATAGTCATTGTAAATATTTAGGATTCTTTTCATATATGGTTTGTAAGAGCTTCTCCAAGTAGTTTTTCTAGTGCTTGTTCGAAAATCACTTTTAATTTCTTTAAAAAAAAATTCCTCAAATTGATTTAATCTTTTTGGGAATTCAAAACCATCTTTTATTTCCTTTTTATAAGGTTTGCCTATCCAATTAATCCAATCAAATTGATTCAATTCCAATTGCAAATTGATTAATTGTAATTTTTTTTTGGCTTCCTCTAATCCAGAAATATCAGCCTTTAAGCCAAGAGATATCCTTTGAATTTTATAGTTATTGTTATCTTCTTTGGAGGGTAGTGAACCACGAATATTTAATTTCTCCCCCCTTTTCTCAATTTTAAGCTTGCTGCCTTGAGTAGCAAATTTATTATTGACATTATTAATTTCCTGAATTACGTTCATTTACTTATATAATTGACCATATGATGACGTTTTTAATGTTGATTTTCAATCTCCATAAATTTTAAATGGATAAAATAGGCGTCTTACTAATGAATTTAGGAGGGCCTGAACGCATTACCGATGTCGGCCCGTTCTTATATAATCTTTTTTCTGATCCAGAAATTATCAGAACACCTTTTCCTTTTTTTCAAAAGCCATTAGCTTGGTTAATTAGCACGCTTAGGAGTACTACTTCACAACAAGCCTACCTTTCCATAGGCGGAGGTTCACCTATCAGAAGGATAACTGAACAACAAGCAAGAGAATTACAATCTAAATTAAGAGACAAGGGGTTTAATGCCACTACTTATATCGCTATGAGATATTGGCATCCTTTTACCGAATCAGCAATTGCTGATATGAAAGCAGATGGCATAGATCAAGTTGTTGTAATACCCTTGTATCCGCATTTTTCGATAAGTACTAGTGGTTCGAGCTTTAGAGAATTAAAAAAACTGCGAGATTCTGATGATGAATTTAAGAAGGTTCCTATGAGATGTGTAAGGAGTTGGTTCAGTCAATCGGGATATTTAAAGTCTATGGTCGAATTAATTTCTGAACAGATTACACTTTGTGAATCACCTTCAAAAGCTCATATATTTTTCACTGCTCATGGAGTGCCTAAGAGTTACGTAGAGGAAGCTGGAGACCCTTACAAACAACAAATTGAAGATTGTTCTTTATTAATTATAAATGAGTTGGAAAAATGTTTAGGTCATAGTAACCCTCATACACTCTCTTATCAAAGTAGAGTTGGTCCTGTTGAATGGTTGAAGCCCTATACAGAAGAAGTGTTAGCTGATCTTGGAAGATCAAATGTTAATGATCTAATTGTGGTCCCTATAAGTTTCGTTGGAGAGCATATCGAAACTTTGCAGGAAATTGATATTGAATATAAAGAAATTGCTGAAAAGGCTGGTATTAGAAACTTTCGGAGAGTAAAGGCTCTAAATACTCATCCTACTTTTATTGAAGGTCTTAGTGATCTAGTGATTTCCTGCTTGGAAGGGCCTCTAGTTAATATAGAGGAAGCTTCTCAGTTGCCTGAAAAAGTTAAACTTTATCCTCAGGAGAAGTGGCAATGGGGTTGGAATAATAGTTCAGAGGTATGGAACGGAAGGGTTGCAATGATTATTTTTCTTGTACTTTTTATTGAACTTATTTCAGGCTCTGGGCCTTTACATAAATTAGGCATCTTATAAAGAAAAATTGATATTTATTTGAAAGTTTTTAAATTTTTTAAAAGATTTTTTTGAATTCATTTCTGACATTACGTTTCTAAATGAGGCAAAAGTATTTAATTGAGTTTAATATTTAAAGTAAATATTGAATTTCTTTAGTGACCCTTACTTCGAGATCCTTTTCAAAGGGTAGTTCAAAACATGATAATCCAGCTTGGATAACTGGTGCAGATGCACTAATGGATTCTTTAAAAATTCATGGAGTAAAAGTTATATTTGGATATCCTGGGGGAGCCATACTACCAATATATGATGCTGTTCATAAGGCAGAACAAGATGGTTGGTTAAAGCACTATATGGTTAGGCATGAACAAGGTGGTTCACATGCGGCTGATGGATATGCAAGATCTACTGGTGAAGTCGGAGTATGTTTTGGAACCTCAGGCCCAGGTGCAACAAATTTGGTAACTGGAATTGCCACTGCGCAAATGGATTCAGTCCCTCTAGTTGTAGTTACAGGTCAAGTCCCAAGACCTGCTATAGGAACAGATGCTTTTCAAGAAACTGATATTTTTGGCATAACTCTTCCAATAGTTAAACATTCATGGGTAATAAGGGATCCTTCAGATATCGCGAAAGTAGTTTCTGAAGCCTTTTTTATAGCCTCATCTGGAAGACCTGGCCCTGTTTTAATTGATATACCCAAAGATGTAGGTCAAGAGTTCTTTAATTACCAAAGAGTTTTGCCTGGTGAGATTATTCCTAAAGGATTTAAAAGGAATGGAGAAATTAATGATTGCGATATCAACAAAGCAATTAAATTAATAGAAGATTCTGAAAGACCTCTTCTATACATAGGAGGTGGGGCAATATCTTCAGGAGCTCATAATGAAATAAAAACTTTGGCAAAGAATTATCAAATACCAGTTACCACAACCTTAATGGGGAAAGGTGCTTTTGATGAAAAAGACAATTTATCAGTCGGGATGTTAGGAATGCATGGAACTGCTTATGCAAATTTTGCCGTTACAGAATGTGATCTTTTAATTGCTATTGGAGCTAGATTCGATGATAGGGTAACAGGAAAATTAGATACTTTTGCACCTAATGCAAAGGTGATTCATATAGATATCGACCCAGCAGAAGTTAATAAAAATAGACGTGTAGATGTTGCAATTGTTTCTGATGTCTCAAAAGCTGTTCTGAAAATTAATGAAAAATCTCAAAAAAACAAATTTACTTGTCAGACGAAAAACTGGTTAGAAAAAATTGATTTTTGGAAACATAAACACCCTTTATATGACCCGCCTAAAGAAGGAGAAATTTATCCTCAGGAAGTTCTTTTAAAAGTGAGGGAACTTTCACCAGAAGCTTATATAACTACAGATGTAGGCCAACATCAGATGTGGGCTGCTCAATATCTTAGGAATTCTCCAAGAAAATGGATTAGTAGTGCAGGCTTAGGAACTATGGGTTTTGGATTACCAGCGGCAATTGGAGTAAAGGCAGCCTTACCTAATTCAGATGTAATTTGTATTGCTGGAGATGCAAGTGTCCTAATGAATATTCAAGAATTAGGAACCTTATCTCAATATGGTCTAAAGGTGAAATTGATTATTATCAATAATCGCTGGCAAGGGATGGTAAGACAATGGCAGGAAAGTTTCTATGATGAAAGATATTCTTCATCTGATATGAGTTATGGTGAACCTGATTTTGTAAAACTTGCTGATTCTTTTGGAGTTAAAGGATACTTAATTTCTGATAGAAAACAATTACAGAATGAATTAAAAAATGCGCTTGATCATGACGGTCCTGCCTTGATTAATATCCTTGTTAGGAGAGGTGAAAATTGTTATCCAATGGTTCCTCCTGGTAAAAGTAATGCTCAAATGGTTGGATATGTTAATTGTGAAGACTAATTTTTTAAAAATTCGTCATTTTAAGAAATTAACTTTATGATATTTCAAAAACTAAGATATTTACGAATTGAAAAAATTATCAAAAATTTTAATTATAGTCTGCTTCGTTGCTTTTAATCCTGTAATAGTAAACTCGGCCGAAATTCTTCAAATTAAAAGTTCAAATACTATTTTGGTGGGGGATCAAAATAGAAATTTAACTATTGGATTATTTTGTGTAGATGTAAATGAAAATGATGAGATTGAAGCAACTAATTTACTCAAGAGTGAATTTCCAAGGGGAAGCAAAGTGAAAATAAAGCCTTTTGGTTTCAAAGAGAATGTTTTGTTAGCCAAAGTTTTTAATATTAAAGGTTCTAAGGAGATGACGGAATTATTGGTCGCTAAAAATTTAAGTAGTGAAATTTGTCCAAATTAATTATCTTTATGAGCAAATAAGATTCCATTGTCTCGAGATTGTTTTGCTCCTTCTCCAGGAATAAAATTCATTATTGAATTTGTATGTGCATAAATTTGAGATGTCTATATTTGTATGAGGGATGTTCTCATTTAAAAGTTGTTTATAGGCAGATCTTTTTAGATCAAGTTGATTTAAGTTTTGCTCTATGATTTGATTTGAATTACTAAAACAAAGTTCTTTTTTAGTTTTAGTCAATTTGACAGTTATGTTTTTGTTTTCGGCCTTTCTATAAAATTCTTTGAGTGTTATTTTATCAACTAGATAGTATTCCTTAGAAATAGCTGGTCCTATTGCAACAAGTAAGTCATCTCTAGATGTCCCAAAAGTATCGAAAATTTTTACCAGATTTTTTATTATTTTTTTTTCTAAACCTTTTCTTCCACAATGCAAGGTTGCTACATTTCTTGTACTTTTATCTGCAAAAAATATTGGCATACAATCAGCTGTGTAAACCCATAAGTTTTGACTGCATTTATTGCCAACAAGACCATCTGCATCAGTTTTAGTTCCTTTTTGCGAATGAGATCCAAACACTATCACATTACTGTGAATTTGATTGGAAACACAATTTATGGAATTTTCATTAAAGTGATTCCCTAATAATTGAAGAAATTTCTCAGAGCAAGACTTCGTGAAGTATGCATGTTTGAAATTATTTTGACTAAGAATAGGTGATGAATAATACTCAAATTTTTTGTTTTGAATATAAATTTCATTTTTTGAGAAATATATTTCTTTGTAAGGAATAGTTCCTGCTCCTAAACTGAATTTATGAAATTAATTCAATATCTCTTAAGATCCAGAATCCTGCAAATTTTTCGATATATGGCGTTGACTGTATGGAAATAAATTGATAACCAAAAGAATTTTTTTTATTCTCTAAAAACTTTGTATTCAAAATGCTTGCATCTTTTTCTGGTAAATCAGTTACCAACCACTTATCATCTTCTGAAGCTTCAAGTATTATTTGGTTCTTATTTACAACTAATTTAATAGGTTCTAAACAACTAAACCATGCAGAAAGTGCCAAAGATCTATCTTTGCTAAAAAGTCTTAATCCTGGAACTAAGTAATTATCATCTAAATCTTGCTGAATTGGGAAAATATCTCCAAATTCCATAGGCCAATTTTCTGCTGATTTTAATTCGCCAATTGATATTTCAGAGAAAGTTAAAGCATCACCTCTTACTGCTTCTGGTAGAGGTGTAGGAGAGTTTTCTATTTTAGAAGTAAAAGTAGGAGCTAATACACCTCTCACATAACCTTTTTCCTTTGGATAAATCTCTTTTTCAAGAAATTCGATTCTATCTAATAAATTATAAGTTCTCCTACTTACAATAGCCTCGATACTTACAGCCTCCAGAGATTTCTTAATGATCGATTTCATTGACGACCTCCAGAATCGAACTAAAGAAGGTTTCTGCCACCCTTGTTTTTTTGCTTCACTTATTGCTTCATTAAGCGCCTTTGTAAGCCAAACTGAATTAACTTCATTAGCAGGGCACTTTTTATTCCAAAGAAAAACATCTTGTGTCTTATAACTTTTTGTAGAGCAGATAATTAATTCCCACCTTTTTTTTCCATTTGATTCAATAATTGGCCTTGAGTAAAAGTCTAATTCCCAATCTGAAATTTTTAATTTTAGACTTGACTTCATTTTTTTATTAGTGTTCATTTATCTTGTTCTTTTTTATCGAAGAGTGCTTTAGTTTTTTGTGCTCTCTCAGTGGCTTCTTGCATAACTTTTTGCTTATCAATAATTAATTCTCCCGCAGAGTTTTCTAGGAGTGCTGTATTAAGACCAATACGACCTTTTTCGAGGTCTATTTCAGATATTAAAGCTTTTATCATTTCTCCTTCTCTAAAAACTTCTCTTAAAGAGCGAATCGATCCATTTGTTAGTGAGGATTGATGAAGAAGTCCACTAGCACCACCTAAATCTATAAAGAAGCCATATGGTTTTACTGCTAAAACTTCTCCTTCAATTAATTGACCTAATTCTAAACTTGTAAGTTTAGAGACTAATGATGCTTTCTTTTCAGAGAGAACTAATTTTCTGGATTCTGGATTCACCTCAAGAAACGCTACTTTTAGAGTTTTGCCAACAAAAGATTGATAATCTTGACCATCTTCAAGTTGGGATCTTGGGATAAATCCTCTTAATCCATCTACATCACAAGTAAGCCCACCTCTATTAAATCCATTAATTAAAACGTTAATTAATTCTCCATTTTTTGCGGAACTTGATACTTTCTCCCAACTTTGCCTGAGAATTAATGCCCTAGCGCTCACTGTTACCATCCCATCAGCATTTTGTTCTTTGATAACCAAAACTTCCATTTCAAGGCCTATAGAAAACTTTTCTTTAAAGTTAGTGATTACACCTAAACCACATTCTTTTTTGGGCATATAACCAGGTGCTTTCCCGCCAATGTCAACATATAGTCCATCACTTTCGATTGCTATAACCTTACCTGAAATTGTTTCTCCCGTAGCCCCAATTGGCTCATTTGCATTTAAAGCCTCCAAAAAAGCACTTTCATCAAAATCGAATTCATCAACCGTTCTTTCTAATTGAAAATCTGTTTTTTGTTCAGAAAAATTAAGGGGCCTATTTAAGTCTTGTTGAGTTAAATTTTGTTGAGAAATATCAAGATCCTTGGTATTTTCATTATTATCCTCAATTTTTTTTGCTGAATCATTTTTAATGATTTGCGGTTTGATTACGATATCTTCTTTTTTAATTTCTTCTCGTGAATTGGTTTGCTCATTATCTATTTTTTGAGTATCTTTCTTGCTTATGTGAAGTACCTGAAGAGGTTTTTTATTGCCCTTTGGTTGGACATTATCTTGGGTATTTTTATTACTGACTCCCATCGTAGGTAAAATAAGAATAATTAATTATTAACATACTCTAAATGTTAGTACTCAAAATTAAAATTAATGAACTTTAAACCAATACCTAATAAATTTGAATATTTAAATTGGCAAGAAATTGAGTGTGTTGCAAAAAACAAAAGATCAACAGTGATTTGGCCATTCGGCGCTGTTGAGCAACATGGGCCGCATTTGCCCCTTGCTACAGACAGTATTTTTGTTGATGAAATTATTAGCGAAGTTTTCAAATTATTCTCTGCCGACATTCCATTAAAAAAACTTCCTACCCAATATATTGGTTTTTCTCCAGAACATAAGGGTTTTGCCGGGACAATTTCACTTTCCTCAAATTTAATAACCTCAATGATAAAGGAAGTCGGAAGTCAATTATCTGAAATGGGTTTTAAAAGATTGATATTAATTAATGGACATGGAGGTCAAATTTCACTATTAAGTACAGCTGCAAGAGAGCTAAGAAGTATCGCTCCAGGGATGGCAGTTTTCCCTTGTTTCTTATGGAGTGGTGTAAACGGATTGAATGAATTGTTAACAAAAACTGAGATTGAGGATGGGCTTCATGCTTCTTTAGCTGAAACAAGTTTGATGCTGGCTTTGAAACCAGAATTAGTAGGTGATGAACGCCCAAATGAGGTTAATAAAGCAGAGATCCCTGAAGGCTGGAGTCTAGAGGGCAATGCTCCTACTGCTTGGCTTACTGACGACTTCAGTAAATCAGGTGTTATTGGAGATAGTAGAGGAGCAAATGAGTCTTTAGGGAAAAATTTAAAGGAATTATTGATTAATCATTGGTTCAAATTGATTACGAATCTAATGCAATCAGATTGGCCAAACAATTCTTAAATAAATTTAAGTAAAAAATGTGACTTAACAATTGAAACTATTTTCATGAAATTTAAATAAACTCTCTATAATCGTGTAATATTCATGCATAATGAGCTAAAGATTACTGACATGCAAACTCTAGAATCAAATAAAAAAACTATTGAAGAATCAATTAATCCGGTCTCTTTAGATTTGCCCGACTTCACTACAGATTCTTACAAGGATGCATACAGCAGAATAAATGCAATTGTTATAGAGGGAGAGCAAGAGGCTCATGATAATTACATTTCAATAGCAACTTTAATTCCAAATGAGTTAGAGGAGTTAACTAAATTGGCGAGAATGGAAATGAAGCATAAAAAAGGGTTTACTGCATGTGGAAGAAATTTAGGTGTAGTGGCTGATATGGAATTTGCTAAAAAATTCTTTTCTAAATTACATGGTAATTTTCAAGTTGCCCTTGAAAAAGGAAATTTAACAACATGTCTTTTAATACAAGCTATCTTAATTGAAGCTTTTGCAATTTCTGCTTATAACGTTTACATAAGAGTTGCTGATCCTTTTGCAAAAAAAATAACAGAGGGAGTAGTTAAAGATGAATATCTTCATTTAAATTATGGTCAAGAGTGGCTTAAAGAGAATTTATCTACTTGTAAAGAGGAATTAATGGAAGCTAATAAGGTTAATCTTCCGTTAATTAAAAAGATGTTAGATGAAGTGGCAGATGACGCATCAGTTTTAGCTATGGATAGGGAAGAATTAATGGAAGAATTTATGATTGCTTATCAAGATACCTTGATGGAAATAGGTCTAGATAATAGAGAAATTGCAAGAATGGCTATGGCAGCTATCGTCTGATTACATTTCTAATTTATTAAGAATTTTAATAATTAATCAATCCTATTTAAGTAGTTACCTCTGTGCTATTGTTCATAACATTGTATAGAAACCATTTATAAATTTTTAAATGTTTGGGTTAATAGGCCACTCAACCAGTTTTGAAGATGCAAAAAGAAAAGCTTCGATGCTAGGCTTTGATCATATTGCTGATGGCGACTTGGATGTTTGGTGTACTGCTCCTCCTCAGCTTGTTGAAAATGTAGAAGTTAAGAGTGCTACTGGAATATCTATTGAAGGTTCTTATATAGATTCGTGCTTTGTTCCTGAAATGCTTTCTAGATTTAAAACGGCTAGAAGAAAAGTACTAAATGC
>CACJPB010000020.1 GCA_902595175.1 uncultured Prochlorococcus sp. | reverse complement strand
ACTCTCTATTAATTCTCTTGGAATTATTCCATCATTTATTATTTTTTGAGAATTATAAATATCATCTAGGAATAAATCTATTGCCTCAAGCCTTTGTTTTAGGCCTTTTTCTAACGTTACCCAATCATCTTTACTAATTATTCTGGGAAGTGGATCAAAAGGTAATATTCTCTCAGTACCTTTTAAACCAGTATCGTTTAATCTAAAAGTTGCACCATGTCTTAGTAATAATTTTTTTGCGGCAGAGTGATTCCTGTTTAATTCTTCAAGTCCCATATTATCTAAAGATGAAAGAAGTGGAATCAATATTTCTCTAGCAGAGTTAACATTATCCTTAAAGTATTCATCAAAACTATTTTTAGGCTGATAACTTGAAAACATATATTTCATCGTTTAGTAACTTTTACTTTAGCTTTATATCTTTATTCGTATTTATGGCTACCAAAAATAATATCTCTTGACTAGATCTATATCATTATTTTGATCATTGAAGTATATTTCTTAAAAATCTAAAAAGCATGAGTTCTAGTAATTGGCAATTTGTTTTTTTTAGATATTTCGCAAGCTTTCTTTTTATCCTCTCTCATAGTTTGCTGGTTCTTGATCATCTACCAGTAGGGGCGGCACTTCACGGACTTGGGGAAGTTTTTATTGCACCTTGGGCTTTTAGGGAAAGAGCATGGGATCTTGTTGTTATTGCAGTTTTATTTTTCTTCTTCGATATCTGGGGACTTATAAACACTCCTTGGAATTAACTGATATTATTTATTTACTAATTATTGGAAAATCATAATAAAAAATGATTTCATATTTTAATCAAATTTATAAAATAATTTTTCTTTTATTACTTACGAATAGTTCCAGTTTATATGCACATAATTTATTTAATGGTGGTTGCGAAGAACATTGCGGCCAAAAAGTTAAAGTAATAAGTAATAAAAACAAATTAAAAAATATTGATGATCGAATAAATATTGAGAGTAAAAATTCTTGTTTAAATAAATCACTATGTAGGGGTTAACCTCTCTAGATTTTTTAAATTGTTTTATGAAAGTTTTTCTTGATAATTATCATTAAAGTACTATTTGCTTGATAATTTTTATTAGGAGGATTTATTTGATTTTTAATTAAAAAAATAAAAGTATATATTAACGGTAGAAGTAATGATGATGCGGCAACTAAAGCAATTATCTGGTTCAACCTAATAAATGGTTTTTTTATAAGATCCTCTCCACACAAGCCACAAATTAAAGTACCATTAGAAGATTGTTTTTGAATTTGATATTTAGGATTGCAATATGGGCAATAATATTGAACCATTTTAAAATTTTATTACTCTAATCATTATCTATAAAATTAAAAGAAAGTCATCTTATTAAAAAAAAAGGGCTTAAATAAGCCCTCTTTTATATCTTACTTATATTTTTTACTGAAGTTAAAAACGCACCTAAATCATCGATCCTTGTTGCTAACTTCTATTAAGCTAATGCTCACCAAAATTAACTAATTGTCTTTAACTGGGGCAAAAACTCTAGAATTAAGCTTGTTTCTTTAAGGGCACCTAAACGATGCAGAAGAAGGAAGCTTAGACATTAATAAAAAATAATTGGAGCAGTCAATTAAATTAGTTAGGTTTATTCCGAAATTTCAGGCAGGCTATCGATCATTTTGAAAGACCTCCTAGAACTCAACAATATAAAATTAGGAAAATATTTCTCTAAAGACAATCCGTTTTTATACGCATTGCTTTTTAATTAAAAATGTCCGAGAGTAGTAATCAATCGCACTAATTTTTTTGAGATATTTTTAGTAAGTTTTGCTTATTTCTTTTGATATTTAATTCGTCTATCTTAATTTTAAATAATTGAGGAAATCTTTTATGAATCATTCGAAAGAAGTTAATAAAACTGATAAATCAAATCCCATAGACGAATATTTTCAATGTCTCTCATATTGCGATATTCACCCAAAAGGTATAGATAATGACTGTGAGGTCATTTGTATGGAAAGACATTTAAAAGCTAACTATTGGTAATTAAAAAATTTCTACTTTTTACTTAAATCCCTTTGAAAAAAGGTTAGTACGAACTTTAAATTTCCATACATTAACAACACCTTTTGCATTAACTGCTGCAAGTGCACAATCATCAGGTCTCCAGGATATTGCCCCTACTAAATCTCCTGCGAATGCAGCCCCAACTGGGTCTCCATTACCGTCTTTTTTTAGAAAACTTGCGACAACAGAACCATCTCTAGATCCTGAGGCTACAAGCATACCTTTATTTGAAAAAGCTAGGCTCGAAATGGGTTCTGTATGGTGACATAGCTCTCCTGGCATAGTCCCTTCTGGACCATTTCCTATAAAGCTCCAAACTGTAATTCTTTCACTGCCACTAGTCGCTAATAATTTTCCGCTGTCATCAAAAGAAAGATGACTTGGTTTACCAGGGTATCCTGTCATTTCAGCATCCATTCCTGTTGATCTTCTCCAGAAATGTACTGAATTGTCTTGACTCCCGCAGGCAACTATATCTCCATCAGGACTTAATTCCATTGATACCAATGATCCTTGCCACTCGAGTTTTTGATTCGTTTTATTATTAATTATGTCAAAGAATGTCACTCTTCCATAGCAAGCAGTAGCGAGCTCATTTTTACTTGACCACGTTATCGCACTTACAGTGCTTGGGTGGTCTTCTGAGATCCATTTCTCTTCACCAACTTCATTAAAAACATATACCTTTTTTGAGGAAGCTATGGCTAGAAATAAACCGTCATTAGACCACTTAAGGTGTTCTACCCAACCCTTGCCAAGATCAAGAGTTTTGATTACTTTACCTTCGTCACAATTACAAATTTGAACATTTCCATCCTGACCTGATGTTGCAAAAATTTCACCCTCTGGATGAATGGCCATTGCAAGTAAACCACCAGAGTGTGTATTTTCTTTTTTCCAAATAATTTTTCCAGAATCTCCTTCGAATGCAAAAAGACCTCCTGCCACGTCGCCAACAATAAATTGTTTTCCTTTAAGAGCCCAGCCACATGCTATGGCGTAATCGTTAACTTCAGCAGTCCATCCTTCATGGAACATGCCTCTTGGGCTAAATGGTTCTATATCAGGCATTTATCAAAGCCTTCTTGCATCTCTTTCTCATTTAAATTTCTACCGATAAAAACAAGTTGATTTCTACGAGGTTCGTTACCCCATTCTTTATCAGGTTGTGCAGTAAATAACATGTGTACTCCTTGAAAAACTATTCTCCTTGGGTTCCCTGAGTAACTAATGAAACCTTTAGTTCTGAATATATCCACTCCTTTTTCTGAGAGAAGCCTTCCCATCCAAGTATTAAGTTTTTCTGGGTCAACATCTCCAAAACGCTCTATAGCAATTGAGCTAACTTCATCATCATGTTCGTGCTCTGCTTGCCAGAACCTTTCAGTATTAAATGGAATCTCTTTATTTTCGACACTTTTAATGACTTTCATATTGAATTCTTCAGCAGTGTGCTGTGTAAACAAACCTATTTTTGTTGGTTTTTCTATGTTCAGGATGAAGGATTTATTTCCTTTATCCTCCAATTTGAGATTTATATGTTCTCCATATGGAATAGTATTTCCAGGCTCTAAAGTATTAGCTTTTTCTGCATAAAGTCTTACGGAGGATTCAGCACCATCTTTAAGTTCCTCCTCATTCTCACCTTGGTTAACGAGGGCTACTAGGGACATTTCTGGATCGGGCCCTTCTTCTAGCATTAATTCATATTTACCGGCATCAAGATCGTAAACACCTGTCCATTCAAAAGGATATTCTGGTTCAAGAAATGTTGGTCTGCGTTTAAGGATCTGATCAAGATCAAATGCACTTAGATTTAAGACTGTTTCAATGGGTACTTTGGCATTCTCGGCTCGAATAATTCGAGTCATCCGGTTCATATCTCTCAATCTCGATTCAAGAGTATCTAGTGCATCATCAGAGACTAAATCAGTTTTATTAAGGACGAGAACATCTGCAAATGCTACTTGTTCTGAACTTTCATCACTCCTTCCTAGCTGTTGATCAATATGAGCAGCATCAACTAAAGTCACAATTCCATCAAGAGTAAATTCAGAACTAATCTCTTCATCCATGAAAAATGTCTGAGCAACTGGGCCTGGATCTGCTAATCCTGTCGTTTCTACTAAAACATAGTCAAACTTATCTCTTCTTTTCATAAGGTTGCCAAGGACTCTTATTAAATCGCCGCGAACAGTACAACAAATACACCCGTTTGACATCTCAAATACTTCTTCATCGGCATTAATTACGAGCCCTTGATCTATACCCACTTCACCGTATTCATTTTCAATTACTGCTATTCTTTTCCCGTGCTCTTCACTCAATATTCTATTAAGCAAAGTAGTCTTCCCTGATCCTAAGAATCCAGTAAGTATGGTTACAGGAACCTTTTCCTTAATACTCATTTCTCTCTGTTTTTAAAATGTAATGCTAACCATCAATATAATAATCAAAAAATCGAAATGAAAACCATTTTTATCTATAAAATTTTATTGATTAAGTGATCCCCAGTTACTTGCTAAATCAAAACCTGTTGTCTCATCACATGAGCCACCAAGCTCATTGACGATAGTGCATGTGTTATGAACTGCCACAGTGATAGTGTTTCCTTCCATCATTAGTCCATCGACAAAAATTTGATTAGAAGAGAGTGGGATAGAACTTTGCTTGCTTAAATTATTGACTAATTTTGAAGCAGGCTCTTGCTCCTTAAATATAACTTTGACATTTTCTTGCTTTAACTCATTTAAAACTTTTGATATGTTCTGAGGCCTCAGGCTAGATGAATGACCAAAGAAATCTAATAAACTTATTGTTTCAAAACCAAATGCATCGCCATAGTAATCCATAGCTTTGTGTTTTGAGACAATTACACGATTTGAAGAAGGGATAGTAGATACTTGTTTAACAATCCATTTATCAAGATCTTCTAGTGTTTTGTCAAAAGTTTTGAATCTATTAGAGATAGCTTTGCGTAGTTTTCTTTCAGGCACATCTTTTTTAAGACTTTTTGATACGACTTTACCCATCTTGATGATGTTTTGAGGATCATGCCAGACATGTGGATCCACGCCTCCGTGATCATGATGGGCGTGGTCATCATGGTCATCATGTTTCTTTGCTGAGTGTCCATGATCTTCGTGGTCATCATGGTCGTCATGTTTCTTTGCTGAGTGTCCATGATCGTCGTGGTCATCATGGTCACTATGATCGTCAATATCAATTGCGCTTACGCCTAAAACAACAGTGCTATTTCTCTTCACCCAATTCCTCATTGCGGGTGTCATTTCTGTCCCTAAAGTAAAAACTTTATCTGCCTTTTTTAATAATCTTGCCTGTTTTGGAGAAATTTTTAAATCATGAACATCTTGTTTTCTATCTACTAGACATATAACTTCATCGGAAGGGAGTGCTATAGATTTAACGATATCGCAGGTAAGAGGCTCAACTGCTACATAGGTTTTACTTGCAGCAAAGGCACCGTTTGTATTTATTGAGAATAATGCCGCACTAGCGATAAGTGAATTTCGGATAGATACTTTTTTATGAGATATATAGCTTGAAAAAATTCTCTTAAAATTTGACATAAAAAAATGATAGATATTTTAAAATGATAATCATTTTCATTTTTATATGCAAGTTTAGGTATAAAATATTTTTAAAGTAAATTATTTTCCATAATTAAAATATTATGGGGTTGTAAGTTCAAGCATTAATGTCACTACTAGTAGCTGAAAATTTATCTTATTCGTATGCAAAAAATGTAAGCCCGGCTATAAGTAAAGTTTCCATAACAGTTGAACCAGGTACATTAACTGCTCTGGTAGGACCAAACGGAGCTGGCAAATCTACTCTTTTAAGAATATTGCAGGGACAATGTATTCCTGATAATGGCCAGATAACAATTGACGGGGAGAAGTTAATTAGACAAAGATCTCAGGTGGCACTCATGCCACAAAGAAGCTCTATGAATTGGAAATTTCCAATAACTGTAGAAAAACTAGTTTCATTAGGACAAATAAAATACTCAAAATCAAAAAGTAGTAGTCCTTTTCAAATAAAAGCTCTTCTTGCCAACCCTAATGCATGGATTAATAAATGCTGTGAATTGGAGGCCACAATGCAAAGAGTCGGCATTGCAAATATTGCTAAAAGAAGGCTTGATTCTTTATCTGGTGGACAACAACAAAGAGCTCTATTAGCCAAAACATTAATGTCTCCAGCAAAAATTTTCCTTCTTGATGAACCTTGTGCAGCTTTAGATCCACCTGCAAAGGAGGATTTTCTAAAAATTGTTCGTCAACTTGCTGATGCTGGTCTTTCTTTAATGGTAAGCAGTCATGATTGGGGCACTTCGTTAAATAGTTATGATCAAGTTATTGTTTTGGATAAAGCTGTATTGGCCTCTGGAAGTCCTTATTCTATAAAAGATAAATTAGAGGATATAAATATCAGCTCAATTGAGGATAATAGTTGTTGTGATTAAAAAAATATTTAGTTTTAACTTTGTGCTTGATAGCAGTTCTGGCAAAGTCCGAAATACTCAAGGGTATGAAACAACAATTGGAATTTCTTTGGATTTGTTTTGGGTGTATGAATATCTTTTACAGGGCACCCTTCCATTTTTGATGTCTCACCACATTGAACACAAGTCAAATGATGAATGTCTCTGTCTACGGGAGTGTAAAGAACCTCTCCTGTTGGGAGATGTCTAGAACGTATTAAACCATGCTTTATAAGAACTTGAAGATTCCTGTAAACAGTTGTCAATCCCATAGCTTTTCCGCATTCAATCATTTGTCTATGCAACTCTTGACCGCTCAGTTCATCATCACATTTATTAAGTTCTTCAAGAAGTTGTTCTTGTCTTTTGGTAATGTCAGGCTTAGTTACCATTGTTTCCGAAATCTTTTTTTGTCCCGTATTTTTGATCATACCGAATCCCTAGATTAATGTCTTTTATTAATAGCAGTTGGTGGCTTGTTCCTTTAATAATAACTATTTTTTCAGGAATTCTATGTCCAGCTATGGGAACTGTATTAATAACACATAGGAGATTACTTCAAGTAAATTTAATCTCTCACTGCGTTTTGCCAGGGCTTGCTTTAGCATTGGCGATTGGAATTCATCCTTCAATTGGTGGAGTTATCAGTGGTCTTTTAGGTTCTGTAATTGCAGAAAGTTTAACTAATAAAAAGAGTGAAAACTATGAAGCAATAATGAACACAATATTAGCCGGAATGCTTGGGTTTGGAGTCCTTATAATCCCTCTACTCGGAATAAGGATTGATTTGGAGGCAGTATTATTTGGCGATTTATTGACAGCAAATTTTGGGGATTTACTTAGAACAATAATTGCTTTTTTAGTATTTATACTTTTAATGACTTTTGGATATGAAAAGGTTGTTTATGTGGGTTTGGATCCAGAAGGTGCATCCGCGAGTGGTATAAACGTTTCTTTATTAAATCTTGCTTTGAGTTTTACAACGGCATTAGTAATTGTTAGTTCAATGTCAGCAGTGGGAGTAATTCTTGTTATTGCTCTTCTTTCTACACCAACTTTGTTAGGGCTAAATAAGGCTCATAGTTTAAGAATTGCAATGATGAGGTCTTCATTTTTTGGATTATGTATCTCACTTCTGGGCTTTATTCTTTCTATAGTCTTTAATTTGTCACCTGGACCTGCAATTAGTGTTATTTGTGTCGCATCTCTTTTTACAATGGCCTGTCGGTTCTTGGATATCTAAGAAAGAAAGATTATTTGGCTTGAAATTTAGTTTAATAAATTTCACTTTCGCTTCTTTTTTATTATTTATTTCTAGTTATTTAAATATCCCAGCGTTTTATTTAATTTCTTTGGCATTGATTTTAGTAAGTTTAGGGACTGCTTCATTTCTTCCAACATCAACAGATGTCGTTTTCAGAATAGCTCCTTCAAATAAAAAAGGTTTTGCACTTGCTTTATTATCACAATGTTTTGCTATGGGTTATTTTTTTGGACCATTTATTTCAGGACGCATATTAGATATATTTGGTTATGCTTCAATTATCTGGCTTTCAATTTCTTGTTGTTGCTTTATTGCCTTTACAATTCTATTTAAGAGATTATTTTAATTAATCTTATCTAATTCAATAATTCTTCTCTCTCTTAGAAATAAGAAAAAAGGTGCTGAGAATGCGAAGGCTATAAGAAAAGTTCCAATGTATACAACCCACATATTCTTCATGTTTAGTTTTTTTGATTCATTTACTATCCATATAAAAATAGCGCTTGCACCAACTAATAAGTCTCTAGAAATTGACTGAGCTGCAGGGTTTGCATTTGCTAAAGAAATGAAGTTATTTATATCAAAGCTGTTTCCATATTCCCTAGCAAATTCGAAATTTGCCATCATTGGCAGGACAGCGCCCAAAATTGATAGAAAAAGGTAAAGATAAGATAGTATCTGTTTATTATCTTTTAAAATGTTAAATGAATTCACTTGTCAAAAATATTTCTTTTAATAATAGTATTTAAAAGCTTATGGTTGTTGAAAAGAATAATAAAGTTGAAGACTATAAATTCAAAAAAGGAAATTTAAATTTTGCCGTTGTTGGTCATGTTGAGTGGATAAATTTCTTAAAGGTCGATCAATTACCAAAACCAGGCGTAATTTCTCATTCTGAAAAATCTCTTGAGTATCCAGCTGGTGGTGGCTCTATTATCGCGAAAATACTTTCTGATTTAACTTTAAACCAAATTCATTTTTTTACGTCATTAGGTAATGATGAATATGGAGATAAGTGTTTCAAGATTCTCTCAAATATGGGAATTAAGATGCATGTAGCTTGGCGTGATAAACCAACTAGAAGAGGATTTAGTTTAATTGACTCTCAAGGTGAAAGAGCAATAACAGTTATTGGTGAAAGGCTAGCTCCAACTCATAAAGACAAGTTGGAATGGAATATTTTAAAAAAAATGGACGGAATTTTTATTACGGCATCTGATTCAGAGATTTTTAAAATGGCTAGATCAGCTTCAATACTTTGTACGACACCAAGGGTAGGGTTAAATACAATTAATAATTCAAATGTTCTTTTAGATGGATTAATAGGCAGTAATCTTGATCCCGGAGAAGTTTTTTCGTTTTCTGAATTATCTTTAAAACCCAAATATACTATTAAAACTGAGGGAGAGAAGGGAGGCATAATATTCCCAGGAGGAAGATATAAGGCTCTTAAAAACAAAAAATTAAAGGTTGATTCTTATGGATGTGGCGATTCGTTTGCTGCTGGGATTCTTTATGGAATGGCATCTAAATGGGATATAGATAAAAGTTTAAATCTTGCTAAAGTAATGGGAAGAGACGCAAGTGAATTTTTCGGCCCATATGCAAATAGTGATGAAAAATAGTTGAATTAAGACTTATATGAGCAATCTAGATAATAAAAATAAAAATCTACTTGTCGAAAACATTATTGTTTTCTTTTTATTTACTGTTTTTTTAGTTTTTAATTCTTTAAAAACTTTATCTAAAATTTTTACCTATGGAATCATAAAAAAAGAAATATTAACTACTAAAAGTAACTTAGGCGTAGATATAAAAATAAAAATTAAGTAAATAAATGAATATATTTTTAGTTTTTCTAATTTTAGGAGTTATCTTTTTGGGCTACAAAAAAATTAGTTCTAAAAAAACAAAGAACTTAAAATTAGATAAATTTAAAAATAAACTACAGAGCACGCAAACAAATATTGACAGGATTTTTTTAAGAGAGGAAGAAAAAACCTTTTCAAATCCTAATATAAATATTTATATTGGGGTTTATGAAAACGAAGAAAATATAAATAGAAAATCCAATATACACAGAGCAAGACTTTCAAAATTTAAGAAATCTAAATTAAATGGTGAGATGATATTTCAAGACGATGAACAAAGGATTTATAAATTTAATGACGGTAAGAAAGTTTACTTATAATTTTTAATGCTAACTACACTCAAGACTTTCTCTTGTTGAAACTCCTGTTGTTGGATTGATCCCATCAGCAATTTCACAAAGATTTCTTTGGTCTTCGCTGTCAAGGATGGCATAAGAAAAATCTGCTCCTTCTATTTGAGCTCCTGCAAAACTGCTGCCTGATGCAATCATATTTATTAAAACAGCATTTCTAAGATCTGTTTTTTGGAAATTAACTCGATCTGAAAGAGTATCGGTCAGGTCAATTCCATTTAAATTAGAACCTTTTAAATCAGATAGGGTTAATGTAGTTCCATGTAAATCAACATCGCTAAAATCTGCGTCTCTAGCAACTGCTCCAGCTATAGAAGATAAATGAAGATCCTCTCCATGGAAATCAAATCCTGTGATATTAGATCTTACATAGCTTGGAACTTCATCTCCTTCTCCCTTAACAGCAACATTCGCCCCAGCAAAAACTGGAGAGGATAAAACCAAGAAAGAAAAAGTTATACATAAAAAATATCTTAATAACCTAAAAAATTTCATATTAATAAATTTGAGTAATTCTATTTTATAACAATTAGATAATTTTTAAAATTGATGACTAAATTTGGAACTCCTTTTTAAAATTATTTAACACTATAAATTTTAAATCTAGGCTCTAAATTGGTTATACAATCTAGAAGTTTTTTGTTATCTCTGCTATTCGTAACCTTGAATTCAGATTCAACTGTACCTTCTTTATCTCTTATAGCTTGATTTAAAACTATGGAACCGTTTTCGTCAGATACTGATCTATGAAAAGTTCCTCTAGGTATTCTTAAAATGTATCCGCAAGATTCTAATCTAACTTTATAAAAAGGATAATCCCAGCCAAAATTGACAAGAAAAAATGTTCTTCCCCCGGAGATAGCCAGTAGATTATCTTCTTGATTGTGATGTATGTAAAATTGCCAATTTTTAAATTCTTCATCATTTGGAGGACTAACTGCAGGCCCACTGTGAATAACTAGATCTCTATAGTTTGATTCATTAACACTAATATCAAAAAATCTTACATCTTTTGTATCGCGAAATTTTTCATAACTTATCAATTCAAACATTTTCGATTTGTTTGATTTGATAACTGGAATTTCCAAACTTGAGTTCAATTTTCTTTAAAGATTAAACAAATGAAAACAGATATATATATCCAAGAACGTATCAATTAACACTAAAAAAGAAACATATTATTATTTAAATTTTTTTGTTATTTTAAAAGATTAAAAATTTAGTGTTTATTTAATTTCAAGAGGTTTGATTTCCCAGGATAAAGTATTTTCTAAATTATTTTTTCCTATAAAGTTTCCTGTAATTACAGAGGTTAAATTAGATTTTGAAGAGGATACCAATGTTAAATATCTATCATCTATTAATCCTTTTCCGCTTGGATCAAAACCTCTCCAACCAGCACCTGGAATATATAATTCAGCCCAAGCGTGTAAATCCAACTCAGAGGGTAAGGGATCTTCAAAATGATAACCACTTACAAACCTACTTGGGATACCTATAGACCTGCAAGCTTCAACCATTAGCATTGCTAAATCTCTGCATGAACCTATACGTTCTCTAAGCGTTCTGCTAGCCGGCCATGCTGGACCAGTATGTCTTTTGGTATATTTAACCCGATCTTGAATAATTTCTATTAGTTGGTATGTAAATGATAATGCGTTATTAATGCTTCCTGCTAAGGCTTCTTGGGCAAGTTCTACTGCGGACGGATCGTGTTGTCCATTTGGCATCCATCCCTCTAATGCTCCCTGTAAATCTCTGTTAATAATGCTTCTACAAAAAGGTAATGTTAAATCTCTATTTTTAACTCCATCAATAATGTTTGGATGTTTAATAGTTTCAACTTCGCTGATTGATTCAATAGTTAAATTATCTGTTAATCCGTTGAATCTGATTCTATTAATCTCTTCTCCGCTGGCAGCAAGTAATGGATAAATAATTTCTGGTTCTGGAGTTATTTTTAATTCAAAATTCTTTAGCTTTTGGAATCCATTTGACCTTGGCTTTATACATAATCTATGCTCGCCTAATTGAACAGGG
Organism: uncultured Prochlorococcus sp.; assembly: GCA_902595175.1. Classification (GTDB taxonomy): domain Bacteria; phylum Cyanobacteriota; class Cyanobacteriia; order PCC-6307; family Cyanobiaceae; genus Prochlorococcus_A. The sequence goes on along the minus strand of CACJPB010000020.1, from coordinate 1,906 downwards.
TCTTCGTATTTATATTCAAGTTTGTGAATGTATTTAATTCTCATTAATAAACTTATTAATTAATAAAATATTTTTCTTGAATTAGATCATTTAATTTATTTAAATCCATTTGCAATGAATCGATTGCCTCATGTAAACCATCATTGATTATATCTTCAATTCTGATATAACTCCACTTTGCTTTAAGCAAACCTCTCATACATTCTAATTCTGAGGGATTTTCAGTAGATGGTGAGGTATCTATCGTTTTAAGTGTATTGCTTATCCCATCAAGACAGTATCTTACTGATCTAGGGAAAATTGGATCAAGTAAAAGAAATCTCGCAACTGAATTAGGCTTTATAGAATTTTGCACTGCTTTCCTAAACATTTGATAAGCTCCAGCTGAACGTAAAAGTGCTATCCATTGCAGCTCATCAAGAACTCCTCCAAGTTCATCTAAGCTGGGTAGGAGTAAATAATATTTAACATCTAAAATTCTTGATGTTTTGTCAGCTCTTTCGATCAATCTTCCAAGAATGCTAAATCTCCAGGCGAGGTCTTTGCTTAGAGTCGCATCTGTAATTCCATAAAAAAGCTGACATTCCCTCCTTATCTCACTTAATTGTTCTTGTCTTGGTTTATTCCATATTGCTTCTCCTTCTTGCATATTCCAATATAAAATATTTATCTGTTCCCACATTTCGGTGGTCATGACATCTCTGATTTGTCGTGCATTTTCTCTTGCCATTTGAATGCAAGAAATTATACTGTTTGGGTTTAAACGATCTCTTATTAAAAAATTAATAACGTCATCAGGTTTTTTCTCTGGGAATCTTTTATCAAAAGATTCTCTATCACTTGAAGCATCAATTAAAGGGAGCCAAGGTTCGGCGCTTCCTGGTGGACAATCTAATGACATAGCTTCGCTTACTTCCACGAAACGAGATATATTTTCCGCACGTTCTAAATAACGATTGATCCAATAAAGAGATTCTGCTACACGACTTAAAAGCATATTATTTACCTACAACCCATGTATCTTTGCATCCTCCACCTTGAGAAGAATTAACGACTAATGATCCTTTTTTTAATGCTACTCTAGTAAGCCCGCCTGGGCTAACCCATGAATCTTTTCCTCTTAAGATATATGGTCTTAAATCAACATGACATGGATATAGTTCTCCATCACATAACGATGGCACAGTAGATAATTCTAATGTTGGTTGTGCTATGAAATTTCTAGGATTATTTTTAATTTTATTAGCGAATTCTTCTATCTCACTCGTTGTTGAGTGAGGGCCAATTAACATTCCATAACCACCAGCTTCTGCGACAGACTTAACAACAAGTTTTGATAAATTTTCTAGAACATATTCTCGATCCTTTTGATAATGACAAATATAAGTTTCTACATTTTTAATAATAATTTCTTCATCAAGATAATATTTAATCATTTTGGGAACAAAAGAATAAATCATCTTGTCATCTGCTATTCCAGTCCCAGGTGCATTTGCTAAAGCAACATGACCTGCCTTAAATACATCAAGTAATCCGCTAACACCAAGGCAGGAATCTTTTCTGAAATTAAGTGGATCTAAGAAATCATCATCAATTCGTCTGTAAATGACATCTACTCTTTTTAATCCAGAGGTAGTTTTTAAATATACATAATCATCATTACAAACTAAGTCATGACCCTGAACTAGTTGTATGCCCATTTCTTGAGCTAAATAACTATGTTCAAAATAAGCACTATTAAAAATTCCTGGAGTTAGTAGAACTATCTTGGGAGTGTCAGTCCAAACAGCTAGTTCTTGAAGAGTTTTTAAAAGATATGATGGATATTCATCAATTGGTTTTACTATTCTTCCTGAGAAAAGATTAGGAAAAATATTTTTCATAACTAATCTATTTTCTAAAAAAT
>CACJPB010000019.1 GCA_902595175.1 uncultured Prochlorococcus sp. | reverse complement strand
TTTTGCTTCCAAAGGTCCCTTGATGAGAGAAAACCTTTTGAAAGTTTCATGGATATTATCTAAATCTAACAAAGAAAAAATCTCTAAATATTCACTTTTAGTATTTTTTAAAACGATTTCCATTGCATTAAATCTAGGAATTGTTTTTTATTAATGAAATTTCATTTTTAATTTCATTTTTGATCATATCTGGGTAAATAATAAAAGAGGTTTCCTTAGATCCCATTAAAGTTTTTACTAATTCAGAACTATTTTCTAATGCGCTTTGATGAGTGCCGTCCCATATTTTTAGCGCATTATTAGATTCAAAACCTTTAAATGACTTTTCCTTAATCCCACAAAATATTTCTGAATCATAACCATTCTTTTCACATAATTTTGTGGCAAATGCAAGAATTTTTAATCTATTCATCTTATTTAAAAAACTTATGTCTGATGCCTTTAATAAATCTCTGTCAATAAACATTTTGCATAGTGTAGAAAGTGGCTCAAAAGATTCATCTTTCCATCTAATCAAGTGATAATAAAAAGTTATATCATCATTTCTTATGAAATCCTCAAAATCAACCTTTGAAGGTGAAAAAATCCACTTATATAGAGAATTATCTAACCAAATATTCTTCTCATAATTATGTTTTATTGTGTGTAATATTTTTTCTAGAATCCATGTTGTTATTTCATTTATCTTGTGATTGTAGATTGTTCTATACATCAAGTTTCTAAGAACAAGGAAATGCTCAATAGCGATCACTCCCTTTGGTTTGATTCCAATATTCCCATCAGGTGAAAAGGTAAGAGCTGAAATTATTCTCTCTAAATCTACTAAACCGTAATTAGTACCTGTGTTGTAACTATCGCGTAAAAGATAATCGAGACGATCGCAATCAATCTCACTACTTATTAATGTTTTTAAAGGTTTTGAAAATAGTTGTTTTGATTGAAATAATTCACAAATTTTTCTGGGTAAATCCTTGTCATACTTTTTGAGGATTGAATTTATTGGAGAATAATTTGTAACTAAGTTTTCAGACCATTGTTCGTGATCATGCTCGAATATTGTTTCGCTGGTATGGCTTAAAGGTCCATGACCTAAATCATGTAGAAGGGCTGCTCCATAAAGAACAAATTTATTTTCACAAAATGAAGATTTAATTTCAATTAATCTCTTAAAAATTTTTCTAGCTATACAAAAAACACCAATTGAGTGAGTAAATCTACTCGATTCTGCACCATGAAAAAGTAATGATGCCGCTCCAAGTTGTTTTATTCTTCTTAGTCTTTGAAAAGCAACTGTATCAATTAATTCCATAATCATTAATTCTTCTGGCTTTCCTGCATCAAATACTATTTCTTTATGAATTGGGTCATGAAAAATTCTTTTAATACTCATATTTTTAAGATTTTTTATTTTTAATCTTTATCCATTTAAAGATTTAATTTCTTCATTATTTAATTCAATTGTTTGAACTGGAACTTCTTCTTTTTCTAGAAGTGACCCTAAAAATAATTCCGCATTCTTCACCCATTTATCGTCAGTACTTCCAAAATCACTTGCATCCGGCAGATCAAGTAATTTGTCAGGTGTTATACCTTGGCCTTGAATATTATTACCATCTGGTGTTAAGTAACTAGCGACTGTTATAGCAATACCACTATCTTCTCCTAAACTTTTTAGGGATTGAATTAAACCTTTACCATAAGTTTGTTCTCCCATAAGAATTGACCTCTCATTATCTTGTAAAGAACCAGCAAGAATTTCACTGGCACTTGCAGTGCCTTTATTTACTAAAGTCACCATTGGTCCATCAAAAGATGTCTCTTTTTGAGAAATAATTGCATCTTTGATTCCATTTCTATCTTTTGTCTCGACTACGGGTTTCTCACTTAATAATGAGTCTGCAACTGCAATACCTGAGCTTACTAGCCCCCCTGAATTATTTCTAAGATCCAAGATTAAGCCCTCAACCTCTTTCTCTTTTAACTCTTGAAGAGCCTCTTCTACTTTTTTGGGTACGCTTTCGCTAAATTGAGTTATTCTTAAATATCCTATGGTGTGAGAATTGTCTCTTAATCTTTTTGTTCTAACTGGTCTGAGATCTACTGATCTTCTCTCTAAATCGACTTCCCTAATTTCTCCTGATTCCGTAGACAATTCAACTAAAACTTTTGTCCCTGATTCACCTCTTAGTTTAGAGGCGGTACTTGCAAGCCCTAATTTTTTTGATGAGATTCCATCCACTCTCTCGATAATGTCCCCGCTTACTATTCCAGCTTCTTCAGCTGGCGAACCCCCAAGAGTAGAAATAACTTTAACTTTATTATTGTCATCTTCACCTAATTGAAGCCCAACACCATTAATTTCACTCCCAAAATTACTTGATTTCAGTAGCTCATAATCTTTGGGGCGTAAAACTCTCGTATAGGGATCGTCTAGAGGTCTTAACATGTCTTCAATTGCGGAATAAGCCTCTTCACTTGTTTCAATTTGTTTCTGTAACGTTTTTTGCCTAATTCTTTTCCATTGGATTTTATCAAACTTTTCTGGATCATAAAAACCTTCGTTTACCAAGGTCCAAGCGTCAAGTACTAATTGCCTGCTATCACTGAGAGCATCCACTTTTTCCATCAACAAAAGATTGATAGAAAAAACGATGATCATTGATGCAGTGATCAAAGTTTTGAATGTTAAAAGTTTGTTAAAAGATGAATTCATTGGGTTAAGTGTTAACACCAAGTATAAGAATTTTAAGTAAGCTCTTTATATCAAAGCTAATTTTTTTTTTGGGATGGCGAATTCTTCATCTGTTTATGACTGGTTTCAAGAAAGACTTGAAATCCAAGACATAACTGACGACGTAACTTCCAAGTACGTACCCCCTCACGTAAATATTTTTTATTGTTTAGGGGGCATAACTTTAGTATGCTTCCTAATTCAATTTGCAACAGGTTTTGCAATGACTTTTTACTATAAGCCAACAGTTACACAAGCTTATAGTTCAGTCAGTTATTTAATGACCGATGTAAGTTTTGGATGGTTAATAAGATCTGTGCATAGATGGAGTGCATCAATGATGGTATTGATGTTAATCCTTCATGTCTTTAGGGTTTATCTTACTGGAGGTTTTAAGAGGCCAAGAGAATTAACTTGGGTTACAGGTGTTGTAATGGCAGTTATAACAGTTGCTTTTGGAGTGACTGGATACTCCCTACCTTGGGATCAGGTGGGTTATTGGGCAGTTAAGATTGTTTCAGGTGTTCCAGCTGCAATACCAGTAATAGGTGACTTTATGGTTGAACTTCTCAGAGGTGGAGAAAGTGTTGGTCAATCCACTTTAACCAGATTTTATAGTCTTCATACTTTTGTATTGCCTTGGTCATTAGCAGTCTTCATGTTGATGCACTTTTTAATGATTCGTAAACAGGGTATTTCAGGTCCTTTATAAACTCTTATACTTAAACCATTATTAGTCTTTTATATGTCTACCTTAAAAAAACCAGATCTATCAGATCCAAAATTGAGAGCAAAGTTAGCTAAAGGTATGGGCCATAATTATTATGGTGAACCAGCTTGGCCAAATGATTTATTATATATCTTCCCGGTAGTCATCTTAGGAACCATTGCTTGCGTAGTTGGATTAGCAGTCCTTGATCCTGCAATGCTAGGTGATAAAGCTAATCCCTTCGCAACACCCCTTGAAATACTTCCTGAATGGTACCTTTACCCAGTTTTTCAAATACTTAGAGTTGTTCCTAATAAACTTTTGGGTATTGCACTTCAAACATTAATCCCACTTGGATTAATGATTTTACCCTTTATCGAAAACGTTAATAAATTTTCTAACCCATTTAGAAGACCAATAGCAATGTCTGTTTTCTTATTCGGTACTTTTCTAACAATATATTTAGGAATTGGGGCATGCTTGCCAATTGATAAATCACTAACCCTTGGATTATTTTAGACTTAAATTTTAAACATATCCAAATCGCTATATCCATTTCTTAGAAAATGATTCATTAATAAAAATCCAACAATTGTCCAAGTTTGATATGTTCTTGATTGTTGCCCAACCCAAGTACCTGTAGGACCATCAAAATATTCTGCCCATTCTTGCTTAGGCAATTGATTAAGTTGACACCAATATGATTCCTCTATTAAAGATTTCATTTCTTCCATGAGTATCACATCGTCTGAACCATAATGTTTTTGATGTAAAAGAACAGCTGTACCAAAAAACCATAGTAAGCTTGGCCAATGACCACCGTTATGGTAACTCCAAGGCCAATTCTTTGGATCGGACCCAGTTTTATTTTGCCATTCCTCTACATCCATATGGGGATGACAAATTCTCATAGGCATTTGAGCCATCAAATGCTGTCTGTTATGTAAAACTAATCTAAATAAAGCTCTTTGTTCTTCAGGAGGCAGTACACCGAACATACATGCTAAAGAATTACCTAAACTGTAAAATCTAAAGTCAGGTCTTCCTGTCCTAATATTTCCGATTAAATAACCACCTCTATTCTCTAACCAATCTTGTAGCCATGATGGAACCACTTGAGGTTGAACGTTAAATTCATTGAAGTGTTGATCATCACCATACTGCTCAGTTGGCCTTCTTCTTAAAATTTGCATTGTTTGACTGGTAACCCAATAATGCTTTAAAAGAAAACTCCCTAAATCCTTAACCCATTGATTTGTAAGAATAAGTCTTTGGTCTAGAAGTCTACTAACATGATCAGCTCTACTTAATTCCATTAAGTTAATGCAACTTTTTAAACATCCATGAAGTAAAACTTCAACCTCTAGTGGTGCTCCCCATACATCCATAGGTCTATCAATCATAAATGCGCAATCTGGAACAAAAAGTACTGGAGTACCCTCAAATGTTGGATGTAGAACTAGATCTAGTAGAAGTTGAATACCTCTTTGAACGCTTTGACTTTTTCCAAAGGCATAATCACCGCTTTTATTGACATAATACCAACATAAAATGGGCCACCATAAACTTGCATCAGCTGAAGTAATCCTCCCTATTGATCTTTGACCATAGTCTCCAATGAGCTGTCCATTTTCTTCTACGAAACTAGTAGGAAATACACCACGCGTTTGGTAATTAGAGCTTTGTAACTCAAGGCATACACTTAGGAACTTTTTGACAATTTCGTACCGTTTTTGAGTAATGAGATAAATCATTACAGGAACATTGTCTCTTAAAAATATTTCTCCATAATTTAATTTTTTATTTTTTGTTGGGTGCTCTAGTGCAGCAACGCTTCCCACTAACTCGCCTGATATTTCAACCAAAGTCTTCTCGAAGTGTTTTTTTGCATTTGTTACAATTTCCTCTTCATCAGAACTTGGCCTTACTCTTAAATTTTTTTGACTAAATCTTTCTGCCATTTCATTTATATCCCTTTATTTAAGCCTAGTTGTTTAATGAGACTTTGATCAAATAAAAAATTAATAAAAAATTTTTGTATAAAAGGTTGCACAATTACAGTCGGATGGTTTAGTATTTTCTTCTGGGCAGAAATATTCTTTTTGCATTATTCAAGCAGTTACTTTAAATCTAATTTTTGGTAAACGAATGAATTCTTTGAAGGTTTGATTTCGATCATTATTTTCAGCCAGAAGAAGGGTTTACCCTTCTAAAATGAGTTATACACTTATCGTTTAACTCTGCACCTAGAAAATTAAAAAAACTTAGGAACTGATGCTTTTATTGCGTCAAGAATAATTAAATTTCTTTAGTTATTTCAAGATGTATATGCAATAAAAGTGTGAGGTCCCGTCAAGAATATATAAAAATGTCATCAATTGCTAACTTTTAGCTTTGATGCAAACGGATCTGAGATCTTGGAAAGTCACTTTAGAAATATATCTAATGTGCACTCAATGTAATCCTTACAATTTAAGGAGGCTGAAACTAAATTCAAAACTGAAGTTTTTATTTGGATAAAGCAATTCAATTTGAGTAGATTTATCTACAAAAGGATTTGAACACAACGGAGAGTTTGATCCTGGCTCAGGATGAACGCTGGCGGCGTGCTTAACACATGCAAGTCGAACGAACCTTCGGGTTAGTGGCGGACGGGTGAGTAACGCGTGAGAATCTGCCCTCAGGAGGGGGATAACGGTTGGAAACGACCGCTAATACCCCATATGCCTACTGGTGAAATGAATTTCGCCTGAGGATGAGCTCGCGTCTGATTAGCTAGTTGGTGAGGTAATGGCTCACCAAGGCTTCGATCAGTAGCTGGTCTGAGAGGATGATCAGCCACACTGGGACTGAGACACGGCCCAGACTCCTACGGGAGGCAGCAGTGGGGAATTTTCCGCAATGGGCGAAAGCCTGACGGAGCAACGCCGCGTGAGGGACGAAGGCCTCTGGGCTGTAAACCTCTTTTCTCAAGGAAGAAGATATGACGGTACTTGAGGAATAAGCCACGGCTAATTCCGTGCCAGCAGCCGCGGTAATACGGGAGTGGCAAGCGTTATCCGGAATTATTGGGCGTAAAGCGTCCGCAGGCGGCTTTTCAAGTCTGCTGTTAAAGCGTGGAGCTTAACTCCATCATGGCAGTGGAAACTGAAAGGCTTGAGTATGGTAGGGGCAGAGGGAATTCCCGGTGTAGCGGTGAAATGCGTAGATATCGGGAAGAACACCAGTGGCGAAGGCGCTCTGCTGGGCCATTACTGACGCTCATGGACGAAAGCCAGGGGAGCGAAAGGGATTAGATACCCCTGTAGTCCTGGCCGTAAACGATGAACACTAGGTGTCGGGGGAATCGACCCCTTCGGTGTCGTAGCTAACGCGTTAAGTGTTCCGCCTGGGGAGTACGCACGCAAGTGTGAAACTCAAAGGAATTGACGGGGGCCCGCACAAGCGGTGGAGTATGTGGTTTAATTCGATGCAACGCGAAGAACCTTACCAGGGTTTGACATCCTGCGAACCTCTTAGAAATTTGAGGGTGCCTTCGGGAATGCAGTGACAGGTGGTGCATGGCTGTCGTCAGCTCGTGTCGTGAGATGTTGGGTTAAGTCCCGCAACGAGCGCAACCCACGTTTTTAGTTGCCAGCATTTAGTTGGGCACTCTAGAAAGACCGCCGGTGATAAACCGGAGGAAGGTGTGGATGACGTCAAGTCATCATGCCCCTTACACCCTGGGCTACACACGTACTACAATGCTACGGACAAAGGGCAGCAAACTCGCGAGAGCTAGCAAATCCCATAAACCGTGGCTCAGTTCAGATCGTAGGCTGCAACTCGCCTACGTGAAGTAGGAATCGCTAGTAATCGCAGGTCAGCATACTGCGGTGAATACGTTCCCGGGCCTTGTACACACCGCCCGTCACACCATGGAAGTTGGCCATGCCCGAAGTCGTTACTCCAACCCTTGTGGAGGAGGACGCCGAAGGTGGGGCTAATGACTGGGGTGAAGTCGTAACAAGGTAGCCGTACCGGAAGGTGCGGCTGGATCACCTCCTAACAGGGAGACAACAAAATGTTTAATATTATTATTTTGTCACCTTAGGTCGATCGGTATCTCACGTTTTTAATTTATTAAGAATTTCATTTCCTAAGTTTTTCTAGGTCACACCCATTATTTTTCCTGGGCCATTAGCTCAGGTGGTTAGAGCGCACCCCTGATAAGGGTGAGGTCCCTGGTTCAAGTCCAGGATGGCCCATATCTCTATGTTGGGGGTATAGCTCAGTTGGTAGAGCGCCTGCTTTGCAAGCAGGATGTCAGCGGTTCGAGTCCGCTTACCTCCACTGATTACCACCTCTTCCATATCCGGTAGAAAGGAAATGTTCTGAGTTGTGATCAAATTCTGAAAGAATCTAGCTTCCTAATGAAATCATTAAGATGCTGGACTCATTGAATTAATTTCATTGTTTTCAGAGAACCTTGACAACTGCATAGATTATTTTTAAAGACAATAAGCATCTTTAATGATGCAGATTTATTATTTGTGCGAATGCATTAATAACAATTCTATTAAGCTGATGCTTCAATTTTGAAGTTATTGGTCAAGCTACAAAGGGCTCACGGAGGATACCTAGGCACACAGAGGCGATGAAGGACGTGGTTACCTGCGATAAGTCTCGGGGAGTTGGAAGCACACTTTGATCCGGGAATTTCCGAATGGGGCAACCCCATGTACGGCCAACTGAATATATAGGTTGGTGCGAGCTAACCCAGCGAACTGAAACATCTTAGTAGCTGGAGGAAGAGAAAGTAAATAACGACTCCCTCAGTAGCGGCGAGCGAACGGGGAATAGCCCAAACCGATAGTCTTGACTATCGGGGTTGTGGGACAGCAATATGGATCAACAAGTCTAGAAGAAACGTTTGAATGGCGTGCCACAGAGGGTGAAAGCCCCGTAATCGAAAGATAAGTTGACCTAGCTGTATCCCGAGTAGCACGGAGCACGTGGAATTCCGTGTGAATCTGCGAGGACCACCTCGTAAGGCTAAGTACTACTGTGTGACCGATAGTGAAACAGTACCGCGAGGGAAAGGTGAAAAGAACCCCGGGAGGGGAGTGAAATAGAACATGAAACCGTGAGCTTACAAGCAATGGGAGCCCGACTAATCGGGTGACCGTGTGCCTGTTGAAGAATGAGCCGGCGACTTATAGGCACTGGCGGGTTAAACCGGAAATGGTGGAGCCACAGCGAAAGCGAGTCTTAATAGGGCGTTTGTCAGTGTTTATAGACCCGAACCCTGGTGATCTAACCATGGCCAGGATGAAGCTTGGGTGATACCAAGTGGAGGTCCGAACCGACTGAAGTTGAAAATTCAGCGGATGAGCTGTGGTTAGGGGTGAAATGCCAATCGAACCAGGAGCTAGCTGGTTCTCCCCGAAATACGTTGAGGCGTAGCGTCTAGTGCTCCAGCAGGGGGGTAAAGCAACCATTTCGGTGCGGGCTGCGAAAGCGGTACCAAATCGATATGAACTCTGAATACCCTGTGTGTAACTAGGCAGTCAGACTGTGGGGGATAAGCTCCATAGTCAAGAGGGAAACAGCCCAGACCGCCAGCTAAGGTCCCAAAATTAACGCTAAGTGATAAAGGAGGTGGGATTGCCCAGACAACCAGGAGGTTTGCCTAGAAGCAGCCATCCTCAAAGGAGTGCGTAATAGCTCACTGGTCGAGCGATCCTGCGCCGAAAATGAACGGGGCTAAGCGTTATACCGAAGCTGCGGATAAATTTATTTATGGTAGGGGAGCGTTCTATGTAGGGTGAAGCGTTAGCGTAAGCGGACGTGGACGGCATAGAAGTGAGAATGTCGGCTTGAGTAGCGAAAACATGGGTGAGAATCCCATGCCCCGAAACCCTAAGGGTTCCTCCGGCAGGCTCGTCCGCGGAGGGTTAGTCTGGACCTAAGGCGAGGCCGAAAGGCGTAGTCGATGGATAACAGGTCAATATTCCTGTACCAGATGTGTTTTGAGAAGGGGGACGGAGAAGGCTAACCAGGCCAGATGTTGGTTACTGGTTCAAGCGTTCGAGGCTTTGAGAGATGGAGAAAACATCTTGAGCTAAGGCGTGAGTACGAGCTGCTACGGCAGCGAAGTTGGTGATGTCATGCTTCCAAGAAAAGCCCTATACTCGTTAAGACACAAATGCCAGTACCCGAAACCGACACAGGTGGGGTGGTAGAGAATACCGAGGGGCGCGAGATAACTCTCTCTAAGGAACTCGGCAAAATGGCCCCGTAACTTCGGGAGAAGGGGTGCCAGCGAGAGCTGGTCGCAGTGAAGAGGCGCAAGCGACTGTTTACCAAAAACACAGGTCTCCGCTAAGTCGCAAGACGATGTATGGGGGCTGACACCTGCCCAGTGCCGGAAGGTTAAGGAAGCTGGTTAGCTTTTAGTGAAGCTGGCGACTGAAGCCCCGGTGAACGGCGGCCGTAACTATAACGGTCCTAAGGTAGCGAAATTCCTTGTCGGGTAAGTTCCGACCCGCACGAAAGGTGTAACGATTTGCGCGCTGTCTCGGAGAGAGGCTCGGCGAAATAGAATTGTCTGTGAAGATGCGGACTACATACACCCGGACAGAAAGACCCTATGAAGCTTTACTGTAGTTTGATATTGTGCTCGGGCTCTGAATGCGCAGAATAGGTGGGAGACGTTGAAATAGTGCTCGTGGGTACTATTGAGTCATCGGTGAGATACCACTCTTTTAGAGCTAGGGTTCTAACGCTTACCCGTTATCCGGGAAGCGGACAGTATCTGATGGGCAGTTTGACTGGGGCGGTCGCCTCCTAAAAGGTAACGGAGGCGCACAAAGGTTCCCTCAGGCTGGTTGGAAATCAGTCGTTGAGTGCAAAAGCAGAAGGGAGCTTGACTGTGAGACCTACAAGTCGAACAGGGACGAAAGTCGGTTTTAGTGATCCGACGGTTCTGCGTGGAAGGGCCGTCGCTCAACGGATAAAAGTTACTCTAGGGATAACAGGCTGATCTCCCCCAAGAGTTCACATCGACGGGGAGGTTTGGCACCTCGATGTCGGCTCATCGCAACCTGGGGCTGAAGTCGGTCCCAAGGGTTGGGCTGTTCGCCCATTAAAGCGGTACGCGAGCTGGGTTCAGAACGTCGTGAGACAGTTCGGTCCATATCCGGTGTATGCGCAGGAATATTGAGAGGATTTCTCCCTAGTACGAGAGGACCGGGAGGAACGCACCTCTGGTGTGCCAGTTATCGTGCCAACGGTAAACGCTGGGTAGCCATGTGCGGAGTGGATAACCGCTGAAAGCATCTAAGTGGGAAGCCCACCTCAAGATGAGTATTGCCATGGCTTAAGCCAGTAAGGTCACGGGAAGAACACCCGTTGATAGGCTCTACGTGGAAGCTTGGTAACAAGTGCAGCGGAGGAGTACTAATAGACCGAGGGCTTGACCAAATAAACTTAATTTATTGTTTTTTATTTATATAATTCTCTATGCAGTTCTCAAGGTTCACACTATCCTGGTGTTCATGGCGATGTGGAACCACTCCGATCCATCTCGAACTCGGTTGTGAAACGCATCAGCGGCGAAAATATTTAGGGGGTAGCCCCTTGAGAAAATAGCTCAATGCCAGGTAAAAATATTTAAAAGGATTTACTCTTTTTGAGTAAGTCCTTTTTTTATTTTTGGCATTTAGGACACCAATGGGTACTTCTTCCAGTAATTTTTTGTCTTTCAATTAAATTTCCACATTTACGACATTCTTTTCCAGTTCTCCTATAAACATTTGTCTGTAAACCAAAATTCCCATTTTCTCCTTCCAAGTCCCTAAAATCGCTGAATGTCGTACCCCCAGAACCAATACTTTTTTTTAATACAGTTACAATAGATTCTTTGAGCTTGATTAATTCATTTTTCTTTATTGTTCGAGCTTCCCTAAAAGGTGAGATGCCAGCAGAATATAAACTTTCATCAGCATAAATATTACCTATGCCTGCCACTATTGTTTGATCTAACAAGATAGCTTTTATAGTTTTTGTTCTTTTTGAGATAACTTTCTTAAGATAATTTGCATTAAAGTCTTTAGAAAATGGTTCTGGTCCTAATGAACCTAATCCTTTAATTATTTTGTTAAGCGATAGGTCTTTATTAATCCACCACATTTGACCAAAACTTCTTACGTCAACGTACCTAAGCTCATTATTATTTTTATCGAAAAATCTTATTCTTGTATGGTTACAAGGATGAGTTGATTTTTCAATGAACTTGAAATATCCAGTCATTCTTAGATGAATTACAAGAAATCCGTTATTTTGTGAATTTTCTAGAGGAAATTGAGCATTCTCATTTTGAACTTCTTTTAATTGAGCTATTAAATATTTTCCTCTTCTATCCCATTTATAAATAAGTGAGTTCCGAAGTCCTTTAATGAATTCTTCTTTGTTTGTTGGGAATGCAACAGTTGAATCCCTACATACTTCTACTTTTTTAATTATAAAGTTATCAAGTTTTTGCTCTAAACCTCTTCGAACTGTTTCTACTTCAGGTAATTCAGGCAATTATTTAAGCTTTCTCTAATTCACTTTCAGCGAAATTATTTGTATTTGCTCCACCATCAGTTCCGCTTATCCCAGCGTAATTTACTTTATCGAATCTGACCACACAGTTATATTTAATACCTGAGGTATCAACTGAAGCAACTTTACCTATTTCATTGTACCAATATGATTCTGGTCTTTTAACTCTTACGAGATCTCCTCTTGAAATAGCCATTACTATTAATTTAACTTTTTGTAGAATAACCCATCATTTATATTCTTAGACAAATTATTCACACATATTAATTAAAAGTTTTAACAAAAATCATTTATTAAATTATTTTCGAATTCTTCTTTAGCAGGTTTACTTCCCATCCATTTTCTACCAGGTATTCTTACATCTAATTCATTTGTATCACAATTGATTGAAAGAAAAAGTTTTTTATTTTCTTGATTTAGTACGTTAAAAACTTTTCTACCTTTAATATCTTTATATGATTTACTTTGGATAATTATAGGACCATAAATTTTTTTATCTAACTCAATTAAGTCATCATTTTTTTTATTTTCAGTTGTTTCATATTTTTCTGAATTAATTGTGTTGTTTTTTCTTATTGTGAGCTTTTGACCAACTTTTATTGAATCAGGATTATTGATATTATTGATCTCTATCAGTTCTTTTACTTTTAAATTATATTTGTTTGATATCTCAGTAAGATTTTCACCAGTTTGAACGATATGATAATTATTTATTAAATCAGATTCCTTTCTAGGATTTTCAGTAGATTCAGAAATAATAAGATTTTGGCCAACAAAGATATAATCTTCATCTTTTAAGTTATTCAATTTAATAATTAAATCTTTACTTATCGAATAGAATTTTGAAATACTTGATATTGTATCTCCACTTTTTACGATATGAATTTTTCTTATTTCAGTTTTTTCTTCAGTACTTGATTCTTTTTTAGCAATATTCTCAATTTTATATTTTGCTGAAATTATTCTTTCCTCTGATTTAATAAATGAGATATTAAAAAAATTAACTAATATGGCAATTAGTAAAAATGCAAATTTCATAAAACTCACTATTTATTTAAAGATAATCTTTAAATTTAAAATCGCTAGGTTTTTGAAAACAATTTAAGTAATTTAAACCTGAAAAATAAACTTTAAAAATTTCTTTACTCTTTCGTAAGGAGGATACCGCAGATTTAAATCAAATAAAAAACCTTTAAAAGTAATAGATTTTTGATTTGAAAAATTGCGAAACCCCTCTTCACCATGAAATTTACCAATACCACTTTTCCCAACGCCTCCAAACGGTAAATTTGGAATAAGAACTGGTAACATCACATCATTTATACAAATTGTTCCTGAGCTGGTTACTTTTGAAATATGATGATGGATTTTTTTATTGCCTCCAAATAAGTAGATTGCTAAGGGTTTTGTAGTTTGACTAATCTGTTTTAAAGCTGATTCCTTATCCTTGATCGCAATTACTGGAAGCAGTGAACTGAAAAGTTCTTTTTGCAAAATATCTGTTTCATTTAATTTAGTTCTCAAGATTGTTGGAGATATTTTCAACTTTTTCTTACTGAAAGTCCCCCCAAATAAAATTCTTTTTTCTTTTTTATATTGTTTGAGAATTTCTACAGTTGATGTAAATTGCCTTTTCTCTAATTTTGATAAGTTTTCCGAAATAATTGGATTATCTCCGTAAAAACTTACTATGCATTTCTTTAATTTTTCTATAAAAATATTTTCAATATCTTTATCTACAAAGATATGATTCGGAGCCATGCAAGATTGACCAGAATTAAAAAATTTGCCCCAAACAATTCTTTTAGCAGCTACTTCTAAATTTGCATTCTTGAAAATAATTACAGGATTTGTTCCGCCTAACTCAAGAGTTAGTGGGGTTAAGTTTTTTGAAGCTAATTTCATTATAGATTTTCCAGTTTCAGTACTTCCTGTAAAAAATATGTGGTCAAAATTTTGTTCAATTAATTTTATGGATTGCTTATAATTCCCCTCTACTGTCATTAGGACATCATTACGGAAATATTTGATAGTAAGTTTTTTAATAAGTTTTGAGGTCGCAGGACATTTCTCTGACGGTTTTATAACTGCAGTATTTCCTGCTGAGAAAATATTTACCAATGGCTTTAAAATATAAAGTAATGGATAATTATAAGGACCAAGAATTAAGACACACCCAAGAGGTTCATAAATAACTTTGGAGGATGATGGAAAAAGATAAAAAGGGGTATCAATCTTTTTTGGTCGCATCCAAGAATTGAGTTTCTTTTTTATAAGTGAAATTTCTTCTTTCACTAAAAGTATTTCTGAAAGCCCTTCAATTTCAGATTTGCCGAGATCAACAAAAAGTGATTTAATTATCTCTTTTTTATTTTCATCCAAAAGTTTAGAAACTATATTGATATGATGGATCCGCCATTTTATATCTTCAGTTTTTCCAGTGAGAACTGTATTTTTTAATTTATAGATGTCTTCTAAATGAAATTTATCAGAAATTTTCATTTTTTACCTTTGAATAGTATTAAATATATCAGAGGATAAATTGTAAATAACTAAGGTTTTTAGGCAGTTAAATCAAAGCAAATGATTTATGAGAAATAATCAAATTTATTAATAGTGCTTTTAAAAATTCAAATTTTTCTTGGTTAGTATATTTCTATGAGGGAA
>CACJPB010000018.1 GCA_902595175.1 uncultured Prochlorococcus sp. | reverse complement strand
ATTAAAATTAAGGAAAAAAATAATAATAGTTCTAAATAAATGTGATTTGAGGTCTAGAGATGAAAATAACCTAATCCAAGAAAATATAATTTCTATAACTTCCGCTAGAAAAAATAAAATTTCAGTTGTTCAAACAATTGCAGTACATCAACAATCTCCATATATAAAATCAGATGCTTTAAATCTAGTTTCAGAGGTTGGAAGTTTATTTAGAGAAATAATTGAAACACTCGATAATAATGGTGAAGAGTTATTGGCAGATAATATTCTTTTTCGCTCGAATGAGTTAGGTATTAAAAGTAAAAATTTCCTACATGAACAAAGATATTTAATGTCAAATAAAGTTATTAATAAATATATGTGGATAACAGGAGGAGTAATACTAGTTAATCCACTACCAGCTGTTGATTTCCTTACTACTACCTCCGTAAACCTTCAAATGATAATGGAATTATCAAAAATATATGAAATAAAGCTTACAAAAAAAGATGCAAATGATTTAGCTAAATCATTGTTAAGCGCATTGGCTAAACAAGGCATACTAAAAGGGGGTCTCGCCATTCTTTCTCCAGCATTAGCTACAAGTTTAACTAAGATATTAATATCTAAATCAATCCAATCAATTACTGCAGGCTGGCTAATAAAGATAGTAGGACTTAGTTTGATTGAATATTTTAAAAATGGTCAGGATTGGGGAGATGGAGGAATTCAAGAAGTTGTTGATAATATCTACAAAATAAGTAAAAGAGAGGATATTTTAAATAACTTCGTCAACGAAGCTATTTCAAAAATTGAGATAAAAAAGTATTTTAAAACTAATAAAAGTTTGCCTCCATTTCCTAAGTAAGATTTGATAATTGGTCATTTAGATAAGCTCTGAAATCAAAGATAGTTATTAAAAGTAAGTAAGCAACGCAAATTACTATAGATATAAACCCTGTTATTACTGCAATAATTTTTGGTCTAAAGAAATTCATTGATTAAGCATCTAATAATTTCAAAAGTTTTTCAATATGAGAATAATTTGTATTGTAGTTTCCCATGACGACCCGTAAAAAATATTTACCTTTAAATTTTGGTCTTGAAAGCATAAAATTATTTTTCATTAGTTCATTAACTTTAAATTTAGTCCAGGAATCAGTATTTTTTGGTGCTAGTCCCTTTGGTAAGAATGAAACAATATGTAAAGGACCTGATAATATTTCAAATTTATCTTTACTAATATTTTTTATAAAAAAATCTTTTCTTTTTATTGATGATTTTAAAATATCTTCTATTCCTTTGAGGCCTAAAAAACGTAAACCCAACCATAGTTTAATAACCTCTGCGGGCCTTGAACCTTGTATGCCTATTTCTCCTCTATTTATAATATCTTCTTTAGATGATAGGTAGGGAAGTCCAGTAGAAAATGTATTTTCCAAAGTACTCATTTCTGAAACTAATAACAAAGATGAAGTCTTTGTAATGCCAATTATTTTTTGAGGATTTATTGTTATTGAATTAGCTTTATTAATATTATTTAAACCTTCTATTGGAATGGAAGTAACGGCAAATATGCCTCCTATGGAGCCATCGATATGTAGCCATATATTTCTTTCTTTGCATATTTCACTAATATCTTTAATAGGATCAATTGCTCCTCTTACAGTTGTACCTAGCGTGGCAACAATAGCGAAGATCTTTTTATTATCAATAAAACATTTATCTAAAGTTTTTCTAAGGTTTTGCATATCCATACAACCGTTATTATCAGTTTTAATTCTGACAAGATTTGATTCATTTAAACCCATTATTCTTGTGCATTTAATAAAGGAGGAATGAGCATCTTCACTAACAAGTAATACAGAATTGGGATCTGAACCTAATCCGGAATTATGTCTAGCTGCTATAAGTGCATTCAAATTACTTAATGTGCCTCCGCTAGCTGCTATGCCCCCAGAAGAATCATTAAATCCTATTTTCTTTGCAAACCATTTGCATAATGTTTCCTCCAACAAAGTAATACTTGGAGACAACTCGTAAGCTAGAAGATTATTATTTAAACCAGCAGCAATTAAATCTCCCATAATAGAAAAAATCAATGGTGGGGGATCAAGATGAGCTAGAGAGCCTGGATGAACTGGATTAAATGAATTATTCAGAAGAGATTTAATCTCAGAAAACAAATCTTCTGTAGAATTACCTTCCTCATTAGGCATTAAGCACTTGAAGTTCTCATCAACTGGCAATGGACCAAATTTCTCGGCTTTAGAGAACCAGTCACAAAGAATTTGAGTTGCTCTATTTAGGATGGTAATTAAGTTATCGTTAGTTCCTAAATATGAAGGGAAGTATATATCTTTTTTATTAATTAAATCTTCAGTCATCAGATAAGATATCTATTAATAAGTTTATTCTTAATATTGGTAAATGAGGTATATTTTTGAAAATCTAAATAGTAATTATGATCAAAAGAAAGGTATTAATATTTCAAAATACATTAGTTGGATGAATTATATCCTAAGAAGATCAGAAGAAATTGGAAAAGTTGAGTTGCCAATATGTTCAATAATTTTGGATGAGAGAGGAAGATGTATCGGAAGAGGGGTTAACAGGAGGAATATAAATAATGACCCATTAGGTCATGCTGAGATAATGGCACTTAGACAGGCATCTCTAATAAAAAATGATTGGAGATTTAATGAATGTACCATAATCACAAATCTAGAACCATGTACCATGTGTTCCTCTGCTCTTATTCAAGCACGGATGGGTAAAGTTATTTTCGGGGCTTACGATAAGAAAAGAGGTGGATTGGGAGGCTCAATCGACCTATCAAAACATGATAGTGCTCATCACAAAATGGAAATTGTAGGAGGTATTTTAGAAGACGAATGCAGTCAAATTTTACAGCTGTGGTTTAAAAAGTTGAGGACTCAAAAATAGAATATTTTTTTAACTCAGTATCAAATAAGTTTAATAATCTATCAACATTCTCCTCATTTGAGTTAAAGCCCATTAATCCTATGCGCCATACCTTGCCAGACAATTCTCCTAGTCCATTTCCTATCTCTATTCCAAAGTTTCTTAAAAGATGATTTCTAAAACCATCACCATCAACTGCTGGAGGTATTTTTACTGTGGTTAAAGTTGGCAATCTATAATCCTCTGAAACATGTAATTCCATTCCAAGACTTTCTAACCCATTCCACAGTTTCTTTGCATTAGTATTATGTCTATTCCAAACATTTTCTAAACCCTCATTCGCAATTAATCGTAAACCTTCACGAATAGCAAAATTCATATTCACAGGGGCAGTATGGTGGTAAACACGATCAGAACCCCAATATTTATTTAATAGAGATAAATCTAAATACCAGTTAGGTACTTTTGTTTTTCTTGAACTTAGTTTTTCTTCAGCTCTTTTATTCATCGTAAAAGGACTTAATCCTGGGGGACAACTTAATCCTTTTTGACTACAACTGTATGCTAAGTCAATTTTCCATTCGTCAATCAATAGTTCTAGAGCGCCAAGAGAGGTAACTGCATCAACTAAAAACAAGCAGTTATTTTTTCTACATACCTCCCCAATACCATAAAGAGGTTGTAAAACACCACTTGATGTTTCAGCATGGACAATAGCAAAAATCGCTGGTTTTTTAGTTTCTATTTCATACTTGATTTCATCATAAGAAAAGGATTCACCCCAAGGTTTTTCAATAACAGATACATCTGCTTTATATCTTGTTGCCATATCAACAAGTCTGTCTCCAAAATATCCTTTTTTAGCGATGAGAATTTTTTCTCCTTCCTCTATAAAATTAGCTATTGATGCTTCCATCGCTGCACTTCCAGTACCACTCATTGGAAGCGTCAGGCGATTATTACATTGCCAAGTATATCTTAGAAGTTGTTGAACATCAGACATCAATGAAATATATGCTTCATCTAAGTGACCAATAGGATTCAAAGAAAGAGCGCTTAAGACTTCTGGATGTGCGTTTGAAGGACCGGGACCTAATAATAGTCTAGAGGGAACATAAGTCTTTGAGAAATGAGATAAATTCTCTTCATTTAAAGCCGAAATAAGTTTTGCTTCCGTCAAAGCATTACATTCAATTACTTTTAAATTAAACTAATATCGCCACATAAGCGATATTTATTTAAAGAAATTCATTCAATTTAAATATTTAGGTAAACAATTATTAAACTTATGACTTGAAACACTAAAAGAACACATCAAGTCTTAAAAAAAGTTACCGTTGAT
This sequence comes from uncultured Prochlorococcus sp., assembly GCA_902595175.1. Classification (GTDB taxonomy): domain Bacteria; phylum Cyanobacteriota; class Cyanobacteriia; order PCC-6307; family Cyanobiaceae; genus Prochlorococcus_A. Next base: position 12,574 of record CACJPB010000018.1, on the reverse strand, counting down.
ACATAACAAGAATCATCAAGTTATTAATTTCATAGAAGGTATTACAAAATTATGTCAAAATCTCCTCAAGATGTTTTAAGTCAAATTAAAGACGAAGGAATTGAACTCATCGATTTAAAATTCACAGATATTCATGGAAAATGGCAACATTTAACTCTTACATCAGACATGATAGAAGAGGATTCTTTTACAGAGGGTTTGGCTTTTGATGGCTCATCAATAAGAGGTTGGAAAGCAATTAATGCCTCAGATATGTCAATGGTACCCGATGCGAGTACAGCTTGGATAGATCCTTTCTATAAACATAAAACTCTAAGTATGATTTGCTCTATTCAAGAGCCAAGAAGCGGTGAACCTTATGATAGGTGTCCAAGAGCTTTAGCTCAAAAGGCATTAAAATATCTAGACTCGACTGGAATAGCAGATACTGCATTTTTTGGACCAGAACCAGAATTCTTTTTATTTGATGATGTTAGATATGATTCTAAAGAAGGTGGTTGTTTTTATAGTGTAGATACTATTGAAGCCCCATGGAATACTGGGAGAATTGAAGAAGGGGGAAACTTAGGATACAAAATACAATATAAAGAAGGATATTTTCCAGTAGCTCCAAATGATACTGCTCAAGATATCAGATCTGAGATGCTTCTTCTTATGGGTGAATTAGGTATACCCACAGAAAAACATCACCATGAAGTTGCTGGTGCAGGCCAACACGAGCTTGGAATGAAATTTGATTCGTTAATAAATGCTGCTGATAACGTTATGACATATAAATACGTTGTCAGAAATGTTGCAAAAAAATATGGAAAAACAGCAACATTCATGCCCAAGCCTGTTTTTAACGACAACGGAACAGGGATGCATGTTCACCAAAGTTTATGGAAGAGTGGACAGCCACTATTCTTTGGTGAAGGATCATATGCAAATTTATCTCAAACAGCAAGATGGTACATCGGAGGCATACTTAAACATGCTCCATCATTCTTAGCATTTACTAACCCAACTACTAATAGTTATAAGCGGTTGGTTCCAGGATTCGAAGCACCTGTAAATCTAGTTTATTCTGAGGGTAATAGATCAGCTGCGGTAAGAATACCGTTAACAGGACCAAGCCCCAAAGCTAAAAGATTAGAATTCAGATCAGGTGACGCACTTGCAAATCCTTACTTAGCATTCTCTGTAATGATGCTTGCTGGTATTGATGGAATTAAAAATCAAATTGATCCTGGTGATGGAGTAGATGTAGATTTATTTGAACTTCCAGCTGATGAACTTGCAAAAATCGATACAGTACCTTCATCTCTAAATGACTCCCTTAATGCGCTAAAAGCTGATAAGGAATATCTATTAGCTGGTGGAGTATTTACTGAAGATTTTATTGATAACTTTATCGATATAAAATACGAAGAGGTACAACAACTTAGACAAAGGCCTCATCCACATGAATTCTTCATGTATTACGATGCATAATTAAAAGAAAACAATAGTTTAAATTAATCAATTTGAGAAATATCACAAAATATTCTCAAATTGATTTTTTTTTTGTTGGAATATATATATATAAATCAAAAAATGGCTAGGGAATCTATCTCAAAAATTGCATATAAAACGCTACAACAAAGTAAAAGCATTGCAGGTTTCGCTCACAAGCAGATTAGTTCAAGATTAATGAACTTTATTCTTCCCGATTCAAAGCTTGAAAATTTTAATATAGATAGAGATCTTCTAATGCAAATCCAAAATTCAATGGATAATTTAAGAGAAGAAGATTGGAATGATGCAGAAAAAAATATATATCCAAAAAAATTATTGTTTGACGAACCATGGCTTAGATATCTAACTCAATATCCTAAAATTTGGCTTGATATGCCTAATACATGGGATAGACGTAGAAAACAAAACTTTGATGATCTTCCAAAATCAATTGATAAAAATAATTATCCTCAATATTACTTGAGAAATTTTCATCATCAAACAGATGGTTATTTATCAGATTTTTCAGCTAGCATTTATGACCTACAAGTTGAGATTCTTTTCAATGGTAGTGCTGATTCAATGAGGAGAAGAATAATTAAGCCAATAAAAGAAGGACTAGAATTTTTTAGCGATAGAAAAAAAAGCTCTATAAAAATACTTGATGTGGCTACAGGATCAGGAAGAACATTAAAGCAATTAAGAGCAGCATTTCCTAAAGAAAAAATTACAGGCATTGATTTATCTGATTCATACTTAAAAGAGGCAAGTAGATATATTTCAGATTTAGATGGAGATTTAATTCAGTTGATAAAAGGTAACGCTGAGGAATTACCTTTTGAAAATGATAGTTTTCAATGCATTTCTTGTGTTTACTTATTTCATGAATTACCTAGAACAATTAGAGCTAAAGTACTAAATGAATTTTTTAGAGTTCTTGAACCTGGTGGAGTATTAGTTTTAGCTGATTCAATTCAAATAAGTGATTCTCCTGACTTTATATCCATAATGGAAAGCTTCTATAAATCTTTTCATGAGCCTTTTTATTGTGATTACATAAAAGAGGATATAGATTCTAAAATTGAGGATGTAGGGTTTAAAGATGTAAAATCAAATTCCTATTTTATGACCAAAGTATGGTCTGCTGTAAAGTAAAAAAAACTCTTATGACCTATTGGGATAAAGATACTATAAAGCTTGTTCAAAGTCTTAACGACAAATTAAAGATTGATCATTCTAAATGGCATAAAGATAAAGGAAATAAATATAAACGAGCTGCAGAACTAATTTCGGCTGGATTATGCCATTTAATTATTTCTTGCAATGACAAGGAAACTATTGAGTATATAGAAGAAAGTGTTAAATGGTTAAAAGAAATAAACGTAGATCAACCTTGCCCTAGTAAAAATCACCTTTTTAAAGCCAACTGAAGCCTATTACCTTTAGTACTCCATCTAATATCATCAAAACATTCATTAATAATGTACAGGCCGCGGCCATTTACACTACTTATTTTTTTTGGTAATTTGTAGTCTCTTTTTTTTATTTCTAAACCATTACCTTGATCTTGAATTTGCCAAACACACCAATTAGGAGTAATTATTCTTCTTACTCTAATATTTTTTTTAGGATCTAATTTATTTCCATGTTTTACTGCGTTAACTAAAGCTTCATGTAAACCAAGTTTTATAAGATAGCTTGATTGAGAATTTTTAATAGGTTCTAATAATTCATCGACAAATTCATTTAACTGTAATGATGATTCGAATACGTAGTTTGACCAGTTAATATTTGGTCTTTTAAAAAATCTTTTTAAAATATTTTTGCCCCGGAATAAGGACATAATAATATTTTTACACTGTCTTAATTTTAACTTATTAAATACCTCAATTTAAAGAATATTATTGTGTCTCTTTGAAATAGCAGGATGCCGTAGGATGGAGTCCATAAGTCTTACTCCTCTTAGTTGATTTATTAATGGCATATGTCCATCAGGAGCATCCAATGACCAGCAAAAAGATCCAGGATATCTAGTCCATAAGCCCTCTTTTTTCCAACCTATTTTCGGCCACATTAATTCATATTTTTTCCCTACTGATTTTAATATCTTTGCTTGAATTGAAAATCCAAATCTACCAGTAGAATAAATAGTCCATAATCTATCTATTGTTTCTAGATCTTTTCCTGACATATTTTTAACTTCACTGTAGAAAACATATCCACGTTTTTCAGCTAATTTCCCAGCTAATTTTCGTAAGTAAGAACTTGTTAATCTATCTGCATCTTCAAATTTTTGCTCAACTAACATCAATTGCAAATCTTCATAATTAATATCAATATCTGAATATGTATTAAACCAATTATTGAATTTAGAGTTTTCAAAGAATTCTGGCCTAAATTTTTTTAAAACTTGCAATATCCAACCAGCAGCCCAGTCATCTCCTTCTCTATCAAACATATCAAACAGTGATGAGCCAAGATTAAAAATATTTTCGACTTCAGATTCTATTTGAGTTAATGAATTTATTCTTTTTCTTTGATTGGAATCTACAAATTTTTTTATAAGATCTAATGTAGCATTACTATAGTTATCCTGTTCTTTGTTATTCATTTTAAAAAATCAATCTAAAAAAATAAAAACTATCCATGTATTTCAAAAGAAAAAAACTAGAGAAATTTAGATGTTTTAAAGGACCACTTATAGATGTTAGAAGCCCGAGTGAATATTATAAAGGACACATGCCTAATTCTATTAATATTCCACTATTTGATGATGATGAGAGATCTATAATTGGTACAATTTACAAAAAAAATGGTAGAGAAAAAGCAGTCATAGAGGGATTAAAATTTTTTGAAAAAAAAATGGAAATACTTCTTGATAATTTATTCAAGAGTATTGAGTCTCATACAACTATTCCTAATAAAAATAATGAATTATTTATCAGGATATATTGCTCTAGAGGAGGAATGCGTTCACAAAGTATTGGATGGTTATTAGATAAATTTAAATTTAATATAGTTACACTTAATGGCGGTTACAAAAAATATAGAAGATGGGTATTAGATAGTTTTTCAAATAAGATGAATTTAGTAGTTATTGGAGGGAAAACAGGAACAGGGAAGACAAGATTATTATCATTACTTGATAAATATAAATATCAAACTATTGATCTTGAAGGTTTTGCTTGTCATAGAGGAAGTACATTTGGAGGTTTAGGAATGAAAAAACAACCTTCAAATGAACAATTTGAAAATATAATTGCAGAAAAATTAAATTCCTTTAAATTTTCTAATAATATTTTTGTAGAAGCTGAAAGTGCAAATATAGGTAAATGTAAAATTCCTCATGAATTCTTCAATCAGATGAAAAACTCTAGGAGGATTGAAATTATAAGGAGCGAATCTAACAGGTTAGATGAGTTAATAGATACTTATAGTGTATTTAAAAAAGAGGAACTCCAAGAATCAGTACTAAGGATAAAAAAAAGACTAGGACCACAAAGAACAAAAATAGCTCTTGAATCAATTCATAATGAGAAATGGGACTTAGTTTGCAGATCAGTATTAGATTATTACGATAAGTGTTATGAATATGAAAAGGTTGGCAAAACTAATATAAAGATAATAGATTTAACTGATAAAAAATATGATGAAAGTATCCTAGGGTTAATAAATAATGTTTTATAAAATAACTACAAACGAATATGAAAAATATTTCCTAAGATAAAAAATTATCAACTGAATATTATGACAACAAATAAAATTGCAAAAATACAATTTTATGACGGAACTGATGAACCAGTAGTGCCTGAAATAAGACTAACTAGGAGTAAAGATGGTACAACCGGTCAAGCATTATTTTTGTTTGAAAAACCTCAGGCATTATCTTCAATTACAGACGGTGAAATTACAGGTATGCGGATGATAGATTCCGAAGGTGAAATATTAACTAGAGAAGTTAAAGTAAAGTTTGTTGATGGAGAACCAATATTTTTAGAAGCGGTTTATATTTGGAAGAACACACCAGACTTTGACAGATTTATGAGATTTGCAAATAGTTATGCCAAATCAAATGGATTAGGATACTCTGAAAAGAAGTAGAATATTATGAAAATTGAATACTACATCATATTTCAAGTTAGTAGTAATATTAATCACTTTATTAATAGTATGGACTTTAAGGGATTTTCTCCTACTAATAATTTGTTCTTTAGTAATTTCAAATATTGTATGTAATTTATCTAATCAAATCCAAAAAGGTTTGAAAATTCCTCGATCGATTTCTTTGTTTCTTGTCTTAGCCGCCATATCAATAATAATATTTACTATTTTTATTCTTGTATTACCTCCGTTTATAAAAGAATTCAATGAAATACTAGTTGACATTCCAAATGGTTTATCAAAAATAAATATATTGATCAATACAAATCTGAACAAATTTAATAGCTTATTTTATGGCGAACAATCAGAAAATGTTATAGATATATTCAGTTTAATAAATAATGTAGTTACCATTCCAGATGTCTCAACTATTGCAAAAGCTATTCAAGAAAGTTTTAAGAATTTAATTAATATTGCGGGGAATCTAGGTTCAGGTTTTTTGAGATTAATATTTGTATTAGCAGTGAGTTTGATGATTTCTATTGAACCAAAACAATATAAAGAAAATGTACTTCTATTAATACCAAAAAATTACCGTAATAAATTTAGAAATATTCTGGAAAAATGCAATATTGCATTAGCAAATTGGACCTTTTCTATGGTCATAAGCTCATTATCAGTAGGTTTATTATCATTAATAGTTTTATCTATATTAGATGTTAAATACGTTGTCTCAAATGCTTTAATAGCAATGGTTCTTAATATAATTCCGAATATAGGTCCAGTTATTAGTGGTATATTTCCAATCTCAATTGCACTACTAGATAATTTCTGGAAACCACTGGCAGTATTAGGATCATATGTAATCATTCAAAATATTGAAAGCTATATCATAATGCCATCTATAATGAAGAAAAAAGCAAACCTACTTCCTGGTTTAACATTAATATCACAATTTGGATTTACCTTCATTTTTGGTCCATTAGGCTTAATACTATCTCTTCCATTAGCTGTAGTAATACAGGTTTTAATCAAAGAATCATTTAAAGATATTTAAAGATATTTAAAAACTACTTAATTAATTTTTTATATAAATATGGGTATGAAAAAAGTATAAATATAGCTAAGGGATGTTTACCGATAGCAAAATATAGAGAACTAAAAGTAAAATAATCAAATAATATTCTTAGCTCAGTAGAAAGATCTATTAAAACTAAAGAAAATAAAATTATCAAATAGTAATTCAATTTCATAAAATGAGAAGCTTAAGCTCAGTCTTTAAGCAACAAAGATGGAGCTAATAAAATACTTGAATAACTTCCAACTATAATTCCTAATGATAAGGCCAAGGAAAACCAAAACAGCGAGTAAGATCCAAACAAAATTATGCTTAATAAAGGGATAAGGGTTGTAATACTAGTAAAAGTTGTTCTCCTAAATGATTCGTTTACTGATAATTGAATAGTTTCGTTATAGCCTTCTTCCTTTGATTTTAAATTCTCACGAATTCTATCAAAAATAACAACAGTATCATTTACAGAATAACCAGCAATAGTTAACAAAGACACCGCAAATAAACTATTTACCTCGACAGATAATATAACTCCCAACCAGGAAAATATACCGAAAACAATTAATAAATCATGGAATAAAGCTAATAATGCAAATAATGCATATTTTTTATCAAACCTAATAGTTATATATAAAGAAATTGCAAATAAAGAAACTAACAATGAAGTAACACAATTGGTAAGTAATCTTTTCCCAAGCTTTGGACCTATTAATCTTGAATCCTTACTCTCATAATTTAGAGGTCCAATAATATTATCAAGATTAGTAATTAGATTATTTGATTCTTCGATACTCAAATAAGGCGTTCTTATTGAAATTAATTTATTTTTATTTTGGAATTGTAATTTAATATTATTTATAAAGTTTTTATTACTAGAGATCTCTCTTAAATTTTCTAAAACTGAATCAGGGGAAAGATTAGAACATTCTTCTTCACAAACTCTTTCTATTCTTAGTTCATTTCCTCCAACGAAATCCATCCCTAAATTTATAGGTTTCTTATATGAAGTATTAAAAGTTGAATATAAAATCCCTAAAAGACTTAACAAAATAAGAAAAGTTGAAAAACTAATTATCTTTCTTTTATTTTTTATTAGTTCAAGATTGTATTTCATGGGAAATTAGAAAGAAAAATTTAATTTGAAAAATAATTATTCGGTAGATAGAGATTTTTTTGTCTTAAAGATTGATATGTTGTAAAAAATCGCAAAATAGTTTTAGAACAATTTAATGAGGTAAACAAGCTTATTAGAACTCCAATACCTAATGTTGCCGCAAAACCTTTAACAAAATTTGTGCCTAATAAAAACAATACAAAACAACTTAGAAGAGTTGTAATATGACCATCAACTATAGAAGAATTAGCTCTTTGAAAACCGCTATCAATAGATCTTGTAAGAGTATTCCCGTCATATAATTCTTCTCTTATTCTCTCAAATATTAGAATATTCGCATCAACAGCCATACCAATGCTAAGTATAAGCCCAGAAATTCCAGGTAAAGTCAAAGTTACAGGAATTAAAGAGTATAGGGCTAAGTTAAAGAAACCATAAAGTACTAAAGATAGAACTGAAACGAAACCTAGAATTCTATAATTAAAAATCATAAATATTCCAACAAAAATTAATCCACTAATAGCTGCATAAAGACTTTTTAAAATATTTTTGGATCCTAATAGAGCCCCTATAGTGTTAGTTTCTACTATTTCAATTGGCAATGGCAATGAGCCTCCTTTAAGTTGAACTTCTAATTCTCTAGCATTTTCAGCACTAAAATTACCGCTTATTGTTGCTGATCCACCTGTAATACCAGTACTAGCAAACTGTTTACCAACACTAGCTTCACTTATAGATTCGCCATCAAGAATAATAGCCAATAGTTGATTAGTGCCAGCAATTGACTTTGTAATTTCTGCAAACTTTTCACCTCCTGAATTACTAAAAGTTAATAAAACTTCCCAATTACTATTTGTTTGTTCTTGTCTCCTTCCTGCGTTAATAAGATCCTTACCAGATAAATCTGTTTTAATAAATAAATTTGTAATTTCTTTATCAACATATTTTTTGATTTCAATTAACTTCCCATATAAATCATTACTAGTAGATGAGTAATTTAATTCTTGCTCTATATCTTTAAGATCATCTTGAAGAACTTTTAAGAAATTATCATTATTTTGATTTTTTTCTTCAAAGTAATATTGTTCAATTAATTCTTTAATACTCAATCTTTGTAGTTGCAGGGTTTTTAAATCTGTAGATGTTCCATCTTTCTGGGTTCTAAATTCTAATAAAGCAGTCTTACCTAATACCCTTGAAGCAACTAATGGATTTTGTTCGCCTGGCAATTCTAAAATCAGTTGATCGCCACCGAGGGTTTGTAAATTAGACTCTGAAACTCCTAAATTGTTAACGCGCTTATCTATAACCGAATTAACTGCTTCAAGTTCATCACTTGTTACCTTACCTTCCTCTTTAATAATTTGTAGTGTAAGTTGAGAACCCCCTTGTAAATCCAATCCCAATTGTAAGGGATAATTTATTAATAGATAAACGGATAAAGTAAGTAGAAATATAATAAAGAAAAGCCAACCTTGCCTTCTTTTCATTTTTTATATACTCCCACTAATTAAATGCTCAACTTTTTCAACTATTTGATGTGGTTGGATTATTGTCAAATTCTCAAGATTTCCATTATAGGGAGTTGGAATATCCTGACTAGATAATCTAATTGGTCGGGCATCAAGATCATCAAAACACTCTTCTGTTATCAAGGCAATTAATTCTGCACCAATACCTCCAGTTTTCATACATTCTTCAACAATAATTACTTTATTTGTTTTTCTTATTGATTTTGAGATTGTTTCCATATCAAATGGTTTTAAACTTATTAAATCTATTAACTCAACATCTATTCCTTTTTTTTCTAATTCTTCAACAGCTTTAAGGCAGTGATGTCGCATTCTTGAATAAGTCAATAAAGTAATATCACGCCCTTCTTTTACAACGTCAGCCTGATCTAAAGCGCAAGTATAATCACCCTCAGGTAATTCTTCAGACAAGTTGTATAGAAGAACATGTTCGAAAAACAGAACTGGATTATCATCTCTTATAGCTGCTTTCATTAAACCTTTAGCATTTGTGGGCGTACTACATGCAACAATCTTTATGCCAGGAACTGCATGAAAATATGCTTCAAGTCTTTGACTATGCTCAGCACCAAGTTGACGACCAACTCCTCCAGGGCCTCGAACTACTGCTGGTATTTTATAATTTCCTCCACTTGTATATCTAAGCATACCCATATTGTTTGATATCTGATTAAATGCTAAAAGCAAAAAACCCATATTCATTCCTTCTACAATTGGTCTTAAGCCAGTCATTGCTGCACCCACAGCCATACCCGTAAAACTATTCTCTGCAATTGGAGTATCTAAGACTCTTAACTCTCCATATTTTTCATATAAATCCTTAGTTACCTTATAAGATCCTCCATATTGACCAACATCTTCCCCCATTACGCAAACATTTACATCATTTGCCATCTCTTCATCAATTGCCTCTTTCAAAGCATTAAATAATAATGTTCCAGCCACAATTAATTACCTAATTAATCACATATATAATCCTACCACTTAGAATAATTCAACCTCCTTCAGCGAAGGTTATGAGTAGTAATATTGATAAAATCATTCCTGGCGACAGCAAAAGGACTAAAAGGCCTAAGTCATGTAAAGACATTCAAAGAAAGTGTTTTCTTAATAATATTGGCAATTCAACTTTTCTTCACTATAAAACTGCGAATAAATACAATAAAAAGTCCTATACCTATAAAAGCAAAAGAGAAAGTTAGCAAAAAAGATAATCCAATTATTAATGTATTAATACTAGAGGAAATATTTTGGACTATTTCAGAAGAATTAGATGGTTTATGTACTGAAAAATATATTGCAATTTTATTACTTAAAAAATAAAAAAATATAAATAATAAAAAACTTGTTAATGATCCAAAAATAAAATTTAAAGGTCCTTTTTCGGGAATATTTTTTTCAATATTCTCATTACTATTATCAGCCACAATAGATTTTTATATAAAAAAATTTAAATGAATGTTATTCCCTTTTCAAGGAAAGTGCAAACCCATGAATCATAACCTTTATCTTTAAATAATTGAGAATTTGCAGTTAACTCTTTTTTAGCAGTCTCTATATCTTTAAAGAGCGCAAAGCATGTAGGGCCTGATCCACTCATTGAAAATGTGAGACAATTTTCTAATTTAGAAAGTAAATATAATGCCTGCTTTACGGAATCATTTTCATTTTCAACAACTAACTGCAAATCATTTTTAATAGATAAATGTTGATTATCAAAATTTAATTTATTTAAACCATTATCTCTTAAATTTTTTCTTATGTTCTCAATCATTTCTCTATCAGTAAGATATTGATCACAAAATCTATTACTATATTTTTTATAAGTTTCAGCAGTTGATACTGATACATTCGGATTTTTTAAAAGAATTGCTCCATATTCAAGGTTTGAATCTAATTTCTCCAAAATTTCGCCTCTTCCAAAACATAATTGAATACCACCATTTATAAAAAAGGGAATATCAGATCCTAAAGTTGATGCTAATGAACATAAAGTTTCTTGATCTAATTTCAAATCCCATAAATTATTAAGACCAATTAATGTTGCTGCTGCATTACTGGATCCACCAGCTAATCCTGCGCCAATTGGGATATTTTTTCTTAAAAATATATTCACACCGTAATCTATATTTGATTTTTTCCTTAATAGGTTTGCCGATTTAACAATTAAATTATCATCAGATAGGCTTAAATCATTGCAATCAGATTCAAGTTTAATTAAACCTTCATTATTAATTTCAAATTCTAAATAATCAGCAAGATCGATATTTTGCATAATCATTGCTAACTCATGAAATCCATCCTCTCTTTTACCAATAACTTCAAGGTGCAAATTTATTTTGGCAGGAGATTTTATATTAATTTTCTTTTTAGCTAAATCTTGCATATAGTTATATTTTTATTTTTTAATTTTAATACAATTTTCTGCAAGCTTAATCCATTGGTCAATTGAAATATCTTGTGGTCTTAAATTAAAACAAACTTTTGAAGATTCAGATAATTTATACATCTCTTCATTTGAAAGTATTGAATTAAGGGTATTTCTAAGCATTTTTCTTCTTGAATTAAATGAAATTCGAAGAAGTTTATCTATATATTTTTCTAGACTAGTATCTAATCTTAAATCATTTTTAATTGGTTCGAAAACTACTAAAGAAGAAAAAACTTTTGGAGGCGGACTAAATGATGAAGGCGGCACATCACATATTCTTTTTATTTTTGATAGAAGTTGCATTCTTATACTAAGCGCACCAGCATTGGAACTACCTTCTTTTGACAAAATCCTATCTACAACGTCTTTCTGCATTAAAAATATTATTTTTTCGTAATTATAGTTTTTTATAATGCCCAATCGACCTATGAAAATATCCAATATTGGGCCAGTTATATTGTAAGGAATATTTGCAATCACTTTTGTAATCTTCTTATTAATCGAATCTAAATTTACAGAAAGAATATCTCCCTGCTGCAGTGAAAACTTATCATTATTATTGAATTTATCATTTAATAAATTTATTAAATCTTTATCTAATTCAATTGCATGTAATTTTTTAATTTCTGAATCTAACAACTTAGATGTTAATGCTCCTTTACCAGGACCAATTTCTAAAATAAAGTCATTTTCATTAAGAACAGCAATTTCTTTAATTTTTTCTAATATTTTTTTATTTACCAACCAGTGTTGTCCAAATCTTTTTTTTTGATGATAGTTTTTAGAATTCATCTAAAAGATAAATAATATGTTTAAATTAAATATGATTTTATTTAATCCTTTATATC
>CACJPB010000017.1 GCA_902595175.1 uncultured Prochlorococcus sp. | reverse complement strand
TTCATATAAACTATACAAATCACTTATAAATGAAGACGATAAGTAATCGGAACGGCGGGATTTGAACCCACGACCCCCACTACCCCAAAGTGGTGCGCTACCAAACTGCGCTACGCCCCGTGTCTTTACTATAAAGATTAGATTGATTTAAATGTTATTCTTTATAGGATTGTTATCAGATCTCAATACACACTTGTCAACTTCCCAATTAAAGTTTTCCCATATATGGTCTTCTAATTTATAGTTGCTTCCAGTAAAAACTCCTAATTTAACTTTTGTGGGTGACGCGGAACAATACTGCCTGCTTCCAGCTGATGCAAGATATTGTTGATGATATTGTTCTGCATAAAAATATGAATCAATCATTTTTATTTCCGTTTCAATTAAACCGAAATTTTTTTTGCTTAGTTCCGTTTGAAATTGTTTTTTACTGGCTAGTATTGTTTTAAGATTATTTTCATTTTTGTAATAAATTGCTGATCTATATTGTGTTCCTATATCATTACCTTGCCCGTTTTTTTGAGTTGGGTCATGACATTCCCAAAACATTTTTAGTAAATCACTTATATCTATTTCCCTCTTATTCCATATAACTCTTACTACTTCTGAATGACCAGTTAAGCTGGAACATACTTCATAATAAGTTGGGTTGTTTTTTTCACCGCCAGCATAACCTACAGATGTTGTAACAACTCCAGGAAGTTTCCAAAAACATTTTTCAGCTCCCCAGAAACAACCACATCCAAAGATTATTTCATCTTCTTCTACATCAGGATCTTTTTTGATATCTGTTTTTAATATTCTATGTAATGAATAAGCATCATTAGTTAAATTTATTTCCTCATTATTCATGATATTTTTCAGGAATTTAAACATAATTTAAATCTCACATTATAAGAAAAAAAATTACTTTTAGCTCTTTACAATTTTGGTAGCTAATTCTCTTTCCCAAAGTTGTTTATATAGCCCATTCACTTTTACTAAATCTTTATGAGCCCCTTCTTGGACTATTTCTCCTTTATCCATTACTAAAACCCTATCGCAAGTAGCTGCTACAGAAAGTTGATGACTAATCATTATGATTGTTTTATTACTTCTATCACTCATTTCATCTATTATTCTTGCTGCTGTTTTATTATCTACGCTTGCTAAAGCATCATCAAGAACAACAATAGGGGAATTAACAAGAAGTGCTCTTCCTAGTGCAGTTCTTTGTCTTTGTCCACCACTTAATGTGATACCTCTTTCACCAACAATAGTTTTAAACTTTTTTGGAAAACTATTGATATCATCAATTAATCCAGCTTTTGTAGCGCTTTCTTTAACTAAATATTTAGAAGCTTTAGGTTCTCCAAAACTTAGGTTTTCTGAAATTGTAGAAGTAAATAAGAATGCTTCTTGTGGGACGATTGAAATATTTTTTCTAAGATCGCTTAATTTTAAAGATTTTACATCAATTTCATCTAAAAATAATTGATTGTCTGGAATTTCAATAGTCCTTCCTAGAGACTTTGCTAGTGTTGTCTTGCCACAACCTACTGGACCAACTATTGCAATAAGTTCACCAGGATAAATTTTAAAATTGAGACTATTTAATGAATTAAATTTTGATCCTGGATACTTTATTGTTAAATTTTTTGCTTCTAAGAATCCTTTAACCTTTCTTTTTAAAAATTTTGTTTCTGCTCTATCTACAATATTTGGGTTGTTCTGAAAGATTTCTTCCACACGATCTAAACTTACTTGACCAAGTTGAAAAGTATTTAAGGTAAAACCTAAAAGAGCTGTTGGGAAGACAAGTCTTTCTACGTAAAGTATTAAAGCTACCAAACCACCTATCGAAATAAATCCACTCTCTAATTGAAAAGTCCCCAATGATAATAAAATTAATAATGAAATTGAGGAGATCCCTTGTAGCAAAGGGAATAGGGTACTAGCTGTTCTTGCAAGTATTATCGCTGAATTTCGGTAGTTATTATTATATTTGTTAAATTCTTTTTTCTCAGCATTCTCTTGGGCATAAATTTTAATAGCGCTTATACCAGATAGATCTTCTTGTATTAGATCACTAAGTTTTGATAATGATTCTTGTTGGGCTTTTCTTTGTTTAACCATTTTGCCGCCAAATAGACTTACAATTCCAAGGATTAATGGAAATATCATTAAAGCTGATATTGTTAATGTCTTATTAATCGAAAACATTGAAGGAATAGTGAATGAATAAGCTAAGACAATGTTGCACAAGCTCAAAACAGTAAAACCTAAAAGTCTTCTTATATTTTCTACATCGCTTGTAGCTCTACTAATAATGTCTCCACTACCTTTTTTTTGAATCCATTCTGGATCTTGAATAAGTAAATGGTCAAATAGTTTTTGACGAAGATTTACTTCTACTTTTCTACCTATGCCAAAGACAATCTGTCTTGAAAATAATCTTATTAAACCCATACAAGTTGCTAAAAATATTAACCATAAAGATTTAGAAATAACAAAATTAGAAGAAAACCCATTTTGTAATTGGTCAATTATATTTTTTACTTCTAAGGGTATTACAACACTTAATATATTCACTAATAAGAGAGCTAAAGCTCCATATAGGAATTCCTTTTTGTAAGGGCTTAGATATTTAGATATTATTTTTATTTTTAAATTTTTCATTTTATTTTGCCGATATGATTAAGATAATGTTTCATTTTTGAATATGTGAGCTAATTTTATAAATGATTCAGTATTTATTTATGGGTAACGAACAAACTCATCCATTACATGAAATAGACAGGAACATTATAGATTCACTTATCACAAAAAAAACTCCAGAAGATCTTGATTATATAAATTTAGCTAGATTAATTAATAGGTATACCAATTTCCCAGGAGAAATTGAAATTAAAACCGATATTGAAAAAATATTAAATTTTTGGAAAATAACTAAAAATGAACTTTTTTCAAAAACAAAAAATATTTGGTCAAAAAGCTTCAGGCCTTCTAATACAAATAAAGATTTAGTTGGTTCAGGTTTTGATACCTCAAATTGAAGTTTATCAGCATAATTTTTCTTCCATAAATAAATGTCTTCTAATCTTAAAAACGCTGAAATCCTTAATAATTTGTTGGAAGGTAGAGACCTTGATGAATTAACTTCTAGATCTTTAATGCAAAGATGGCTAAATGATGAAATTTCAGATGTTGAAACAGGTGCTTTTTTGAGTGCTTTGAGAGCAAAAAGTTCTACAGGTGTTGAACTAAGTTCTATGGCTGAGGAACTTTTAAATGTTTGCGAATTGCCTGTAGCAAGACCGAATTTGTATTTGGTAGATACTTGTGGAACAGGGGGTGATGGAGCTAATACATTCAATATTTCAACTGCAGTTGCATTTGTAGCTGCATCTTGTGGGGTAAAAATTGCAAAACACGGAAATAAGAGTGCTAGTGGGAAAGTTGGCTCTGCTGATGTTTTGTTGAATCTCGGTTTGAATTTAAATTGTTCATTAGAAAAAGTAATCAAAGCCGTAAGTGAAATTGGAATAACTTTTTTGTTTGCACCTGTTTGGCATAAATCTTTAATAAAACTTGCTCCATTAAGAAAGACCCTTGGAATAAGAACAGTATTTAATCAACTTGGACCATTGGTTAATCCTTTAAGACCTAATGCACAAGTTTTAGGTGTTGCTTCTGAGGATCTTTTAAAGCCTATGGGAAGTGCGCTTTTAAAAATGGGTATGAATAGAGCAATAGTCGTTCATGGATCTGGTGGCCTCGATGAAGCTTCGCTTCAAGGAGAAAATAAATTAGTATTTGTTGATAATGGTGAATTACGGTTTTCAGAAATAAATATTTCAGACTTTAATTATGAAAATATATCTAACGAAAAGCTTATGGTTTCCGATCCTGATTCTAACGAGGAAATATTAAAGTCTGTTTTAAATGGTTCTGGAAAAAAATCTCATATTGATGTAGTTGCTTTGAACTCTGCTTTAGTACTCTGGGCCGCTGGCATTGAGGATAATTTAAATGAAGGATTTAATAAAGCTTTATTTTCTATAAATCAAGGAGATCCTTGGAAAAAGTTTTTACTCTTAAAAAATTTTTTATCCGGAAATGAATTAGTTTCAAATTGATGATAAATCAATACAAGAAAAACGCGAAATTAGTTTTAAGCAATGGTATCGTATTCCCGGGATTCTTTTTCGGTGCTTCTGGTACAGCCATTGGTGAAGTAGTTTTTAATACGGGAATGACCGGATATCAGGAGGTTATTACTGATCCAAGTTATTATGGACAAATATTAACTTTCACTTATCCAGAGATTGGAAATACTGGTATTAATTTTGAAGATTCAGAGTCCAATATTAATGTTAAAGGTATAATTGTTCGAAATTTTTCTTCTAATAACAGTAATTGGAGATCTAAAAAGAATTTTAATCAATGGTTAGTTGAAAAAAACATTATCGGTCTATATGGAATTGATACAAGGGCTCTTGTTAAAATTTTAAGATCAAGTGGCGCTATGAATGGAGTTATTACCTCTTTAGATAAAACTGATGAAAGTTGTTTAAAGATTATTTATGATACTCCAAAGATGGAGGGATTAAATTTATCAAAAGTTGTTTCAACAAAGCAAGAATATTTATGGAAAAGTCATACGCAAACAATTTTTGATTTAAGAAAAAGATTTGATGAATCTTCTAAAAAGTTAAAAATAGTAGCAATTGATTTTGGGATTAAAAATTCAATTCTTAATAGACTTGTATCTCATGGTTGTGAAGTTTTGGTTTTGCCTTCTCAATCTTCTCTAAAAGATGTTCTACAAAACAAGCCAGATGGTATATTTTTCTCAAATGGTCCAGGCGATCCTTCTACTGTAACTGAAGGTATAAACTTAGCAAAATCACTTATTGAATATGGTCAAATACCTATGTTTGGTATTTGCCTTGGTCACCAAATATTTGGATTAGCATTAGGAGGTTCAACTTATAAATTACCATTTGGACATCGTGGTTTAAATCATCCTTGCGGTGAAAATAATAAAATTGAGATAACTAGTCAGAACCATGGCTTTGCTATTGATCCTAATTCCCTTTCAAAAGAGATAGTTAGAGTAACTCATTACAACCTTAACGATAATACTGTTGCTGGCCTAGAAGTTAATAATAAGCCAATATTTAGTGTGCAATATCATCCAGAAGCAGGACCTGGCCCACATGATTCAGATTATTTGTTTAATAAATTTGTTTCTCTAATGTTAGAAAGATGTTGACATATTGTTTTCTTTTGATTTGATAATTACATTTGATACATTAATTTTTTGGAGGTATTAGATCATAGAAGATTTCCAGAAGTTAACGGTTTCTTTAAGAGGAAACCTTGAGCTTAAAACAAACATAATTGTTTTTAATTTTAAAGGCCAACTTGATGCTTTCTCCGAAAAACAATTTAAGACTTTTGTAATCAATAACTTAAAAAATGAGCTTCCATTCGTTATTGATCTTACAAAAATAGATTTTCTAGATTCCTCGGGTCTGGGAGCTCTTGTTCAGACCGCCAAAGAATGCAAAAAATCGAAACTTGGTTTCTCTGTCGTTGGCAATTCGAGAGTAGCTCAAACAATTAAACTCGTTCGTTTAGGTGATTTTCTTAACTTGAAGTCCAGCCTTGATGATGCATTAAATTATTTAAAAAATTGAATTATTGGATTCAAAACTTAGTTCCATTTGGATCTCCCGAGGATATAGGTGTTATTCAACTTGCTTGGCTTGGGGATTCGGTGTGGGAGCTTCACCAAAGATTAAGACATGTTCATTTCCCTTTAAAATCTAAAGATCTCCATTTATCTGTAGTTAATGAAGTAAAAGCAAAATCTCAGTCAAAATCATTAAGTCAAATTGAACATTTATTAAATTCAAATGAAATTGATCTAATTAGGCGTGCTAGAAATAAAACAAAGAGATATCCAAAGTCATCAGACCCTAACGTATACTCCAGAGCAACTGGTTTTGAAACTCTTATTGGCTGGCTATTTTTAAAAGATCCTCAAAGATTATCAAAACTTTTTGAATATTTAGAATTAAAAATGAATTGAATCTATGAAAAACTCCTTAAATAAATTTCGCGGAAAAAACAATAAAGAGCACAAAAAAAATTCAGATTTTGGTTATTACTCAAAAAATACAAATCGTTCAGAAAAAAATGATAGATTTTTGAACAATTCCGCTAAAAATAAGAAAGTTGAAAATTTAAAAAAAAATGATGAAATTTATACTTTTTCGTCTGTAAAAAGAAGAAATCCAAGATTTAAATCTAATACAGAATTTCCTAATAAAAATTCTAATATGAATCAAGAGCTTACTAATAAAAGAAATTTTGATGATTGGATATGGGGTAAACATTCGGTGTATGAGGCGCTTAGTAGTGATAGATCTATTAATAGGATTTGGTGTACTTCGGAAATTTTTTCTTCAGACAAATTCTATATTTTGCTTAAGGATCTTAAATCAAAAGGCGTTCTTATTGAAGAAGTTTCTTGGAACAGGCTTTCGCAATTGACATATGGTGGTTCACATCAAGGTGTGGCATTGCAGTTAGCATGCTCTAAAACAATATCCCTAGAAAAATTAATCGATTTTTCTAAACACAATTGTCGAAATCCTATAATAGTGGCGTTAGACGGGATTACTGATCCTCATAATGTTGGTGCGATTATAAGATCAGCGGAAGCATTTGATTGTAAGGGTTTAATTATTCCTCAGAGAAGGTCTGCAGGATTGACTGGAACAGTCGCCAAGGTAGCTGCAGGAGCCTTAGAACACCTTCATGTAAGTAGAGTTGTTAACTTGAATAGAGCACTTGAGGAGCTTAAGAAAAATGGTTTTCTCGTTGTTGGCTTATCTGGAAATGGTCAAACATCTATCTCAAATTTTCAAGAAAAAGCACCATTGGTAGTTGTAGTTGGCTCTGAAGATAAAGGTATCTCGTTGCTTACACAAAAAAAATGTGATTTTATATTAAGTATTTCACTTAAAGGTAAGACTTCAAGTTTAAATGCCTCTGTTGCGGCCGCCATATCCCTATTTCACTTGACAGGTAAATAATTTTATTGTTGTAAAACACTCTTTTAAGTACTACTAAAATGTTGTTGTTTCAATATATTTATATGATTAATAAAAAATTATTGAATTTTAACTACAAAATTGTATAGAATTTAACAAGAATTAATGGTCTAACAGGCCAAAAAAATTGATTAGAAATTTTGGAAACAAACTCGGTTTAGCTTGGTGGGCTAAAATTGAGACAGATAATCCTAGTAGTGTCTACTGGTTTGGCCCATTTATTACTAAACGCAGTTTAAAAGAAAATTTGGCTTCTTTTATTAAAGATCTTTCTGATGAAGGGTCTAAAAATATTAAACACAATTTAATACGTTGCAAAAAAGAGGAACCATTAACTGTTTGATTACTTTGTTTTTAAGAAATAAATTAAGATAATGAATTTTAATTCTTTAAGAAAAGAAATTACTAGTAACAATACTTCTGTTAAAGAATTAGTTAATGATATCTTTGCCAAAATAGACAATAAAGACCCTGAAATTAACTCATATATTTGTACTACAAAAGATAATGCTATCGCCCAAGCAGAGAAGATTGATAAATTAATTCAAAATAAAGAAAAACTGCCTCCTCTAGCGGGGATGCCAATAGCAATAAAGGATAATATTTGCACCAAAGGAGTTTTAACAACTTGTGCAAGTAAAATGTTAAAAAATTTCGTTGCACCTTATGAATCTACCGCTTCGAGTAAATTATGGTCTTCAGGGGGAATTTGTTTAGGAAAAACAAATTTAGATGAATTTGCAATGGGTAGTTCAACGGAAACTTCTTTATTTGGTGTTACTTCAAATCCTTGGGATATTAATAGAGTGCCAGGAGGAAGTTCAGGCGGTAGTGCTGCTTCGGTTGCCGCTGGATTTTGTGCAGCGGCTATAGGTTCTGATACAGGAGGATCAATAAGGCAACCAGCTTCTTTTTGTGGCGTTGTAGGTCTTAAACCTACTTATGGCAGAGTTAGTAGATGGGGACTTATAGCATTTGCTAGCTCTCTTGATCAAATTGGTCCAATTACAAATACTGTCTCAGATGCTGCTGAAATTCTTTATTCAATATCTGGTAAAGATCCCTTTGACTCAACTTGTCTTGATAAGCCAGTTCCAAATTATTTGACTCACTTAAATAAATCTATAAAGGGTTTAAAAATTGGAATCATTAAAGAATGTTTTGAACACCAAGGGCTTAATCCAGAAGTTAAAGAATCTGTTCTTTCTGGTGTTGATAGATTCCAAGCTTTAGGGGCGGAAATAATCGAAGTTGAATGTCCTAGATTTAACGATGGAATTGCGACATATTATGTCATTGCACCATCTGAAGCCTCCGCAAATTTAGCTAGATATGATGGGGTTAAATATGGCTACAGATCTAATGAAGGTTCAAATCTTATAGATATGACTTCAAAAAGTAGAGCTGAGGGTTTTGGAGATGAGGTACAAAGAAGAATTCTGATTGGTACTTATGCTTTGTCAGCTGGATATAGTGATGCCTATTATAAGAAGGCACAAAAAGTTAGGACACTAATAAGAAAAGATTTTGATAATGCTTTTAAAAAAGTAGATATTTTATTAACTCCAACTTGTCCAACTACCGCATTTTTAAAGGGAGATTTTGTCAATGATCCACTTTCAATGTATTTGTCTGATTTATTAACTGTTCCAGCTAATTTAGCAGGTCTTCCAGCAATCAGTATTCCTTGTGGTTTTGATGCAAAAGGATTACCTATTGGAATGCAATTAATAGGTAACGTATTAGAAGAAGATAAGATCTTGAATTCCGCAAATATCTTTGAAATTGATGCTCAGGTAATTAAGAACAGACCATTATTTTAAATTTGTATTAATAATTAATTTGTAATCACAAAGTATAGATCTTTTGGAAATTTTCTCTATCTTATATATATAAATTATTTGAATATGGGTTTCGTTCCGCTTCATAATCATAGTGACTACAGCTTACTTGATGGTGCCAGTCAAATTTCAAAAATTGTAGAAAGAGCTTGTGATCTTGGAATGGAATCGATAGCTCTTACTGATCATGGAGTTATGTATGGTGTACTTGATTTGGTCAAGAAGTGTAAGGAGAAAGGTATAAAACCAATTATTGGCAATGAAATGTATGTGATTAATGGTTCTATTGATGATCCTCAACCAAAAAAAGAAAAAAGATATCATTTGGTGGTGTTAGCAAAAAATTATACTGGTTATAAGAATCTAGTGAAGTTGACAACAATTAGTCACCTAAATGGGATGAGAGGTCGAGGCATTTTTTCTAGACCATGTATTGATAAATCTCTTTTAAGCAAATATTGTGATGGTCTGATGGTCTCTACAGCTTGTCTTGGTGGAGAGATACCTCAGGCTATCTTAAAAGGTAGATTAGACGTAGCAGAGAATATAGCTCTTTGGTATAAAAAATTATTTGCAGAAGACTTTTATTTAGAAATTCAAGATCACGGCTCTATTGAGGATAGAATTGTTAACGTTGAATTAATAAAAATTGGCAAGAAGCACCAAATAAAAGTTATCGCTACCAACGACGCACACTACTTATCAAGTATGGATGTTGAAGCACATGATGCTTTGCTATGTGTTTTAACAGGAAAACTAATAAGTGATGATAAAAGATTGAGATATACCGGTACAGAATATATTAAAAGTGAAAATGAAATGCTTGAACTTTTTAAAGATCATATTGATGATCAATCAATTCTTGAAGCAGTGAATAATACAGTAGAAATTTCTAAAAAAGTTGAAGTATTTGATTTGTTTGGTAATTATAGAATGCCAAAATTTCCTCTTAACAAAGATACAGATTCATTTTCTTTCCTCACACAACTATCTTACAAAGGCCTTTTAAAAAGACTTAAAAAAAATGATCTTGAAGAAGTTGATGAGAAGTACAAAAAAAGACTATCTTCCGAATTGAAAATTATTAAAGATATGGGTTTTCCAGATTATTTTTTGGTTGTGTGGGACTACATCAAATTTGCAAGAGATAACTCTATCCCTGTAGGGCCAGGAAGAGGTTCTGCAGCAGGATCACTAGTAGCTTACGCCCTTCAAATTACAAATATAGACCCTGTTGAACACGGATTATTGTTCGAGAGATTTTTAAATCCAGCAAGAAAGTCTATGCCAGATATTGATACCGACTTTTGTATTGATAGGAGAAATGAAGTTATTGATTATGTCACTAATCGTTACGGAGAGGATAAAGTAGCGCAAATAATTACTTTCAATAAAATGACCTCAAAGGCGGTTTTAAAAGATGTCGCAAGAGTTTTAGATATACCATATGGAGAGGCTGATAAATTGGCTAAGTTAATACCGGTTGTAAGAGGGAAACCTTATAAATTAAATGAAATGATCGATAAGAATTCCCCTAGCCAAGAATTTAGAGACAAATACATTAATGATAATAAGGTTAAAAAATGGGTTGATTTAGCTTTGAGAATTGAAGGAACTAATAAAACATATGGAGTTCATGCTGCTGGGGTTGTTATCGCATCAGATCCTCTTGACGAACTTGTACCTCTTCAAAGAAATAATGAAGGACAAATAATAACTCAATATTCAATGGATGATATCGAATCACTTGGATTATTGAAAATGGATTTCTTGGGCCTTAAAAATCTTACGATGATTGAAAAAACAGTTTCTCTTATTAAACAATCTATTGGAAAGAAAATAAATATTGATGAGTTACCTCAAAATGATGGAAAAACATTTGAGCTTATTGGGAGAGGAGATCTTGAAGGTATTTTTCAACTTGAATCTTCAGGTATGAAGCAGGTCGTTAAGGATTTCAAACCTAATTCTTTAGAGGATATTTCGTCCATATTAGCTCTTTATAGGCCTGGTCCTCTTGATGCAGGCCTTATACCTAAATTCATAAATCGAAAAAATGGGAACGAAAAGGTTGATTTCCCTCATCCTTTTATTAAGTCAATTCTTACTGAAACCTATGGAATTATGGTTTACCAAGAACAAATCATGAAAATTGCTCAAGACCTCGCCGGTTATTCTTTAGGTGATGCTGATTTACTTAGACGAGCAATGGGGAAAAAGAAAGTATCTGAGATGGTAAAGCATAGGAATATTTTTGTAGACGGTTCTATGAAGAAAGGTGTTAATGAAAAATTAGCAAATGACCTTTTTGATCAAATGCTTTTATTCGCAGAATATTGTTTTAACAAAAGTCACTCAACGGCTTATGGTGCCGTAACTTATCAAACTGCATTTTTAAAAGCCCATTTTCCTGTTGCCTATATGGCAGCCCTTTTAAGTGTAAATTCTGGCTCTAGCGACAAGATGCAAAGATATATATCTAATTGTTATTCCATGGGAATAGAAGTTATTTCACCGAGCATTAATTTTTCTGGAGTTGATTTCACTATCAAGAATAATCAAATTTTATTCGGGTTATCTGCAATTAAGAATTTAGGAGATTCTGCAATAAGAAATATAATTGAAAACCGAAATAGCTTTGGATCCTTTAAGTCATTATCAGATTTGTGCGACCGTTTGCCTTCTAATGTTCTTAACAAAAGAAGTCTTGAATCTCTAATTTATTGTGGAGCACTTGATGAGTTTTCAAATGATAATAATAGAGCTCAGTTATTATCAGATCTTGAACATGTGATTGAGTGGGCTTCTTCAAGAAATCGTGACAGATTATCAGGACAAGGAAATCTATTTGACTCTAAAGAAGAATTTTCTAATGTTGCTTTTGCAGATTCACAATTAGCTAAGGTTGATGATTATTCACTTATTGAGAAGTTAAAGTTAGAAAAGCAGCTATTAGGCTTTTACTTATCTGATCATCCTCTCAAGCATTTAACAAAGCCAGCAAAACTTATATCACCCGTAAGCATTTCGCAGTTAGAAGAAACAAAGGATAGAAGCAAAGTCTCTATAGTTGGAATGATCCCTGATTTGAAGCAAATTACAACGAGAAAAGGAGATAGAATGGCTATAGTTCAACTTGAAGATCTCTCTGGAAGTTGCGAAGCAATTGTTTTTCCAAAAACCTATGTAAGATTATCAGAATTTCTTCTTACTGATACTAGATTATTGGTATGGGGTACAATTGATAAAAAAAGTGATAAGACTCAGTTAATAATCGATGATTGTAGAGAAATCGATAATCTTAAGTTGCTTATTATTAAT
Source organism: uncultured Prochlorococcus sp. (assembly GCA_902595175.1). Taxonomy (GTDB): domain Bacteria; phylum Cyanobacteriota; class Cyanobacteriia; order PCC-6307; family Cyanobiaceae; genus Prochlorococcus_A. The sequence goes on along the minus strand of CACJPB010000017.1, from coordinate 7,659 downwards.
CTTGAAAGTTCTCAAGCATCAGATGTAAGGGTACAAAATACTTTGAGAGACTGTTTAATTAAATTTAAACCAGATAAAGGGAGATGTGGAATCAAGATTCCAGTTTTAGCGGCAGTTAGAAATAAAAATAATGTTACCTACGTTAAATTTGGCGATCAATTCTGTATTGGAGATATTCAAGGCGCATGCAAATTATTAGAAGATAAATCATTCCAAGTTAATTTGAAATCATTAGTTTCCTAGATTAACCATTCTTTTCAAAATTTTGAGTCGCAGGTTTGAAGGCAGCTTTTGCTCGTTGTATATTCATTGGTATATTTTCAATACCAAAAAAAGAGCCAGGCTCTTTATCCCAACTGGCTGATAATATACCAAAACTCAATCCTGCCAGACCTAATAAGAAAAACAATGCTGAAATTGCAATTGTTGAAGAAGGAGGTATTTCAGCAATATTTCTTGTAACGATAATATAGCTCACAACAAAAACAGACATTCCTAATATTGTCGGTATTCCAGCTGTAAAAAATATTCTTCTTGCCATTCGATCGGCGACATATTTAGGTATGCCACTTGAGGATCTCTTTGACGAATTTACAGTGTTAGATGATTTTTCTAGGCTGGCGAATGCAGTTGTCTCAGAATAAATTTTTTTCTTTTTATTTTGTGTCTTTTTTTTGGATTGCTTTTTTTTCATTAATTGAGGTCATCCTCTGATTCCAATTTTCTTTACTAATTCTTGATATCTCTGAACATTTTTGTCTTTTATATAAGATAGTAATCTTTTCCTTTTACCAATCATTTTTAATAATCCTTGCCTTGAAGCAAAATCATGAATGTTCCCTTGGAGGTGGTCACTTAATTTTGATATTTTTTTAGAAAGCATTGCTACCTGAACTTCAGCTGAACCTGTATCAGTTGGATGTACTTGATGAGTTTCAATCAGCTTCTGTTTTTCGGCTGTATCTAATGACATAAAATTTATTTTCTTTTTTTTATGATACTACGTCATCAACCTAAATTACTACTATTCTTATCTAGTGATACTATTCTTATCTAGATGATTCATAGCTAATTTCAATATATTTTCAAACGATAAATTATTTTCTTTTTTAGCAAGGAGATTAACTTCTTTAATAATAATTGGTAAAAGAATCTTTATTTCTTTATTTTTATAATTTAATGATTGAAGTGTTAACTGAAGGTCTTCCATCATTTTATTAATTTCAGGATCTTTAATCTCTAATTCATCTTTGCTTTGTTCTTTTTTAAATAGAATTTCACTTTTAAATTTACTTTTTAATTCTAAAATTAATCGATCACTCATTCTTTGTCCTATACCAGGTACGGAACAAATTAATTTTTTGTTTTGTGTTTTTATTGCATTTATTATTTCATTAATAGAAAATTTATTTAATATCCCCATACTAATTTGAGATCCAATACCACGAATACTTAAAATTTCAATAAAGAAATTCTTTTGTTCCTTTGATGTAAAGCCAAATAATAAATCGGAATCTTCTTTTTTAATATGTTTTATCCAAAGAGTTATGTTTTTGTTTGATATCTGATTTGTTTTTAATTTTAGAAATAAGGATTCCAGAATTTGAATTTCGTATCCTAATCCTTGACACTCTATTAAAATAAAAAATTTTTGGTTAATTTGCCATAATTCAATCAAATCTCCATTTATCCAACTAATCAATTAACCACCATCCACTTGACATCCAATTAGTGCTCCTGCGGTACCGCCAGCAGGTACAGCCCAAAATCGGTCTTTCCCTCTAGAGGAGGATAGTGCTATTCCAGCGCCAAGAATACCTCCAATAACAGATCCTTCACTACAGTCATTATCATCTATTCTTTCAGCTTTGCTTTGACCTCCACAAGGTATGACAACGTCTACTTCATAACTTTTTACGTAGCCTGGGTTTGACTTGGTTCCAGGAATGTACTCCTCTCTGTATTCAGTTCTTGTACAAGTTACGGACTTTGGTGTTGTTGCACTAACTTGAAGAATAGGAGAAAAACAAAATAATAAAGCTAAATAGAAAAATTTCACTTTTTTTTTATTTCAATAATTATATTCTATGTCCTTTTGATTTTTTTGGTAGTAGATATAATAGTTCCTAATAATACTAATGAAGCTCCTAATAAAAAATTTATATTTATTATTTCACTAAAAAATAAAACCCCCCAAATTGATCCGAATAAAACTTGCAAATAGTTAATCGTTGAAGCTTCAGAAGCAGGTAAATTTTTTAATCCTATAGTTAAGAAAGTCTGACCTAATTGAGTAAATAAGCCAATGCCAATTATCCAAACTAATTCATTCCAAGTTGGGGTAACCCAGTTTATTAATACAATTGGCAATAAAGCTATAAAAGAAACAAGTGGAAAATATTCGATAATTACATAAACATCTTCAGTAAATAAAAGTTTCTTTACTGTAACGTAAGCCAAAGCAGTGCAGATTGCCCCAAGAAATGCGATAGAAATCGAAACATTTTCAATTTCAACGTTTATATTTGATAATTGACTTGGATTTAATATTACTAATATTCCAATCCAGCCAATAATTAAAGCAAAAATTATATTCCGAGTTATTTTTTCGTTTATAAATATGCCAGCGAATATAGATATAAAAATAGGGTATGTGTACTGAATGACAGTAGATATACTAAGGGGCAAATTTCTTATCGCATAAAAAATGCAAATTAAAGCTAAAGTTCCTAAAACACCTCTTAAGACAAGTAATGGTTTATTGTTGCCCCAAGGATTTATATTTTTTAAATTAATTATGAATAATGTAATAATTAAACTCAACAATGATCTAAACAAAACTAATTCATAAATAGGTATCCTTTTATCAATATTTTTTACGCATAAAGTCATCAAACTAAAGAAGAATGAAGCAAATATCAAATTAAACTTATTCAATGAATTAAATTTTTTTTCTAATTCTTCGATATTGATCATTAAAAAAAATAGTTTTATTGTGAAATTAAGTAGATTCTTATTTGATTTTGACCTATAACAAATAAATCATTATTTGTTATTGATAAAAATCTCAATGGTTCATTCTATACACCCAAGAACTATTCAAGAGGTTAAGGAAAAAGCAGATATCGTTGACGTTATATCTGAACATATTGTTCTTAAGAAGAAAGGCAAGGAATTTGTTGGGATTTGTCCTTTTCATGATGATACTAAGCCATCTATGACAGTATCACCATCTAAACAATTCTATTATTGTTTTTCTTGTGGTGCAGGTGGAAACTCTATTAAATTTTTAATGGAATTTACTCGTGCAAATTTTTCAGATGTTGTACTTTCTCTTGCAAAAAAAAATAATATTAATGTTGAAAATCTTGAGGGTCCCCAAGTAGAAGCTTATAAAAAACAACTATCTAGAAAGGAAGAGCTTTATAAAATATTAAGAGTCACTAAAAATTGGTTTAAGTCTCAATTAAATAATTCTCTTGGTTTTGAAGCCATGAAATATTTAACATCTAAAAGAAACTTGAGTAACAAGATTATTGATAACTTTGAATTAGGTTTTGCCCCAAATTCATGGAATGATTTATTTAATTATCTTTCCAAGGTAGAAAAATTCCCCATTAATTTAATATTAGCTTCAGGCCTTGCAATTTCTAAAGATAATTCTGACAAGATTTATGATCGTTTTAGAAATAGATTAATTGTTCCAATACATGATATGCAGGGAAGAGTAGTTGCCTTTGGAGGAAGATCTCTTGATGATCAGGAACCCAAATATCTTAATTCTCCTGAATCAGAGATATTTGAAAAGGGAAAAATGTTGTTTGCCTTCGAAAAAGCTTCTAGTGATATTAGAAAAAGAGATAAAGCTATTATTGTTGAAGGTTACTTTGATGTTATTTCTCTTCATTCAAAGGGTATAACTAATTCTGTGGCTTCTCTTGGTACCGCATTAAATAAATATCAAATTTCTCAACTATGTAGATGTACAGATAATAAAAATATAATTCTGAATTTTGATTCTGATAATGCAGGAATTTTAGCTACAAAAAGAGTAATTAAAGAAGTAGAGACCCTATCCCTTCATGATCAAATTAATCTTAAGATACTTCAACTAAGTCATTTTAAAGATCCTGACGAATATTTGAATAGTCATACACCTGAAGATTATTTTAATTTAATTGATAATTCATCCTTTTGGATTGATTGGGAGATTGATCAGATCTTTAAAGATCAAGATTTGACTAAGTCTGAAATTTTCCAAAGTGTTATTTCTTCATTGGTAAAATTGTTGAGTAAATTACCTCAATCATCAACCAGAACTCATTATTTACAAAAAGTTTCCGAACAATTAAGTAAGGGACAAGCTAGGTTAGCAATACAGTTTGAACAAGATTTAAGAAATCAAGTTAAGGGATTTCGTTGGCATGGTAGATCAAAAAAATTTGAACAACCAAATGAGATTTCCCGACGGGAGAAAAATGAATCGGAAATAATTTTTTATTATTTACATTGTCCAGATCTTAGGCTATTTATTCGTGATGAATTTCTCAAAAGAGAAATTAATGGTTTTAATACAAGTTATATTCAAAGTTTATGGGAAGCTATTTCCAAAATTGAACAAAATAATTTAGGTTTAAATTACTTAAATGATTTAAAACAATCAAATAGTCAAAATCTTCAAAAAGATTTTTCTTCTGTTAACTTAATTTCACTTCTGCCTGACTACTTAGCTCTCAATAATCCTGAATCATCAAATAAAATAAATATTTTTATTAATCCAAATGAGTTGTTTTTAACATTGTTGAGTAATCCTAAGGACAATTTACTAGGAACATTATCACTTCTTGAGAAATATAATTCCCTAAAAAGATGTAGACACTTAATAGAATCCTGGGGATCTCAAAGATTAAAAACTTTAGAAAATTGTATATCTATTTTAATTGATAATCCTTCTTCAGGTTCTTCAAATACAAATAAAGAGATAGATGATCTTTTTAAGGATTTAAACTCAGATGCTATTAAATTTCAGGAATTATATTATTTAGAAAGACAACATATAAATTTCTTAGACAAACAACGTTGTGGCAATTTCCTCGCTAGTTAATATAAAAATTTTTAATTTATAGGCAGTATTTTTTAATCAAGTTTTTAACTTTTCTGGGTTTATCTTCAAGAACATAAGCCTCTACTTCTTTCGCATAAGTTCCAGAAAAATTTGAACTAGAGAACTCTAATGCTTTTCTTTTACTTTGATGCAATTTGCTTTCTAATTTTTCTATATCCCCTATTATTTTATTGTCATTACATTTTTGTATCGCATGAGTTGCTTCGTGTCTTAATGCTTTTCTTATCGCCCTTTCTGTTTTGAAGTTATCTTTATTTGGTTGTTGATTCTTATTTCTATAATTTGTTTTCCTTTTTGCATTTTCAGTACATATTATTATTTTATTTTCTTTAAAATTATGTAGCCCTTTTATTTCTTTGTTTAATAGACATTCAATTTTATTTTCTTCAACTATGTAATTTGCTCTCATTAATAAGTTAAGAATCTCTTTATCTAATTTGCTTAAAAATAATATTAATTCCATTCTATTTTGTTTACTTCACTATAGTTGGGATTTGTTCTATATCAGTTGTAGATGAACGACTTAAGAAATTCTTATTCATCTTCCAACTTTGTGGATTTTTTGTAATGGCCCATGTAATTGCATTATTATTAAATCTTCTATTTAATAAATCAATCGTTTTCATAAGATTTGTTGATTTTTTTAAGACTTTCTGAGATTTGTAATTGATAACTGATTGCTGTAAATATTCGCTATTTGTTAAATCCTGCAATAAAACACCAGCTTTTGAGAATTTATATTCGGGATTATAAATTTCTTTAGATAATTCAACTACTATTTTTAAAATATTGTTTGTGTCATCTGTTGCATTTGTAAGCTTTCTATAAGCACTTCTTTGATAATTTTGACTTGAATATTTACTGGTTCTAGCAAATACTCTAATATTAGATGATTGTAAATTCTGACTTCTCATTTTTTCAGAGGCTTTTATTGCGTGAGTCGCCAGTGCTTGAGTTAAGTCTTCTAATTTTGTGATCGGCGTGCCGAAACTCCTGCTCACCTGAATTTCTTTTTTTGATTTCTTGTTTTTTTCTATGGGCAGGCATCTATGGCCTTTCAGTTCTAATTGCAGTCTTTTCCCTACGATGCCTAATTTCTTAGTGATTTCATTTTCTTCCATATCTCTTAGTTCTCTCGCATTTTTAATACCTTTACTTTGTAACCAATTAGAGGTTTGTTTCCCGACTCCCCATATCTTATCTATACTAATTTTTTTCAAATAATTATTCTCATTTTCGGTTTTAGCTAAATCAAATATTCCAGCTGAATAATCAATATTTTTAGCTAGTTTATTAGCAATTTTTGCTCTTACTTTATTTTCTCCTATTCCTACTGTTATGGTAATCCCTAGATTCTGATATATTAATGATCTTATGCTTCTTGCCCAAGGATATAGATTTTCATTATTAGGTCTAGAAATCGAGACGAATGCTTCGTCAATGGAATAAATTTCTATCTGTTCACAGTGGTTTTTCAGTAAATTCATTAGCCTTCTGCTCATATCCCCATAAAGCGAGTAGTTTGAGCTTAAGACTGCTACATCTAATTTATTTAGTCTTTCTTTGACCTTAAAATACGGAGTTCCCATTTTAATTTTTAAAGCTCGCGCTTCAGGGCTTCTTGCAATGATACATCCGTCATTATTAGATAAAATTACTACTGGTTTATTTCTCAAATGAGGATTAATATTTTGTTCACACGACGCGTAAAAATTATTAGCATCTATAAGAGCTATTGCATCAATATTTGAAATTCTCATAAATAGCTATGTATTGAATAAATAACAACTCCCCATATCTGTACATCAATATGGTTTTTAAATCTAAAATCAGGATAATTATGATTTTCTGATTTTAAATATAATTCATTATTTTTTATGGATAATCTTTTTATTGTAAATTCTCCGTCTATCATTGCAATGATGATATTCCCTGGCCTGGCTGTTAAGCTCTTGTCTACTATTATTAAATCTTTATCTTTAATTCCTGCATTTATCATTGAGTCACCTTTAACTCTAAGAAAAAAAGTGCTAAAAGGATTAGATATTAAATGTTCGTTTAAATCAATATTTTCTTCTGTATAGTCATCTGCAGGAGAAGGAAACCCTGCTGATACCGAATCAGTTAATAAGGGGATTTTAAATGTTTTAGTAGCTGAATCAAAAGAATCCAAGATTAAATTAATAGTATATATGTACTATACAGCAAAAAAATCAAAAAATGGTTAGTTATTAAACTTTTATAGATTAATTTTAGATTGAATCTAATCTTTTTAAGAACGATGGTAAGGGGAGTTGTTAGATATAGAAATAGCTCTATAGATTTGCTCGATCAAGATTAATCTAGCTAATTCATGAGGAAAGGTTAAAGGAGAAAGGCTTAATAAAAGATCTGATTTTTCTTTTATATCTGAGCTAACTCCATCAGTGTCACCGATTAAGAAATTAATTTTTTTATTTTTAAAATTCAAGAGTAAGGAACATAGTTCAACTGAATTAAACTGTTTGCCTTCTTCACTTAGGCAGATAATAATA
>CACJPB010000016.1 GCA_902595175.1 uncultured Prochlorococcus sp. | reverse complement strand
ATATAGAACAGCTTCAACTTTAGTCACTAGATCTATATCAGATATAGGTGTGGTATTGAGATCAGATTGATTGATTTTTATTACCGAAATCTTTCCTAATTTACCTTAAAATTATTCTGATGCACCAAGGAATAATTTATATGTATCGTTTTGAGTTTCATCCCAGTATTTATAGCCTAGAATTCTTACAAATTTATTCCACTCTAAAATTTCATTTCTATCTATTAAAACTCCAATAACAATTTTCCCTACATCAGCACCATAATTCCTGTAGTGAAATACGCTTATAGACCAATTAGATTTCATATTATTTAGAAAGTTTATTAATGCGCCAGGCCTTTCAGGAAACTCAAATCTGTATAGAAGCTCTACAAAATTTCTATTATCCATTTCTTTAAAATTCTTTGGTAATCTGCCACCCACCATATGTCTTAGATGATTTTTAGATAATTCATCATCACTTATGTCAATAAATGAGTACTCCGAATTTCTAAAAATATTTAGAAGGGTTTTTTTATCATTTAACCCATAGACTTGTACTCCTACAAAGATCTGGGCATTCTTAGAATTCGACATCCTATAGCTAAATTCAGTTAAATTTCTATTATCAAGTAACTTACAAAAATCAATTAAACTACCAGCTCGTTCAGGAATTTCAACAGCCATCATTACTTCCTTACACTCTCCAAGTTCTGCTCTTTCTGCTACAAATCTAAGCCTCTCAAAATTCATATTTGCACCACATGCAATCGCAACCATTTTTCTATTTGAATGATTCGAATTTAAAATATCTTTTTTCATTCCTGCAATTGATAACGCTCCTGCAGGCTCAAGTATTGATCTAGTATCCTCAAAAACATCTTTTATAGCTGCACATATTTCATCAGTATTAACCGTAATCATCTTATCTATATATTTTCTACCAATATCAAAAGTATTTTTACCAATTTTTTTTACCGCCACTCCATCTGCAAATTGACCCACAGAGGTTAATTCCACAATTTTTTCTTCTTCCAAAGATTTCGTCATAGCGTCAGCATCTTCTGGTTCTACACCAATTATTTTTACTTCAGGCCATATTTTTTTAACGTATAAGGATATTCCTGAAATCAATCCACCTCCACCTACAGCAATATAAATTGCATAAGGTTTGTCCTTAAGCTGCTGTTCAAGTTCAATAGCTATAGTTCCTTGTCCTGCTATTACATCGGGATCATCAAAGGGATGAATAAAGCATAAATTTCTTTCTTGGCTAATCCTTATAGCCTCTTTGTAGGTCTCATCATAGTTGTCGCCATATAATATAACTTTTGCTTTTAAATTTTTTACTGCATTAACTTTTACTATAGGTGTGGTAATGGGCATTAATATGGTTGCTTGGCAATTTAACTTAAGTGCACTAAGTGCAACCCCTTGAGCATGATTGCCCGCACTTGAAGTAATTACTCCCTGAGCAAGTTGTGAATTAGTGAGCTTACTCATTTTGTTATATGCACCTCTTATTTTAAATGAAAATACATCTTGAAGATCTTCTCTTTTTAGAAAAACTTCATTATTAAGCGTATTACTTAAATTATGAGCTTTCTCTAGTGGTGTTTTTTTTGCAACTTCATAGACTTCAGCTTGAAGTATTTTTTCAAAATAATCATTCATATATATATTTTTAGCATTAATTATTAATCTAATAAAACATTACATGATCTATTTCAAAAAAAATACTCATTTTGCACCTTGGCGTTTTAGATTATATAGATACCAATTTTTGTTAAATGCTTTTAAGTGAGTTAAGTCATCCAAATCAACTTCATGGCTTAACAGTTTCACAATTAGAGGAAATTGCTTGTCAAATTAGAGAAAGACATCTTCAAGTAGTATCTACTAGTGGAGGACATCTTGGTCCTGGATTAGGTGTAGTTGAGTTAACATTGGCTTTATATCAAACTCTTGACCTTGATTTTGATAAAGTTGTTTGGGATGTAGGACATCAAGGTTACCCTCATAAATTAATTACGGGACGTTTCAGTCAATTTGATACTTTAAGGCAACAAAATGGAGTAGCTGGATATCTAAAAAGAAGTGAAAGTAAATTTGATCATTTTGGTGCTGGACATGCAAGTACTTCTATTTCTGCTGCTTTAGGAATGGCAATAGCACGAGATAGAAAAGGTGAGAATTATAAATGTGTCGCTGTTATTGGAGATGGAGCACTAACTGGAGGAATGGCATTAGAAGCTATAAATCATGCAGGACACTTACCAAATACCCCTTTAGTTGTAGTATTGAACGATAATGACATGTCTATCTCACCTCCGGTTGGCGCCCTTTCATCTTACTTAAATAAGGTAAGAGTAAGTCCACCATTGCAATTTTTGTCCGATAGCGTTCAAGAAAGTGTAAAAAATATTCCCTTGATTGGTAAGGATATCCCAGAAGAACTCAAAAATATTAAAGGAAGCGTTAGACGATTATCTGTGCCTAAGGTTGGAGCTGTTTTCGAAGAACTTGGATTTACATATATGGGTCCAATTGATGGTCACGATATTGGTAACTTAGTTAAAACATTTAACGCTGCCCACAAACTTAAAAGACCTGTACTTGTTCATGTTGTCACAACAAAAGGGAAAGGTTACCCATATGCTGAAGCTGATCAGGTTGGATATCATGCACAGTCTGCATTTGATCTTACAACTGGGAAATCTATTCCATCAATGAAACCCAAACCTGTTAGTTATAGTAAAATATTTGGACAAACCTTGTTAAAAATATGTGAGCAAGATAGCAAAGTCGTTGGTATTACAGCTGCAATGGCTACAGGTACTGGTTTAGATTTATTGCAAAAAAATATTCCTGATCAATATATCGATGTAGGAATAGCAGAACAACATGCGGTTACTCTTGCCGCTGGAATGTCTTGCGATGGTCTTAAACCTGTTGTAGCTATTTATAGTACTTTTCTTCAACGTGCTTTCGACCAATTAATTCATGATGTAGGGATTCAAAATTTACCCGTATCATTCGTTCTTGATAGAGCTGGGATAGTTGGAGCTGACGGTCCTACTCATCAGGGTCAGTACGATATCAGTTATATGAGGTCTATACCAAATTTTGTATTGATGGCTCCAAAGGATGAGTCTGAATTACAGAGAATGTTAATAACTTCAATAAACCATAATGGTCCTACTGCTCTAAGAATACCCAGAGGCTCTGGATTAGGAGTGGCTGTAATGGATGAGGGTTGGGAACCTTTGAATATAGGAGAAGCTGAAATACTTGAAGATGGAGAAGATATTTTAATTATTGCTTATGGTTCGATGGTCGCATCAGCAATCGAAACAGCCAAGATCCTAAAAAATATGAACATTAATGCATGTATTGTTAATGCAAGATTTGTTAAACCTCTCGATAAAAAACTTATTATGCCTTTAGCAAGTAGGATTCAAAAAGTTGTAACCATGGAAGAAGGAACATTAATAGGTGGATTTGGTTCAGCAATAGTTGAATTATTTAATGACAATGAAATAAACATTCCTGTATACAGAATAGGTATACCTGATCTTTTAGTGGATCATGCTTCACCTGATCAGAGTAAAGAAAAATTAGGACTTTTGCCTGATCAGATGGCAGATAAAATTGTTAAGAAATTTAAGTTAGTTAATTAAAATTTAATAAATAAATATTTAATTAATATTTATAAAACACCTCGTGAGGCTAATCCTAAGATTGCTCCAATTCCGAAAATATGACCTAGGCAGTTAGCACCTACAACTGATGCGTGACTTAAACCACCATAGAATTTTGAATTAGGTATTTCAAAACCTTCATTAGGCTTTCTTATTGTTGCTCTTGCAATTGCATAAGCAAAAACATTACATGCAATCATTACGACGGCACACTTTGGAGACCAAGAAAAAGTTGCTGGATCTGCAGCTGCAAATAATGTAGTAAACATAAAAAATTGTTATTTTCATATATTCTCTAATACTTTTACCTAAAAAACACAAAATTGTAAAAGGTCTTAAGAGTTGTTTACTTCTACGTTATTTAGCAACTTTATAAATCCAAACAAAATAACAAAATCACTTAGAGTAAGGAAGGATTCAGCAAAGCCATGCAGGAAGTCAACTTCAACAAGGGTTTTATCATAGTAATTTAGTGTGAAAATAGATATCAATATAGTTATTAATACGAATAAAACAGTTAAGGAAAAGCCTGTTTTTACAAAAATATTAACAGATTTGATTTTATATAAGTAAAACAAAAATATTGCATATGGAATTATTGATACTGCAAACAATAATGTATTATCAATGGAACCTAATTTTTCTATAAATTTAAAAAATAAATCATTCATATGTTTCTTCCTTTTTAAAAATAGTGAATGATGCGAGAGCTAATGTTGAATTGCCGATAAATGTGAATATCCCTTGAAGCGTTACTAATCCATACAATACATCTTGATTATCATAAATATGCCAAGTAATAGCGCACATAGCTCCAATTAAGTTTGGGACCATAGCGAGGCTTAACCAAAAGAATAAATTATATTTTTTATATGTAGAAATTTTGTATATAAAAAAGATGGTAAATATCCATTCAATGACCGATGAGAGGTGAATTAACCAAGTACCAAATGAAAGTTCGTGCAAAATTTATATTTTTTTCTTTAGTACATTAAGTACTTCTTTGGCATGATTTAGAGGTAAAACACTTATCCATCTATAGGAAATTTCCCCTTCTGGAGAAATTAAAAAAGTATTTCTATCTGAAAATGGAGGAATCCAGGAACCATATTTATCACTAATAATTCCGTCAGGATCAGATAATAAAGTGTAGTTTATGGATTTCTCGCTGCAGAAACTTTCATGAGAATCTTGATTATCAGCGCTAATGCCAACAATTTCGGCATTATATTTTGAAAAATCTTTTTTTAATTCCGAAAATCCTTTAGCTTCAAGAGTGCAACCTGCGGTAAAGTCCTTTGGATAAAAATACATAACAAGCCACTTACCTTGAAAATCATTTAATTCCCAGATATTTTTTGATTTTATGTTTTTATTAAAACCTTCTAATTGAAAGTTTGGAGCAATATCTCCAATTTCGGGAGCAAAGTCAAAAGCGATTGCTGAATTACAATTAAATAAAAAAATTAAAGATATTAATAAACTTACAACTAAATTTCTCATCAAATTTAGAATTTTTTTAAATCAACTCCATTTGATTTAGCAAATTTATCTAAACCTACTTTTTGTATAGACTTTAGAGCTTTGGTACTAATTTTAATATTAACCCATTTTTTGCCTTCTTCCCACCAAAGTCTCCTTTTTTGGAGATTAACTTGTTGCAATTTTTTTGTACGAATATGTGAGTGACTCACTGCCATCCCGTTATTAGCTTTTGCACCTGTCAGTTCGCAAACTCTTGACATATTTATTGAATTATATCTTTAAAAATTCTAACACATGACTCAATTTGTTGAATTAAGTAATTCTGAAATTAATTCAGCATTATTTTTTTGTAAATTAATTATCTGTTCTTGATCTAATCCACCAACGGAAAGCTTAGCCATATCGTAGACATGATTAGCAATTTTAGTAGCCAATGGATTCTCAATAGGATCTTTTTCATCAATAATTATTTTGTTGCCTGTAATTTTATTAAGACCAACAATAAGAGGATGTTCTTTGTTAATTAAAAGTACATGATATTCAGGTAAGCCAGGCATCTTTTGTTCCATGTAAGCACCCATATCATTAATTCTTCTCATTTGTTCTGGAAGCAAGATCATCGCTGCTGGAGCATCTTTACTTGCAAGTGACTGCACTTTAACTGTTACTTTCTCATTATTAAGGGCCTTAACTATCGTATCTCTAAGATTATCTGTTTTTGATTTGCCATCCTTATCTACAATTTCATTTGATTCTTTATCTTCTAGTTCATTTATCTCTGAATCTACTCTTTGGAATTGATAATCTTCATTTTTACTTTCCAACCATGGAAGAAATTGTGCATCAATTAAGGGATCTGATTTAATAACTTCTTTATTATCAGATAAACAGATATTTAAGGCACTAGACTGTGCAATCAAATCTGAACAATAAATTATTTTTTTAGAATCAGTTAATTTATTTCGCTCTTTGTAATTTGCGAGAGTTGTAAAATATTTATCATTGGACTTGATGAGGGATTTATTTTCAATATCTTTAGTTACATCTTTCTCTGAATTTAAAATTGTTTCGAAAATTATACTGTTATTAACTAAATCAGCAAATTTTTCATCTTCGATAGCACCAATTTTAATAAAAGCAGAGATTGAATCCCAAATTTCTGCATAAAATTCTGGAGAATTTTTTATCAAATCCTTTAGTTTATTAGCGATTTTTTTTGAGATAAATGATGATATAGACCTTACTTTTCTATCTGTTTGTAATGCACTTCTGCTAACATTTAGAGGTATATCTGTAGAGTCAATAACTCCTCTTAGAGGTAAAAGGTATTTTGGAACTATTTCTTTAATTGAATCGCTTACGAATACTTGATTGCAAAATAATTTTATTTCTCCCTTTTCCCAATCAGCTCTACCTGACAACTTTGGAAAATACAAAATTCCTTGTATGTCATATGGGTAATCTGTATTTAGATGAATCCATAACAGTGGATCTCCCTGGTAAGGATAAAGGTATTTATATAACTCAATATAATCTTCATCTTTTAATTCACTAGGTTGTTTTCTCCAAGGAGGATTTTTCTTATTGATTGTCTCTCCTTCTAATAAGACATCTATTGGCATAAAATCACAATATTTTTTTATTAGTGATTTAATCCTTTCAGGCTCGATAAACTCTTTTTCTTCTTCAAGTAGGTAAAGAATAACATCTGTACCAATTGTTTCTCTTTCAGATTCCTCTAACGTGAAATTTGGTGATCCATCACAAGACCATTTGAAAGCTTTTGATTCTCCAATTGCCGACTTAGTTAATATATCAACTCTATCTGCCACCATAAAACTTGAATAAAAACCTAGTCCAAAATGACCTATGAATTCATCATTATCTTTTTTGTATTTTGTTAGAAATTCTTCAGCACTAGAAAATGCAACTTGGTTTATGTACTTCTTAATTTCTTCATCATTCATTCCAATTCCATTATCAGAAATTGTTAACGTATTTTTTTCACGGTTAATTGTTATTTTTACTTTAGCCTCCTCAGTATTCTCGCAATCACCTGCCATAGAGGCCATTCTTCTTTTACTAATTGCGTCAACACCATTACTAACAAGTTCTCTTAAAAAGATTTCATGGTCAGAATATACTGCCTTCTTGATAATTGGGAAAATATTTTCGGTATTAATACGAATTTCGCCTTTTTCCATTTAAAAAAAATCAAACATATTAAATACTATTTCTTAAAAACTTGTTAATCAAGTGTAATTAGGAGTATTGTCCGAACAATATTTGAATTTTAAAACTAAATAAACTTTTAAAAGGTTTTATTTAACCCACAAAATCTCACTACAATTATTTTCTTTCATAATTTGATTGGCTTTAGCCAAGTCATCACATGGATTTAAATGTAAGACGGCAATATTTCCTCTATTTTGTTGTTCTTTTTGTTCATTCATAGCTTTTTCTAACAAATAAGAATCTTTAAACATCAATAAAATCCTTTTTTTATCTGTCTTTTCTTCCTTAATTAAATTTCTTAAAATGTCAACTGAAATTGTAAATCCAATCCCATTAAATATTTTCTCATTAGGACTAAATGATCTTACTAACTCATCATATCTTCCGCCTTTTGCGATGACGCTTTTATTTTTACCATTATCCCCTATTAGTTGAAAAACTATTCCTTCATATAAATTCAAGTGAGGTTGAAAAGTGGGATCAAGTTGTAATTTAACACCATATTTATTCGATATTTTTGATAATGTTTCAAATAAAAAATTTAAGTCATCTAATGTTTTACTACTACCATAAATAGTTTTTAATTTTTTTAATATCTCAATTGGCTCTCCTCGTGTGAATAATAGATCTTTAAGAATATATTTATCATCTTCATCAATTCCTAATTTAGATAAATTATCTTGATCAAAATTAACCAGACTTTTCTTAATTTCTTCAAAATTATTATTCTTATATTTGTTCAGTATCAAGTCCATTATTTTTGTGGTGCTTACTAGTAGAAATAAATTACAACCATCCTTCAAATTAATATTATCGATTGAATCAAACAAAATATTAATAACTTCAATTTCTGGGTATTTTGTATCATATCCAATTAATTCAATTCCACTCTGCAATTTTTCTTGTAACTTAAATGAATTTTTATTATTTTGTTTTTTATCAAAAACCATTCCATTGGTGAATAATCTTATGGGTCTTTTTTTATTTATTAATCTAGTAGATGACAATTTAACAATAGATGTTGTCATTTCTGGCCTAAGACATAATGAATTATTACTTACTATTCCTACAACCTGATTTTCGTCAATAACGCCACGGCCTTTTATGGTCTGTAAAGTATTTATAAATGAGGGTGAAACCTCTTCATATCCCCAAAGTTTATAAATACTATTTAAATTATTTATGATGTTTGAATTATTTTTTACATCGACTAATTTAATTTCCTTTATATCTGACATTTTAATAGTTAACTAAATTTAGGTATAGAGATTTTTTTTAAATGGAGAAACTTTATCTAGTTCATTTTTTAATTCATTCTCAAGGCTGGGAGAACAAGCTAAAATTCTTCCTGAACTTAAATTAAATTCTCCTGATGGATAATCAGAAATAATACCGCCAGCCTCTTTAACAATAATAGCACCGGCCGCTAGGTCCCATACCTCCAATCCTCTTTCCCAATATCCATCTACCTTACCTGCCGCAACAAATGCTAGATCAACTGCTGCTGCACCTCCTCTTCTAACGCCTCTAGTTTTATGCGTTAAATAACAAAATTCAGCATAGTTATTATCCTCAGTCTCAAATCTGTCATAAGAGAAACCTGTTACAAGTAGACTATTAGAAAGATTAGAAGGATTCGATACTTTAAGTTCACTATCATTGCAAAATGAGCCTAAACCTATACATGCTGAATATAGTTCATTTAAATAAGGTACTGATATAGCGCCTATTATTGGATTATTTTTATACACAAGACCAATAGAAGTCCCAAAAAAAGGATATCCATGGGAATAATTTGTTGTACCGTCTAATGGGTCTATACACCACGTTAAAACCGAAGATTTGGTTAATTTACCCGATTCCTCTGCATTTATAGATATGTTTGGTGTCTTTTCTAATAAATATTCTTTTATTTTATTTTCAACTTCCAAATCTACATTGGTAACTAGATCACCCTTCCTACCCTTTGATGATATTTTCTGAATTTTATTGTAATTAACTTTTAAAATTTCATTACCAATTTGAGCGGAATTCTTAGCTACTTCATACAAAATTGATAAGTTTACTTGATTTGCAAGTTCCTCTATTTCACTTAATTCAAACATATTAGTTAATCTTCCTCAAATTCCCAAGGTGGCGCAACTCTTGTATTTCCCCTGCCAAAATATTGTCCAAATTGTAAATCGTATACTTCATCTTCATATGTAGTTTCTACCTCAAGATCTGAAGTTGCTTTAGCTACACATAGAAGTGCATAACCTTTATCTTTTAATGCTAGCGATACACCCATGGCTTCAGGTTGATGCAAAGTACCAGATTTAATTTTAACTGCACAACTTGTACAGCAACCATTTCTACATGAAAATGCAAGTTTAAAACCTTTCTTTTCAAATTCCTTAAGTATGTAGTCGTCACTATTAACCTGCTCTTGGTAGACCTTTCCGGTTTCTTTATTTTTAATCGTGACTGTGAAAGTCTTTTTCAAATAACTTTCCTCTAAAATGGGATGATCAAGGGTTAAGATAGTTACCTTGGGAGAGGTGGCCGAGTGGTTGAAGGCGCAGCACTGGAAATGCTGTATAGGGGCAACTTTATCGAGGGTTCGAATCCCTCTCTCTCCGTTGTATATTAGTTTATTTTGGTTAACTACATCAACACTTTTGTAATTAAAGAATCTTTTAATATAGATAGTAAACTTTTTGATAAGTTATAAATAATCTTATTTATTTAAATTAAGTTGAAAATATTTGATTTTTACTATTATATGTAAATATCTAAGATAAAAATTAATTAAATTATTAGTAAATTTTGCTTTAATTTAGCAATCTAAAATCATGGGGCAAATAGTTGGAATTGATTTAGGTACTACTAACTCTGTAGTCGGAGTTATAGAAGCTGGTCGTCCAGTTGTTATTGCAAATTCTGAGGGATCTAGAACTACACCTTCAATTGTTGGATTTACAAAGGAAAAGGAAATAGTAATAGGAGACCAAGCGAGAAGACAACTTGTTCTAAATCCTAAGAACACCTTTTACAACCTAAAAAGATTTATTGGTAGTGACTGGGATGAATTAGATGAGAATAGTATTTCTGTTCCTTATAACGTAAAGGCTAATAACAATGGAAGCGTTAGAGTTCTTAGTCCAAATACAGAAAGAGAGTATGCCCCAGAAGAATTAGTGAGCTCATTGATTAGAAAATTAATTAATGATGCTGAAACTTATCTTGGAGATACTGTTGATTCTGCGGTTATTACTGTCCCTGCTTACTTTAATGAATCTCAACGGCAAGCTACAAAGGATTCTGCAATATTAGCTGGTATTAAAGTAGATAGAATTCTAAATGAACCTACTGCTGCTGCTTTAGCTTATGGTTTTGAAAAAAGTTCTTCTAATAATGTTTTGGTTTTTGATTTAGGAGGAGGAACATTTGATGTTTCATTATTAAAAATTTCTAATGGTGTATTTGATGTGAAAGCCACTTGTGGTGATACACAGCTAGGAGGAAATAATTTTGATTCAAAAATAGTTGATTGGCTAGCAGAAAAATTTCTCACTAAACATGAGATTGACCTAAGAAGGGATAGACAAGCTTTACAGAGATTAACTGAAGCTGCTGAAAAAGCTAAATGTGAATTGTCAGGATTACAAAAAACAAAAATATCTTTGCCATTTATCACAACAAGTAAAGAAGGTCCGTTACATATTGAAGAAACCTTAGATAGAAAAATATTTGAATCATTATCACAAGATTTATTAGATAGGTTATTAGAGCCTGTGCAAATAGCCTTAGATGATTCTGGGTGGAGTGCTGAAGATATTGATGAGGTAGTTCTTGTTGGAGGCAGTACAAGAATTCCAATGGTTCAACAATTAGTGAAGACCCTTGTTCCAAATGATCCTTGTCAATCAGTTAATCCTGATGAAGTTGTAGCAGTTGGAGCTGCGATACAATCTGGAATTATTAGTGGTGATTTACAAGATTTACTACTAAATGACGTTACCCCCTTATCTTTAGGCTTAGAAACTATTGGTGGTCTTATGAAAGTGCTCATCCCTCGTAATACGCCAATACCAGTAAGACAGTCTGATGTTTTTAGTACGTCTGAAGCTAATCAATCATCAGTCGTTGTTCAAGTACGTCAAGGAGAAAGGCCTTTAGCCTCTGAAAATAAATCACTTGGTAAATTTAGACTATCAGGAATACCTCCAGCTCCAAGGGGAATACCTCAAGTCCAGGTGGCATTTGATATAGATGCTAATGGTCTTTTAGAAGTAAGTGCTACTGATAGAACAACTGGAAGAAAGCAAACAGTTACAATTTCTGGAGGTTCAAACTTAAATGAGCAAGAAATAAATTCGATAATTGAAGAAGCTAAAGCAAAAGCTAATGAAGATAGGAAGAGAAGATCTGTAATTGATAGAAAAAACAGTGCTTTAACTCTTATTGCGCAAGCCGAGAGAAGACTTAGGGATGCTTCATTAGAATTTGGACCTTATGGGGCTGAGAGGCAACAACGAGCTGTTGAATTAGCTATTCAAGATGTTGAAGATTATATAGATGATGATGATCCTCAGGAATTAGAAATTTCAGTAAGTGCTCTACAAGAAGCATTATTCGGCTTAAACAGAAAATTTGCGTCAGAAAAGAAAACTGATAGTAATCCCTTACAAAGCATTAAAAATACATTTGGATCATTAAAGGATGAACTCTTCTCAGATGATTATTGGGATGATGATCCTTGGGATAATCAAATGAATAGAAATTATAGAAATTCGAGGTATGGTAATTCTAGGGACGATGATCCATGGGACAATGACTACTTCCTCTAAAAAAGACTATTTGTCGATTTTGGGTTTATCCTCTGATTTCGATGATAAAGAACTTAAAAAGGCCTTTCGAAGAGAAGCACGAAAATGGCATCCAGATTTAAATAAAAATGATATTAATGCGGAAGAAAGATTTAAATTAATTAACGAAGCATACGAATATCTACGTGATCCTAATGTAAGAAAAAATAGTGGGGATGAAAATGTCCATAGTGATAACGAAAATAATAATTTCAAGACTGGTTTTCCTGATTTTGAAGATTATCTTGATTCATTATTTGGCTATGAATACTCATCTAAGAATTCCAATGAGTATGAAAACGAACCATATGAGGATGAATCGACAAATACAAATAATGACGAATTATATAATCATGATTATCCTACAACCTCTCCAGAAGAGCCACCTCCAGTTAAAGTCCACCAAGATATCGAGACAATTATTGAATTAACTCCTGATGAGGCGTTAAATGGAGCTTCAATTTTAATTGAGCTTGAAGATGAAACTGTAGTAGAGGTTGATACACCACCTTTTGCGGGAGATGGATGGAGATTAAGACTTGAAAATATTGCAAGAGGAGGGAAAGATCATTATTTACAGTTAAAAGTTCAAACGGAAAGTGGTCTAAGAATTGATGGTTTAAGAGTTCTATATAAATTAGAGTTATTTCCTCATGATGCTCTTCTTGGTTGTGCAGTAGAGGTTCCTACCCTTGATGGAAATGTCACACTTCAAGTACCACCAAAATCATCTACGGGAAGAATGTTACGTTTGAAAGGTAGAGGTTTAACTTTCGAAGATAATGTAGGTGATCAATATGTTGAAATCCTGGTTGTAATACCTGCTGATATTAATGATGAAGAAATAGCTTTATATACAAGATTACAAGAATTATCACTTTCTGATTCTTAATCAAATATTATATAAATAGAAAAATCGACACTTATGAACGTATTTGTTCTTTTATATAATTCAGGAACAGATAAGGAAGGAATTCATTCAATTGAACTTAAAGGAAGGACAATAGTTCTTATGTTTGAAGATAAGGATGATGCAACAAGATATTGTGGTCTTCTAGAAGCTCAAGATTTTCCTTTGCCAACGGTTGAGATGATAAATATAGAGGAAATAAAGGATTTCTGTATTAAATTAAATTATGAATGCAAATTAGTAGAAAAAAATTTTGTACCTAAAACGGTAGAAGATAGGTTATTAATTTCACCACCCCAGAAAAATCTTGAAGTTGAAAATTGGGAGGAAGACAAAAATAGTGATAAAGATAGCATTGATATAAACACTATTAAGGAAAACCTTGAAAAGTTGCTTTAGCTACTAAAATATTTATTAATTACTAAACAAATAAAACATGACAACTGCATTATTTGAAACAGAGGTTGGGAACATTAATATGGAATTTTTCTCTGACGACGCACCAAATACAGTTAAAAACTTCACGAGCCTAATTAGTGATGGATTTTATGATGGCCTAGCATTTCACAGAGTTATTCCTGGATTTATGGCGCAGGGTGGATGTCCAAATACTCGTGATGGAGCATCTGGTATGCCTGGAACTGGAGGCCCTGGATATAATATTAAATGTGAAATAAATTCCAATAAACATCTAAAAGGTTCACTTTCTATGGCGCATGCAGGAAAGGATACAGGTGGTAGTCAGTTTTTTATAGTTTATGAACCACAGCCTCATCTTGATGGTGTTCATACTGTTTTTGGTAAGACAGACGATATGGATGTAGTACTAAGGCTTACTAATGGATCAAAAATTCTAAAAGCAACTTTAAAGTAGTAATTTAGCCCTGAAAAACAATACTAAATGTCTCTTTATCTAGATTAAATTTTCTTGTAGATGAATATAAAATTTCATTATTAATAGTAAATTTAGTATTGATTAATTTGATGCTACTTTTTGGGTGTAATGCTTGTTCAATGTTTCTAGAAACAATAATACCAATCTTTGTACTATTTTCATAATTGGACAAAAACTGAATAAATAATTCTATATTCTTTATTTCTTCATCAGTAATGTTGGAATTAGTTCTATTTTGATCATGCAAAATTCGCCATACTAATTTGGGTCGATTCCAAAAAGCCAATAATCTTGGTGTACTTTCCAGTTTAATATTAATGTTCTGATCACTACAGAATTTAATAACGTTATTTTTTATTGGAACTAGATCAATAGATTTATATTTTCCGTCCAGAAAAATTGATATAAATGGATCTATATTCCTGGAATTAGTATTATCTTCATCAATCATGTGGCCTAACTTAGTTCTTTTAACACTCAAATATTCTGCATTATTATCGTTAGGACAAATTACTAATGGAACTCTCTCAATAACCTCTATTCCATAACCTCCTAATCCAGCTATCTTTCTAGGATTATTTGTAAGTAATTTTAATTTTTTTATCCCTAGATCGGTTAATATCTGTGCTCCAACTCCATAATTTCTGAGATCAGCTGGAAAGCCTAATTTTTCATTGGCTTCTACAGTGTCTAATCCACCATCCTGCAAACTATAAGCTTTTAATTTATTTATTAGACCAATACCTCTACCTTCTTGTCTCAAGTAAACAACTACTCCCTCTTCCTCCTTTTCTATCCTTGATAAAGCAGCCTCTAATTGGGGTCTACAATCACATCGTAATGATCCAAAAGCATCGCCTGTTAAGCATTCTGAATGCATTCTTACTAGTACAGGTTCGCTTAATTTTGATGATTTTTGTTTAACTAATGCAACATGCTCTGAACCATCAAGTTCATTAATATATCCATAAGCTTTGAAATTACCAAAAATACTTGGAAGTACAGCATCCGATTTTCTAAATACAAATCTCTCAGTTTGAAACCGATAACTTATTAAATCAGCTATGGATATTAATTTCATCCCCCACTGTTTTGCATACTCCTTAAGTTGTGGAAGTCTTGACATGGAACCGTCAGGATTTTGAATTTCGCAAATCACTCCAGCGGGGTAAAGACCTGACATCGCCGCAATATCTACTGCCGCTTCGGTATGACCTGCCCTTTTTAATACTCCACCTTTTTTAGCTCGTAATGGGAAAATATGTCCTGGCCTCCTTAAATCATCAGGTTTTGTATTTGGGTTAATAGCAACTTGAATTGTCTTTGCCCTGTCTTCAGCGGAAATTCCGGTAGTAACATTGTTTTCAGGTCCAGCATCAATTGATATCGTAAAAGCTGTTTGATTTTCATCTGTATTTCTATCTACCATTAATGGTAAATCTAAAGAGTCAAGCTTTTCTCCTTGCATAGCTAGGCATATAAGACCACGACCCTCAGTAGCCATAAAATTAATTTGCTGTGGGGTTGCAAACTGCGCTGCACATATTAAATCTCCTTCATTTTCTCTTCTTTCATCATCTACAACAATTATGCATTCTCCATTTCTTATAGCTGCTAAGGCATCGCTGATAGGATCAAATTCAATTTTAAAAGATTCATTTATATCCAAAATTGTTCCATTATTTGATTTGGGACTTGTTTCTTTCATTATTCCTATCAATATAGAAAAAAAGTGTTTTAGTTACTTTAAATTCAACACTTTATAATCCTATCTCAAAGTCTGCCAATTCAAAGAAATGAATGTTGCAATAGTAGGTGCTACTGGTTACGGCGGTATTCAAGCAGTAAATCTTTTAAAGAAAAATAAAAAATACAAAATTTCATTTTTAGGTGGTAATAAAACATCTGGTTCAAAGTGGAATGATAATTTCCCTTTTATTTATCTAGAAAATGATCCTTATATAGAAGAAATTTCAGTAGATAATATTTCAAAAAATGCAGATGTTGCTTTGCTTTGCTTACCTAATGGCCTATCTTCAACTTTGACGAGGAAATTATTAGATAGAGGGCTTAAAGTTATTGATTTATCTGCTGATTACAGATATAAGTCTCTAGATGAATGGAAAAAAGTATATTCCAAAGAAGCTGCTATTTATAAAAGGAATGACGATGATTTATGTAAAGAGGCAGTCTACGGTCTTCCTGAAATAAATAAAGAAGCCATTTCAAAAGGAAGATTAATTGCATGTCCAGGATGTTATCCAACATCTGCTCTGATTCCATTAGTTCCTTATCTCTCGCAGGGAATTATTGAAAATGAAGGTATAGTAATTGATTCTAAAAGCGGAACTTCTGGAGGTGGTCGAGAACCAAATCAAAAGCTACTCTTATCAGAATGTGGAGAAGGTCTATCAGCATATGGATTGATAAACCATAGACATACTTCAGAGATCGAGCAAGTAGCATCATTTATTTCTGGAAATAAAATTGAATTACTTTTTACACCTCATTTAGTTCCAATTTCAAGGGGTATGCATTCGACTATATATGGGAGATTAAGAGACCCAGGACTAACTTCTGATGATTGCAGAATTCTTTTGGATAATTATTATAGAAATTTCAAAAATATTAAAGTCTTACCTGTAGATACATTCCCATCAACAAAATGGGTTAAAAATACAAACCAAATTTTCCTATCTGTTAAAGTTGATATTCGAAATGGAAGAATAGTTATATTATCTGTAATTGATAATTTGTTAAAAGGACAGACTGGGCAAGCAATTCAAAATTTAAATATTATTAACGGATTTTCAATGGATGAAGGTCTTGATTTAATTAATAATTTTCCATAAGATTACTTCTTATCAAAAAGCCAGCATGAGAGATTGAGAGAGGTAAAATTTTATGCTCAAGCATATGTATTCTTTTTGAAAGTGATTCAATATCATCATCATCTCTAATTGACAATGCAGCCTGGATTATCAATGATCCACTATCTACCTCCTCTTCAACAAAATGTACTGAACAACCAGTTATTTTGGAACCATTTAATATGGCGTCCTTTATCGCAGAACCACCTTTATATGCAGGAAGTAATGAAGGGTGAATATTTATAATCTTGTTCTTGAATTTATTAATGAAAAATGGTGTGACAATCTTCATCCAGCCTGCCATAACAACAAGTTCAACATCGTGAGTAATTAAATTATTTACAATTTCTAATTCAAATAGCTCTTTATGCGGAAAGTCATTGTCCCTTATTATTTTATGAGGTATTTTTACACTTTCAGCTCTCTTTATACAACCTGCATCATCTTTGTTAGTAATGAGAACTTTTATATCTACATCTAATTCGCCTTTTTCTGAGAGATTAATTAACTCCTGAAAGTTAGTTCCTCTTCCAGAAGCAAGTACACCTATTTTTAATTTTGGTGAAAATTTTCTAAATTCAGATATCTCAGGCGAAATTATGTAATTAAATGATTTATCCAAGGTTTTTATCCAATAATAAATTCATATGAAATAAAATAAACCCTCTCATTTAATTATTTATATTCAAAAACATATTTATTTGAAAATATAAATTTAAACAATTTTAAATGAATCAAATCTATGTACTATTCGTATAGATATAATTAGTAAATAACTAAAGTAAACAAATATACAATATGAATGGAGATTTTAACTCATGGGATAAATTTTGTAATTATCTTTGGTTTGATAAAAAATTAAATATTTGGTTAGACGTAAGCAAAATTAATTTCACAAATGAAGAAATAAAAAATTTAGAAGAGCAATTTGTAGATGTATTTACATCAATAAAAGAATTAGAAAATGGTGCAATCTCAAATATTGACGAAAATAGACAAGTTGGACATTATTGGCTTAGAAATCCATCAATTTCACCATCTTCAAAAATAGGTGAGGAAATTAGCGCAGATATTGATTCAATCTCTGAATTTGGAAAACAAATTTTAAATGGAGATATTAAGAATAAGAATCAACAGAACTATACTGATGTTCTATGGATAGGAATTGGTGGAAGTGGTTTAGGACCATTACTTATTACAGAGTCACTGCAGAAGTGCTCTAGAGGCTTATATTTTTCTTATATCGATAATGTTGATCCTTTTTTAATTAGCGAAAAGTTAGAAGAGTTATCTGAAAAATTATCCACAACATTATTTGTAGTAGTAAGCAAATCAGGTGGGACGCCTGAACCTAGAATTGCAATGGAAATTATTAAAAGTCATTGTGAAAATAATGCTCTTGAATGGAATTCTAATGCTATAGCTATAACGATGAAAGATAGTAAATTATTTAAAAAGGCCACTTCTGAAAATTGGTTAAAAATATTTAATTTGCAAGATTGGGTTGGAGGAAGAACAAGTATTACAAGCTCTGTGGGATTACTTCCATTAGCTCTTATTAATGAAAATATATTTGAATTCATTAGAGGTGCATCATTAATGGATGAGGCCACGCGTATAAGTGATTTTAAAAATAATCCCGCAGCATTATTGTCATCTGCTTGGTATTTAACTGGGGATGGCGTTGGGAAGAGAGATATGGTCGTATTACCATATAGAGATAGGTTACAGGTATTTAGTAAATATCTTCAGCAATTAGTAATGGAATCATTAGGGAAGAAATATAATAGGAATGGCGAAGTAGTTAATCAAGGTATTTCCGTTTTTGGTAATAAAGGATCTACAGATCAGCATGCTTATGTTCAGCAACTAAGAGATGGTATTGATAATTTCTTTTGTATTTTTATTGAACTATTAGATTCTCCATCTACTAATATTTTTGATGAAAAAGAGAATCCTAAAGAATATCTTTCTGGTTTTTTGCAAGGAACTAGATCAGCACTCTCTAGTGAAGACAGACAAAGTATCACTATTACTTTAGAAAAGTTAAATTGTTTTTCACTAGGAGCCTTAATCGCTTTATTTGAGAGAGCTGTATCCTTCTACGCTGAATTGGTAAATATAAATGCATATGATCAACCTGGAGTTGAAGCTGGAAAGAAAGCAGCTGCAAATATTATTGAGTATCAACAAAAAGTAAGTAATATATTAGATGAAGGTGGAGAATATTCTATAAATGACATAACATCATTAATTGATAATTCAGTTAGTGAACCCATATTTTTTATACTCCGTGAAATGTGTTTCGGTAATGATAATTATTTAGTTAAAGGCGATTGGTCAAATCCAAATTCATTACTTATTCAAAAAATAAATTCTTAAACAACAATATTCATAATTTTTCCTTGAACAATAATTATTTTTCTTATTTCCTTATCTTGAGTCCATTTTAAAATGTTAGGTCTTTTAAGAGTCAATTCTTTAATTTGATCTTCACTCATATCATTATTAATATTTACTTTGTCTCTAACTTTTCCATTCACTTGTATTACAAGTTCATATGAATCTTCCTTTAGTGCCTCGGCATTAAATGATGGCCAGTGTTCTAGATGTACAGATTTTTTAAATCCTATAAGATGCCATATTTCTTCTGAAATATGAGGTGCAAATGGAGCCAACAAAATACAAAATGTTTTTAAAGCATCAATTTTTAAATTATTGTTTACGTCATTAATGGAATTTGATAGTGAATTATAAAACTTCATTAGTTCTGAAATCGCTGTATTAAATTGGCTATTTAATATGTCATTTGAAATTTCTTTTATAGCGATATTCATTGACTTTATTAAACTTTTTTCCTTATCTGGATAGGAATTAGATTTACTATTTAAATCTTTTGCACAATTTATATAAAGCTTCCAAATCCTGCTTAAAAATCTAAATTGTCCTTCAACATCTGTATCTCCCCATTCCAAATCTTTTTCTGGTGGTGCTTTAAATAATATAAACATTCTTGCTGTATCTGCTCCATATTTTTTAATTACTGATTCAGGATCTATTCCATTATATTTAGACTTAGACATCTTCTCGAAAAGAACTTCTAGTTTAGAATTGTCAATTGGATCTGTAGGATTTGATAAGTCAGTAATATCGGAAGGAGAAACATATTTACCAGTTTTATTGTTTTTATAGGCTGCCGCCTGAACCATTCCTTGCGTTAATAGTTTTTTGAAAGGTTCATCAATTTCAAATAGTTTATTATCCCTCAAGGCTTTAGTGAAAAATCTTGCATATAACAAGTGTAATATTGCATGCTCTACCCCTCCAACATATTGATCTACAGGCAACCACTTATTGATTTCAATCTTTTCAAATGGCTTATTAGAACATTTTGAAGATGGATATCTTAAAAAATACCATGATGAACACATGAAAGTGTCCATAGTATCAGTTTCTTTTCTTGCCGCTATTCCACATTTTGGACATATAGTATTTATCCAATTATTATTATCACCTAAAGCATTAATCTTGTTAGCCGAGATTTCTATATCTTTTGGTAAGGAAACAGGTAATTCCGATTGCTTTAATGGAACAGATCCACATTTTTTGCAATTAACTATGGGTATGGGACATCCCCAATATCTTTGTCTAGAGATTAACCAATCTCTTAGACGATATTGAATCTTATTTTCAGCCCATCCATTATTTACTCCCTCCTCTGAAATTTTTATTTTAGCAATAGTATTTTCTATGCCATTGTATTGATTTGAATTAATAAGATAACCTTTTTCTACATAAGCTTCTTCAAGCTCTTTATTTTGTTCACTTTTATCCTTTATTATTACCTGTTTAATATCAATATTATTTTTCCTAGCAAATTCAAAATCTCTTAGATCATGGGCAGGCACGCCCATAACAGCACCTGTACCGTATTCATCGAGAACATAACTTGCCACCCAAATAGGAATAGGTTCAGAATTAACTGGATTTATTGCTGTTAAGTTAGTTTTTATTCCAATTTTTTCAAGTTCATTATTTTTATTATTGTTCAAATATTGTTTAAGATTTTCTATATCTTGTATTGTTTCTTGATCAGAAATATTTTTTACTAATGAATGATTAACAGAAATTGCTAAATAAGTAACTCCAAATAAAGTATCTGGCCTTGTTGTAAATACAGTAATTTTCTCATCTGGATTGGTATTGATATTGAAATTAATATTTGTACCAATTGACTTTCCAATCCAATTATCTTGCATTATTTTTACTCTTTCTGGCCAGTTATCTAATTTTTCTAAATCCTTCAATAACTCATCCGCATAATTAGTAATTCTTAAAAACCATTGCTTTAATAATTTTTTTTCAACTACTGCCCCAGATCTCCAAGATTTACCATCTGAATCAACTTGTTCATTCGCTAGGACTGTATTATCTACAGGATCCCAATTAACTTCTGATTCCTTTTGATATACAAGACCTGCCTTGTATAATTCTAAAAATAGATATTGAGTCCAAATATAATAATTTTCATCACATGTTGCAAATTCCCTATCCCAATCAACTGATAGTCCCAAAAGCTTTAATTGTGACTTCATATGAGAAATATTTTTTTTAGTCCAGACACTTGGACTAATTCCTCTTTCAATCGCTGCATTCTCAGCAGGCAAACCAAAAGCGTCCCAACCCATTGGATGTAAAACAGATTTGCCCTTAAATCTTTGGAATCGAGCTATTAAGTCTGTAATAACATAATTCCTGACATGTCCCATATG
>CACJPB010000015.1 GCA_902595175.1 uncultured Prochlorococcus sp. | reverse complement strand
TTCCCACAGGTGGTCAAATCTTAGGCAAAGATGGTATCAGAGAAACTTTCAAGACAGGGCGAGGCTCAATAACCATGCGAGGTGTAGCAAATATTGAGCAAATTAAATCCAGTGGTAGAGCAGAAAAAGATGCTGTAATAATCACAGAGCTCCCATTTCAAACTAATAAAGCCGCGTTAATAGAAAGAATTGCCGACTTGGTTAATGAAAAAAAATTGGAAGGTATTTCTGATATTAGAGATGAAAGTGATCGAGACGGAATGAGAATTGTTATTGAACTAAAAAGAGATGCCTACCCACAAGTAGTTTTAAATAATTTATTTAAGTTAACACCTCTACAAAATAACTTTAGTGCAAATATCCTTGCTTTAGTAAAAGGTGAGCCCACAACACTTTCACTCAGGAAAATGTTAGACGTATTTCTAGATTTCAGAGTGGAGACAATAAGGCGAAGAACAGGATTTTTATTAAAAAAGGCTGAAGAGAGGGATCATATCGTAAGAGGTCTTTTATTAGCATTAGATGTTATGGATGAGATTATTAATCTAATAAGATCAGCAAAAGATACAGTTTCTGCCAGAGAAAAATTACAAGCCGATCATAAGTTATCTGCCACTCAGGCAGAAGCTATTTTACAAATGCAATTAAGAAGATTAACGGCTCTAGAAGCAGATAAAATCAAAGGGGAACATGATGATTTAACCAGAAAAATCAACTTATATCAGCAAATATTGAATAGTAAAGAAAGAATTTTTGAAATCATCCAAGAAGAACTGAATAAGATAGATGAAAGATTTTCCTCTTTAAGAAAAACAGAAATACTTGATTTAGGCGGTGGTCTAGATGATATTGATCTTATCGCTAATGACAGATCTGTAGTTTTATTGACTGAAGCAGGTTATTTAAAAAGAATGCCTGTTAATGAATTCGAATCTACAAGTCGTGGGTCTAGAGGTAAAGCTGGAACAAAGACACAAGAAGATGACGAAGTAAAACTATTTATAAGCTGCAATGATCATGATACTCTTTTGCTTTTCAGTGATAGAGGGGTTTCTTATGCTCTGCCAGCATATAGAGTTCCCATGAGTAGCAGAACAGCTAAAGGTACTCCATCAGTTCAACTTCTCCCAATACCCAGAGAAGAAAAGATAACCTCGTTAGTTGCAGTAGATTCTTTTGATAATGATTGTTATCTATTAATGCTAACCAAGGCTGGATTTATAAAAAGAACTTCACTTTCTGCTTTCTCAAAAATTCGATCTAATGGATTAATAGCAATAAATCTTGAGGATGGAGATGCTTTAACTTGGGTTAGGCTATCAAAAGAAGGCGACAGTGTTTTGATTGGATCAAGAACAGGAATGGCGATTCATTTCAGACTGGATATTAACGAATTAAGGCCACTTGGCAGAACGGCAAGGGGGGTTAAAGCTATGAACCTTAGGGAAGGAGACAATCTAGTATCTATGGATGTTTTGACTTCTGATTTAGTTGATCAATTAGCTAAAAGTGAAGATCTCACCAAAGAGTCTGATGAAAATCTTGAAGTTAACTCTTCAGAAGGTCCTTGGGTATTAATAGCAAGTGCATTTGGACTAGGTAAAAGAGTACCTGTAACTCAGTTTAGATTACAAAAAAGAGCTGGTATGGGATTGAGAGCAATAAAATTCAGAATTAAAGATGATGTATTAGTTTGTTTGAAGGTCTTTGGAAAAGGGGAAGAATTACTTTTTGTGACTGAAAAAGGTGTGATAGTTAGAACAAATGCAGATAAAATATCCCAGCAGTCTAGAGCCGCTACTGGAGTAAAATTGCAAAGATTAGATGAGGGTGATCATTTATCAGAAGTTGTATTGGTTCCTCATGAACAAACAGAAGAAGCAGGCCAACTCAACACAGAAAAAGAAAATTAAAAGAAATTGGTTTATTAGATCATATGGAAATACTTGATATTTTAATTTTAGGTTCCGGGCCTGCAGCACTATGCTTAGCTTCAGAATTAGCTAAGCAAGATCTTAAAATAAAGGGAATATCAACTAAATCTCCAAGTGAAAAATGGGAAAATACATATGGTATTTGGGCTTCTGAATTAGAGGAATTAGGATTAGAGTCTTTGTTATCTCATCGGTGGTGTAAAACAGTTAGTTTTTTTGGAAACGGGGAAAATAAAAAGGGAGATATTCCAACAAAACATAACTATGATTATGGTTTAATAAATCAAGAAGCTTTTCAAAATGAACTTTTAAAAAAGTGCAAAGGGATTGAATGGTTGAATGAAACAGCAGCAGATATCAAAGAGAAAAATAAACTATCTGAGGTTATTTGTTCTTCAGGACTAAGGATTAAGGCTAGGTTAGTCATTGACGCAAGTGGTCATAAAAGTAATTTTGTAAAAAGACCGGTCCAAAATGAAATCGCTCAACAAGCTGCGTATGGAATTGTCGGTAAATTTTCATCCCCACCTGTCAAAAAAGAACAGTTTGTTTTAATGGATTTTCGTCCAAATCATTTAAACAATGAAGAAAAGTTAGCATCTCCTTCTTTTCTTTATGCAATGGATCTTGGAAATGAAACCTTTTTTGTTGAGGAAACATCATTAGCAAGTTATCCTGCATTATCCCAAGAAAATCTTAAAAAAAGACTTTTTAAAAGACTTAATAGTATGGGTATTGAGGTAAATGAAGTTTTTCATGAAGAGAATTGTCTTTTTCCAATGAATTTACCCCTCCCATTTAAGAAACAATTTGTTCTTGGTTTTGGAGGCTCAGCAAGCATGGTGCATCCTGCCTCAGGATACATGATCGGATCTTTATTAAGAAGAGCTCCACTACTTGCAGAAAAATTAGCAATCTTTTTAAAAGAACCTAATCTAAGTTCTCTTGAACTAGCGACAAAAGGTTGGGGGATACTTTGGCCTTACGAGCTAACACAAAGGCATAAACTTTACCAATATGGTTTAAGAAGATTGATGAGTTTTGACGAAAGTAAATTAAGAAGCTTTTTCTCAAATTTCTTTAAATTGTCGACTAATGAATGGGTAGGATTTCTTACTAATACACTTCCTCTTCCAAAACTAATTTATGTTATGAGTAAAATGTTTATAAATTCACCTCTAAAAGTAAAACTTGGAATGCTTAAATTAAATTAGTGTTTTTTTATTTTCGCCAATCATCAATATTAATATCTGGAAAAACTTTATCTTCTTCCTCAATATCTTCAAGAAATTTTAAATTAAAATTGGAATGATTTCTAATCATTTCAACTATTTTCCAGAATCTAAACAAATGTCTTTCTATCCTCTCTTTTGCAAGCTCAGTTGTAGTTCCAGCTCTTAGGATAAAACTCCAATCAGAGGACTCAGAGAGAAGTAATTCTCTTGCTGCTTGCTTAAAAAGTCTTGAGGATAAGTCATTATTAAAATTTTTCGAGCATAAATCAACAAAAGTTGAGCCTGCTTTTGTGATCTCTGGAACAATCCATGCATTTGCATCATTAATCCAGTAATTATGGTAACCTCCTTGTCCCCAGCTTGATGGTGATGGATCACAAATCTGAAGTTTTGGCTTTTGAAGTAAGAATTCTTTTAAATTTGTAAGCTTAATTGAATATTTACTAGAGTTCTTTAAAATATGTTCAATAAAAAAAGGTCCCTCATACCACCAATGACCAAATAACTCTGCATCAAATGGAGCTACCAATAAGGGCTCAAAGGAAGAGGATAATGTTAATTTTTCTAATTGTTTGGATCTCGCGAGAAGATAATCATCAGCATGTTCTGCAGCCTTCTTCTTGGCTTCATTTTCTAAGTAAAACGCCTTTTCCCCTAATGGTGCCTTATCATCTGTAATCTTATGAAACTTCAAACCCAAAGGCCTTTTAGTTGAGATACCTTTCTTTTGGAGCTTGGAGATAGGTAATTCCCATCCCAAATCTTTGTGAAATTCTCTATAAACTTTATCTCCAGGGAATCCATCCTTAGCAGACCAAACGGGCAAAGTTGATTCACTATCTCTTCCAAAGAAGGCAACTCCTTTTTTCGAGCAGATTGGAGCGTACACACCATACCTTGGCCTGGGTGTGGCATTAAGTATCCCATGACCATCTAAGATCGCATATCTTATTTCGGCATTAATTAGTATTTTGTCTAAATTCTCATAATAAGCACATTCAGGTAACCAAATACCTAAAGGCTTTGTTCCAAAAATATTTTTATGGCTTCTAATTGCAGTATTAATTTGTCCTTTAACAGTTTCAGGATTCTCCCTTAGAATTGGTAAATATCCGTGAGTAGCAGCACAAGTAAGAATATCCAAATTTCCAGAGTTATTTAAAACCCTAAACTTCTCAATTAAATTTCCAGAACAATTTTGCCAATATAAGTATTTTTCATTAAGATTTTTCATTAAAAATGCAGAGGCATTTTTTTCTTCTAGTGGTAGTTCGTTTAAGAAATCATTCCTTGTTTTAATCCAGCTTGGGAAAGTTTCTTGAATTTGTTTATTATTTAGAAGTGATAGTAATGTTGGAGACAAACTTATAGTAAGTTTTGTATTTTCAGGATTTTCATTTTTGGAAGATTCTATTGATTGAAGTAGTGGTATATAACACTCCAAAATCGCCTGAAATAACCAATCCTCTTCTAAGGAGTTCTTTTCATTTTTTCTGACATAAGGTAGATGAGCATGTAAAACTATCGCTAACTGACCTAAAACATTTTTTTGAGGGTATTGCCCATTCATACTTTTTATAATTTATGCATGTAGTTTTATAAAAAATCAAAAATAACGTTTTATAAAAGGAAGTTTTAATCCTAAAAGAATACTTTAATAATTTAAGTATTTCATTTTTATCTTCAGAATTTTAACCAATATTGTTTAAGTTACAAACTTGCGGCAAATTTTGTTGAACTAAATCTAGTCAAATTTTTTTTATTAGCTTAGTATAAGTATAGTTTATTCCCTTTAATGTCAAAAGATCCTGGTAGAATTTTGATCTTTGATACAACTCTTCGAGATGGAGAGCAATCTCCTGGTGCCAGCTTAAATCTCGAAGAAAAGCTTGCTATCGCTCATCAATTAGCAAGATTAGGAGTTGATGTTATTGAAGCTGGATTCCCTTTCGCAAGTCCAGGAGATTTTAAAGCTGTTAATAAAATTGCAAACGCCGTGGGAAAAGAAAAAGGCCCTATAATATGTGGTTTAGCAAGAGCGTCTAAAGGAGATATAAAAGCATGTTACGAAGCAGTCGGTCCAGCTCCCAAAAAAAGAATACATACTTTTATTGCAACTAGTGATATTCATCTTAAACATAAACTTAAAAAATCTAGAAAAGATGTTCTTCAAATAGTTCCAGAAATGGTTAATTATGCAAAATCATTGGTTGATGATATTGAATTTTCTTGTGAAGATGCCTCAAGAAGTGATCCTGATTTTTTATACGAAGTAATTCAACTAGCAATTTCTGCAGGAGCGACAACAATTAATATCCCTGATACTGTTGGATTTACAACTCCTAGTGAATTTGGGAAACTAATTGCCGATATTAATAAAAACGTTCCAAATATTGACGAGGCAGTAATCTCAGTTCATGGTCATAATGATTTGGGTTTAGCGGTGGCCAATTTTCTAGAGGCAGTAAAAAATGGAGCAAGACAACTAGAATGTACCATTAATGGAATTGGGGAAAGAGCCGGCAATGCCTCTCTAGAAGAATTGGTAATGGCACTGCATGTTAGGAAAAGTTTTTTTAATTGTTTTTTCAAAAGAAATCCAGATTCACCAACTCCTCTTACCGCTATAAGAACAGAAGAGATAACAAAAACCTCTAGACTTGTTTCCAACCTAACTGGAATGACTGTACAACCTAATAAAGCAATTGTAGGAGCTAACGCTTTTGCACATGAGTCAGGCATTCATCAGGATGGGGTTTTAAAAAATAGACTAACTTACGAAATTATCGATGCAAAAACTGTTGGTTTAAGTGACAACAAAATATCTTTAGGAAAACTTAGTGGAAGAAGTGCAGTAAGAGCAAGATTAGAAGAGATGGGATATGACTTGAGTCGAGAAGATTTAAATGACGCTTTTGCTCGTTTTAAGGATTTAGCTGACAGGAAAAGAGAAATTACTGATAGAGACTTAGAAGCAATTGTAAGTGAACAAGTTCAGCTCCCAGAAGCTAAATTTCAATTAAGTCTTGTACAAGTAAGTTGCGGTAACGCATCTAAACCTACTGCTACCATTTCGCTTCTAAATACGGAAGATAATACTGAGGATACTGCTGTATCAATAGGGACTGGACCCGTTGATGCAGTATGCGAGGCTTTAAATAAATTAGCTAAAGTTCCTAATGAATTAATTGAATTCTCTGTTAAGTCGGTAACAGAAGGAATTGATGCTTTGGGCGAAGTAACAATTAGAATAAGAAGAGATAATAAAATATATTCTGGTCATTCTGCTGATACGGATGTTGTAGTTGCTGCAGCAAATGCTTACGTTAATGCTTTAAATAGGCTTGTCTTTTCTGAGAAAAAAAATTCAATTCATCCACAATTTGATAATTTAGAAAATTCGAATGATACATTTTTATCTAATAACGCAAATTAAATTATTTCTTAGGAATATTAAGTAGCATTAAAAATAGTCTCTTAATATTGTAGATTTATCTAATAGTTAAAGCAGTAAATAATGAGAGAAAGGTTACTAGGATATTGGGCACTTTCCTGGGTTGGATTAATTAGCAATATAATTGCACTTCCTATAATCGCATTGATAATAAGTTATGGGCCTCCACTAAAAATTGCAAATATAACTCTTGCTATAAGTCTTGGTTGGCCTGCTGCGATCGTTGGGATAGTTTCTTCAGCAGCTCTTCTAGCAGAGAGAAAATGGGGAGTTACGTTAACCCTAGTATCTTTATCAATGGTAATTTCTGGGACGGGTCCTTATTCAGTGGTGAGACTCATAACTCTTAAAGACATTTTTGGGATTGGTGGTTTTACTCTTTTAACAACATTATTAAGTACACTAGCTCTTATATATTGGTGTAATCCAAAACATCGAAGAAATATTAGGCTATAAAACCCACATTTAAGAAAAAGTATTATTCTTGCTAGTAGGATATTGAATTCTTCTATGTCTAATTCTTTTCCATACATTCAAGAATGCCCTTTTTATTAGAAAAATTTCTCCTTTTGATAAATTACTATCATCTAATTGCCCATCTTTTTGACGCGAGTAGATAATATTAGATATTGTTTCCAAAGCTTCTTTATCAGATGCATTAATATTCATAGCTCTCAGTGCTGCTTCACATCCATCTGCAAGCATTAAAATAGCTGTTTCTTTTGACTGAGGAATAGGGCCTTTGTATCTAAAATAATATTCACTAATATCAAGATTTTTTTCTTTGGCTTTTTGAAAAAAATATCCCATTTTTAGGGTACCTTGATGTTCAGGGATAAAATTAGCTATGAGTTTAGGTAGTCTATTTTTTCTTGCAAATTTCAATCCTTCATCAACGTGTGCCTGCAATACTTCTGCACTTTTAATCGGATCATCTAATTCATCATGCGGATTTTTTGAACCATCCTGATTTTCGATAAACCAATTAGGTGCATGTAACTTACCAACATCATGATATAAAGCTCCAGTTTTAATTAGATCAATATCACCACCAATCATTCTTGTAGCTTCCTCTGCTAAACCACATATAAGTAAGGTATGTTCAAAAGTACCAGGAGCTTCAAGAGACAATCTTCTAATTAGAGGTTTCTCCTTATCAGCCAATTCAAGTAATCTTGCTTTAGTTACTAATCCGAAAAGCGATTCAAAAATTGGAATAAATAAAATAGTAAAAAGCATTACTATGGCTAATAGCAAGGAATCAGAAAATATATCACCAATAGCTAAAACAAAATCTTGCTTACTATCAATAAGAGATAATTTATCTTTCGCTATTAATATCCATTGACTCAAGAATGATCCTATAGGGACCAAAATTGATAGTTGAAGTAATTGTGCTCTACTTCTTATTCTTCCTCCAAGTAGAGATACTGCTAAAGAGCAAACTAATAAAATAATAAATAAATTATTATTTATATCAACTGCTGGGTCTGGCCAACTAAAGCTCGCTATGGATACCCAAGCTAAAGCAGTTATGCTTCCCATTCCTTGAGATATTATTAATGCTGGTGGAATTATCATAGATAATGGACTTATTGATGAAGCTAAGGCTAATTTCGTAACTTGTACTGCTAAAAGAAGAGTAATGATCAAGATAATCTGTCTTGAAGAAATTGTGGGATTCTCTTTTTTTGAAACTAATATCAAGATTCCGGAACATATAAGTATTTCAGTAAAGTTTAAAAACCAATAAAAAATATCTGAGATATTTAATGGTGAAATAAGTAGTAGTTTATAAGAAGAAATTATTGAATTTAAAATGCATAGTAAAAAAATAATGAGATTATCTATTCTTGAAATTTTGATTGGTTGTTTTACTGGAACTTGACTTCGCCTCCATAGATAAAACAATTTCTTTAAGGTAGTTGTGATGTTTTCCACAGAATATAAATAAATCTATTTGAATAATTTAAAATTATAGGCATGCTAGATGTAAAAAGGAGATGTTTTTATAAATGTCATTAAAATTAGACGGTAAAAAATTATCTCTTGAAATTGAAGAGAGATTAAATGACTATATCTCTAGTAATAAAAAAATCGCAAAAAGGGCTCCTGGTTTAGCTGTAATAAGAATAGGTGAAGACCCTGCAAGTGGTGTTTACGTTAATAACAAGGAAAAAGCATGTTCAAGGATTGGAATAAAAAGCTTTATCTTTCACCTAAAAGATAGTGTAGAACAAAAAGAAGTTGAACAATTAATAATCAAACTTAATTCTGATAAGGATATTGATGGAATGTTGCTACAACTTCCCATCCCAAAGAAGTTTGATGAACAAAAACTAATCAGCCATATTGATCCAAGTAAAGATGTAGATGGATTAAATGAGATAAACATTGGAAAATTAGTGAAAAATGAGCCTGCAATGAGATCATGCACACCAGCAGGAATTATTAATTTATTAAGATCCCAAAATATTACAATTGAAGGGAAGAAAATTGTTGTTATTGGACGAAGTTTGCTTGTCGGGAAACCTCTATCGCTTATGTTGTTGAATCTAAATGGTACGGTAACAATGACTCATTCGAAAACACTAAATTTGAATAAAGTCTGTAAGGAAGCTGACATTCTAATTGCAGCCGCAGGAAAACCTAATCTTGTAGATTCTAGTTTTGTGAAAGAAGGAGCAGTAATTATTGATGTTGGAATACATAGATTAAAAAGTTCCGAAAAAAATCAAACCCGATTATGTGGCGATGTATTATTAGAAGATGTTATTTCTAAAGTTTTTGCTTACACTCCTGTGCCAGGAGGTGTTGGACCAATGACAGTAACTATGTTACTAGTAAATACTATTTTTAGCTGGCAAAAAAAATTTGGTTTATCATCATCTCTTAATGACCTATTGCCATAAACTCCAAGATGAAAATTTTTTTATTAAAGGTATAAAATGACTGAATTAATAAAAAATAGTATTTCTGATTTTGAATCATATCTTAAAAACACAAAAAAGGTTGTAGAAGAAGCTCTTGATTTTTCCTTAGGCCCTGAGAATCCTGAAATCTTAAGAGAATCGATGAGATATTCCCTTTTAGCTGGAGGTAAAAGAATACGTCCAATTTTATGTTTAGCATCATGCACACTGGCTGGAGGAGAACCCTCTCTTGCTATTCCTACTGCAGTAGCAATAGAAATGATACATACAATGTCCTTGATTCATGATGATCTACCCGCTATGGATAATGATGACTTAAGGAGAGGTAGGCCGACAAATCATAAAGTATATGGAGATGCAATAGCTATTCTTGCAGGCGATGCTTTATTAACCAGGGCCTTTGAAATGGTCTCATTAAGAAGCCCTGGAGTTGATCCAAATAGATTATTAAATGTAGTTGGCGAATTATCCCTAGTTGCTGGTGCACCAGGCCTAGTCGGAGGACAAGTTGTTGATTTGGAATGTGAAGGCAAAGAAGTCGACCTTGAAACTCTCGAATATATTCATCTTCATAAGACTGGAGCTTTATTAAAGGCTTGCGTGAGAACAGGTGCGATGATCGCAGGCGCTAACGAAAAGCTATTACAAGCTCTAACAACATATGCTGAGGGAATTGGTTTAGCCTTCCAAATAATAGATGATATTCTTGATTTAACTTCCAGCAGTGAAAAGCTTGGTAAAACTGCCGGCAAAGATCTTTTAGCTGATAAAACTACTTACCCTAAATTACTTGGAATGGAGGAGTCAAAGAAAAGAGCATTTGATTTAGTTGAAAAAGCAAAGAAAGCAATTGAACCTTGGGGTGCAGATGCAAAATATCTAATATCTTTAGCCGACTTTATTACAAATCGAGATAGATAATTAGTTTTAATTATGTCTGAGTTTTTTTCCTTTTTTAATAATTCAGTTCTTTTCTGGAGCTTATTATCCTGTTTACTGGCTCAATTTTTTAAAATTTTATTCAATTTCTTTTCAACTGGAGAGATAAGATTTGGAATTATGTTCGAGACGGGTGGTATGCCTTCAAGTCATTCCGCTTTAATAACTGGTGCTGCATCTGGTATAGGTTATGAATTGGGATTTAATAGCTCAATATTCGCATTATCAGTTGCTGTATCACTAATAGTTATGTATGACGCTAGTGGAGTTCGGAAATCAGCTGGAATTCAAGCTGCAGAAATCAATAAAATATCAAAAATATTAGACCCTCAATCTGAATTACTTTTGAAAGAAACATTGGGCCATACAAAAATTGAGGTAATGGTCGGGAGCTTTTTAGGACCATTAATAACTTTGCCTGGAATGTTTTTTTTAGGTTCTCCTCTTCAAATATTTGATTTGATAATAAATTAAGAATCCTTTGAAAAACTAATTTGGGTGGAGTCTATAAAATTTTTTGCAACTTCTGGAGAACTTGGCAAATGTAAATGAATCCAACTTGCATGTAATTTTTCATCAAAAAAGCCTTCATTTTTGTATTCAGCTTTCCAAGATTTAATCTTCCATGGGGAAGAAAGTTTCTTCTGATGCTTAGCTTTTCTTAAATCAAGTTCAGATAAATTATTTTCAATTTCCCAATAATGAAATTCATGTCCTCTGATTAATTGATTTTTTTTAATGATGGGAGTATCTTTTAAACCCTTAATGTATCTATAACCTACTGAAAGCTTACTTTTTTTTGATATAAAAGGCAGGATACCACTCATTTTATGATTATTACCATTTTCATCTTTTATGAAGTCTCCTAAAATCATCATCCCTCCACACTCAGCATATATAAATCCATTTTTGCGGAATTTCCTTAAAGAATTTAAGCTTTTTGTAGAGTTACTTATATGATCAGCATATTTTTCAGGGAACCCCCCAGGAATAATTAAAGAAGAAGCCTCATGCGGTATTTCTTCATCATCATAAATACTCCATGAAATCAATGGTATACCTATTTCACTCAAAAACTCCTTAGTTTCAGGATATTGAAAATGAAAGATTTTATCTTCTGCAATTGCGATAGGTTTATTTTTATCTATTTTAAAATCTTTAAAATTGAAAGTATTAAACATTTTCTTTTGAGGAGATTTCATAAATTTAATAAGAGAAAATACATCAAGATTTCTTTCTGCGAAATTTGCAAAATATTCAATATCAATTTCTTTTCCATTATCCATTGGAGATATCAAACCTAAATTAGCTTTGTTTAAAGTTATTTTTGAATCAGATGGTAAAAAACCCAGAATTTCGATATCTTCATTTTTAAAAACTTCTTTGATTAATTTTTTA
The DNA here is from genome assembly GCA_902595175.1 of uncultured Prochlorococcus sp. Taxonomy (GTDB): domain Bacteria; phylum Cyanobacteriota; class Cyanobacteriia; order PCC-6307; family Cyanobiaceae; genus Prochlorococcus_A. Next base: position 11,265 of record CACJPB010000015.1, on the reverse strand, counting down.
TGTCTATTTGAATTAACGTTGTTAAATACAATTCCTGCTATTGACAACTCACTATCGAAATATTTAAAACCTCGAATAGTCGCCAAAAGAGAAGCTACTTGACCTCTAGCATTAACAATAAAAATTATTGGAGCATTGAGAAGTTTAGAGATATTTGCTGTGCTGGAATAGGTTGTTGACCCTAGTCCATCAAACAGACCCATTGCTCCTTCAATTAATGAGAACTCATATTTCAAAGAATATTTAAAAAAACTCTCTTGAACCCATTCCTCACCACTTAAAAAAATATCTAAATTTCTACAAATAGGTTGGCCTATTGAGCTAAGTTGCTGTTGATCAAGATAATCTGGGCCAACCTTGAAAGTTTGTATCTTTATACCTTTTGAAAAAGCCCAACAAGATAGCAAAAGAGATAATGTAGTTTTGCCGCTATCAGTTGAAGGAGAAGATATTACACAAGGCATTTATTAGTAATTCAAACCATTAAATATTTGAAGAGCTATCTTAATAGAATTTTCAAAAAGAGGACTGGTATTACCTCTACTACTTCCCAATAATTTACTAACATCGTACTCTGATGTAGAAAAAGAATTTGGAACAACTTGTTCTATTAATTCCATATTAGCCATTCCCCCTGCTTCAAGTCTCATACATTCCACTGATTCACAGCCAAGTATTACACAAGTGTTATTTTTTTGAACCTCACTAATTTTTGAAATCAGCCTCAATCCAATAACTTGCCCTAAATGAATACTTGGATTTCCCAAAGATAAGGGATTAATTGCTGTAGAAATTATTTCGCCATTAATTCTTTCAAACTCTATTTTTGTTGATTCTGTATCCCTTTCAACTCTTAAAAAAGACCAACCAAGTTTATCGCTAATCCATGAAATCAAAAACAACCCTTGAATCATATGATCTCCCGCGATATCAATGTCAATATCAGTAATATGATCTAAAATTGGTCTCCTCGAAGGCGGATCAAAAATCATTGCCAATGATTCCCTCCAATTTTTCAATCTAACCCAATTCAAATCATTAATAGCTTTATTTGAATTATTTAATTGATCTAAAACTTTTAAACTTCTTTGAGGCGATCCAAGAGCAGTATCAATTATTAACCTTAGACCATAATCAGTGAAATATTCGAAGATTTCAGGCGACTCATCCAAGCTTCCATTCCACCACAACCATGAAGGTAATTCATCAATAGATAATTCATCAATTATTTTTAATCCTTTATTAGATATTGAGGCCGAGCCCCCCCTAATAACAACTAAATCCCCACAAATAGGTTGCATAGCTGGCTTATCACTTAATGGACAGTAAGCAGATACAAAAGTTTTGATATCTGAATTTTTATTTAATGTTGGCGCTAGAGTTATTAATCTCCTTGGATTCAATGTACTTATCGTTGTTTCAAAAAATTGTCCTCTAAAATCTTCAAAGTCTTTATTAGATAAATTTTCCTTCAACAAATTCAATAATTCTTCACTATTAAGTGAAGTAGTGATAGGAAGTCCTTGATCTAATATAAATTTTTTAGCAACTTCAATTATCTCTGGACTTAAATTTCCAGTAATTGGTCCATTTGCTAATCCTTTTTGAACCAAACATTGTTCTAACCAAGCAGGCTGCCAGACCATTAATGTGAAGGTATTAGCTCCACTATTATCTATATCTTCTGAAATCCATAATTTATTAAGGTAATTAGAAATTTCCTGATAAGGCAGCTCTAAAGGGGTTTGAAGTGTAAGTTGAGGTTTCATTTTTAGGGTCTACGCCAGAAAATATTATCTTTTGAAATTAATTGATCTGACTCAGGAGGTCCCCATGTCATAGATTCATAATTATAAATAGGCAACTTCCAAGGAGAATTATCCATCAATTCTATTAATGGCGTATAAAGTTTCCAGGCTGCCTCTACCTCATCACTTCGAGTAAATAATGTTGGGTCAGAAAGCATTGCATCAGCTAATAATCTTACATAGCCTTCATCTGAAGGTTCTCCAAATGATTCATCATAAGAAAATTCCATCTCAACAGGTCTTGATTTCATTCCAGAACCAGGAGATTTTACCTCAAATTTGAAAGTAGCACCTTCATTTGGCTGAATTCTAAGGACAAGTTGATTTGGGGCAGGATTAATTATTGTTGATTCAAATAAATGAACAGGAACATCTTTAAAAGTCAAGACTATTTCTCCAAGTCTTTTAGGGAGTCTTTTACCTGTTCTCAAATAAAAAGGAACCCCTTGCCAACGCCAGTTATCCACGAAAACTTTTGTCGCAATATAAGTTTCTGTTGTGCTGTTACTATTAACACCCTCTTCTTGCCTATATCCTTTGAGTCGATTTGAAATATTCCCTCCCTCTCCGTATTGCCCTCTTATGCAACAATTCCACGGTTCATTTTCGTCGGCAAGTTTTGAAGCTTGAAGAACCTTTGCTTTTTCATTTCTTATTGCTTCTGGTTCAAATTTTCCAGGAGGTTCCATTGCAGTAACTGCAAGCATTTGAGTCATATGATTTTGAAGCATATCCCGTAAAGCACCAGAGCTTTCGTAATAACCTGCTCTATCTTCAACACCAACTGTTTCAGATGAAGTAATTTGAACACTTGATATATAATTCCTATTCCAGATAGGTTCAAAAATAGTATTAGCAAACCTCAAAACAAGAATATTCTGAACTGTCTCTTTACCTAAATAATGATCAATCCTATAAATCTGACTTTCTTCAGCGCAACTTTGAACGATCTTATTCAATTTTTTTGCACTTGAATAATCTCTTCCAAAAGGTTTTTCAATTACTAAACGACTTTTCTTAGGGTCATCTAAAAGGCCAGCCCCTTTGAGAGCTTTACATCCACTTGCATAGAAATTCGGAGATACTGATAAATAAAATGTTCTATTCCCATGAGTAGCTTGTGTTTTATCAATTTCATTTAATCTTCTAGAAAGCCTTACGACATGATCACTTTGTTGTAGGTCAACTGGTTCATAGAAAAGATAATTAGAAAATTGTTCCCACTCCCTTTCTTTACCAGATATTTGATTTGATAACTTTACTTTCATCTTTTCTCGAAACTCATTATCAGTCCAAGGTCTTCTCGCACAACCAACTACTCCAAATTCACTAGGAATTCTTCTTTGCAAATAGAGTTCAAATAAGGCTGGTATTAATTTTCTATGAGTAAGGTCTCCACTAGCGCCAAAAATTACTAAACATTGTGGAGATATGACTCTTTCCTGCCGTAAACCTAATCTTAGAGGATTACTTAAAATTGAAGGCATATTTATAGTATTCTTTATTTAAAATCCTCTTTTTTTCGAATATTAGCTACATATTGTGTCTAAACCAAAAAGTATTTAGTATGTGAAACTTAGATATAAATATCAAAGATTTAGTAAGTTTCTACGTGCCATCTTCCTGCTTTTTTTAGTTGAGGTCTTAATTCTGACCAGTTCAATCCTTTTTCTTCTGCTGCCTTGGTCATTGCTTCATCTATTCCAGGTTCCATACCCTTTAATCCACAAAGATATATATGTGTCTTTTCATCTTCAATCATATTGAAAAGTTCATTGGCTGACTCTAAAACTCTGTCTTGAATGTACATTCTTCCACCTTTTGTATTTTGCTGTTCGCGACTAATAGCTTTCGTATATTTAAAATTATCTGGATTCTCAGCAATATATCTTTGAAGATCTTCTTCGTATAACAAATTAGCTGATTTTGGAGCACCCATAAATAACCAAGCTTTACCTTTGAAATTCCATTTATTTTTTTCTTTTTCAGTTGGTTCGAACATTCTTCTTAAATAAGCCCTCATTGGTGCTATTCCAGTTCCAGTGGCTAACATAACAATGTTTGCGTCCTCTTCATCAGGGAGAAGCATTTCTTTACCAACAGGTCCTGTTATTTTTACTTTATCTCCAGGCTTAATATCACATAAATATGTAGAGCAGACACCATTGATGGTTTCACCATCTTTTTCATACTGAAGTTGTCTTACACAAAGAGAAACTGTATTTCCATTAAAGTCATCACCATGTCTAGTGCTAGCTATTGAGTATAGTCTTAATTTATGAGGTTTTCCATTAGCATCTTCACCAGCAGGCATGATACCAATACTTTGGCCTTCTACATAATTTAAAAATGGATCACTATCTTTAAGGTCGAAAGTTATGTGATTAACTCTACCAATTGCTCCTTCTTTGAGAAGACTATAGTTTTCAATAACTGTTCCCTCATATGGTGTTTTAGGGCGGTAAATATTGACTGGAACATCTGCATGTTTTTTCTTAACTATTTTCGGAGCTTCTGTTTTTGGAGCTTCTGTTTTTGGAGCTTCTATTTTTGAAACAGCGACTTTTTTAGGTTCCACAGCTTTTGCCTCAGGTTTTTTTGTTTTTGCTTCTTCAACAAATTTTAAAGCTCTTTTATTAAAAGTTGTGAGTATGAAATAAAAAACAGCTATTACTACTGGTATATGAGCTAATCCGCCTGCGATTACTTTTGCTTGTGAATACATTTTTTAGATTTCTTTTATAAAAGATTATCAATTTGTAGTTTAATTTGTAGTGATTTTACAAAAATGGTTACGTTTTGAGATCGGGATAAATAAAAGAAATTATTTTAATTTTTCAGTATTTGTTGTTTTTATCAGTATAGTTACACAGAAATAATTTTTTATCTAATTAAAAAATTCATTTATGAATAATCCTCAAGAATCAGAAGATCATTCTAAGAACAATGATTACAGGACAATTGAGCAGACGATGGAGAAGTTTTCCAGTGGGACAAGACGACTGGCAGCTCAACTTACAACTTCTGCAAGTTTCGATTCTTTGTGGAATGTTTTAACAGATTATGATCGGCTAAATCTCTACATACCAAATCTTTTATCGAGCAAAAAAATATTTCAGAAGGGAAATAATGTCCACCTTAAACAAGTTGGGGCTCAGGATTTCCTTGGCATGAAGTTTTCAGCTGAAGTAACTATAGATTTATTTGAAGATAAGGAGCTTGGCCTTTTAAAATTTAATTTAATAAAAGGTGATTTCAGAAAGTTTGAGGGTAGTTGGAAAATTCAAAATATTAAAAATACTTCAACAAACTCATTAATTTATGATCTTACTGTTCAAGGTTGTCAGTGGATGCCAATAGGGATGATAGAGAAAAGACTGAAAAAGGATCTTTCAGAAAATCTAATTGCCGTAGATAGGCAAGCAAAATCAACAAAAAGATCACTATAAATTTAAATTAATAGCCCCAAGGGGATTCGAACCCCTGTCGCCTCCGTGAAAGGGAGGTGTCCTAGGCCTCTAGACGATGGGGCCAGGAAATTAGCATAACAGCTTTATAAAAAACTAAGAGTAAGGCTAGCCTTTCGTCAAGTATTGTTGCTCTTTATTTTGTCCTTGCCACACAGGAACTGTGAAATGGAAGCAAGAACCTTCCCCTACTTCAGATACTACCCATATTCTTCCTCCATGGACTTGTACTATTCTCCTACATACTGATAACCCTATACCAAATCCTGAAGTTCCTTCAGAAGTCTGGGGAAGTCTAACCCTATCAAGAAAAATTCTTTTTTGTTCGCTCAAAGGGATACCTGCACCTTTGTCACAAATTGTTATTTCTACCCATTGATTTGTCTTGTGAATCATAGTGATTTTTATAGATCCAGAATCTTTAGAAAATTTAATAGCATTTTCAATTAAATTTAAAAATACTTGCCTCATTCTTCTTTGATCTGCAAATACATTTGGCAGATCAGATGGAATATCAGTATCAATTTCAATACTCCTCAATCTCCAGAATTTTTCTAATTCGAGTATTACTTCAGCACTAATATTACCTAAATCAATTTTCTGAGGATTAAATAATGCTTCCCATTTAGTTGTTCCAACCTCTAAAAGATCCTGAGATAAGAGTTCAATCTCTTCAAGACGTCTTTTAATAACCTCCTGCAATTTTGAAATATCAATTTGTCCAAGTTTTTGACTTTGAACAGCCAAAGTAGCAGCAGTTAAAGGTGTTCTTAATTCATGCGCGACCATTCTTAATAATCTTTCCTGAGATTCTATTCTTTTTGTTAATGTCTCATTTTCTTGTCTTAAAACAAGAAGTTCGTCTTCCAATAGAAATTCTTTTTGAGTTCTTATTGAATCAATTTTGGATGGCTGCAAATTAATCCCAAGATTTTTTGTTAAGCCTTCCTGTGACCACCTTGGCAACCATTTTTGCAACTGAGAGAAAATATTACTTCCAGCAAATATTTGCTTTGGAGCTGGGGAAATCTTTATAAGAGCAGGAATAGCGACTAATCTATGTAATTCAAGTAATTCTGGTTGCTCTGTGGGTTCTGAGATCTGAAGAGATATCTCAAATTCACAATCATCTGATTCTAAATAAGCTATTAGGGACTTAATATCATTACTAGAAAGTTGATTTCTAGCTGCCACAAGTATTAATTTTAGCTCTTTTTTATCATTCAAATGAATTCCTCTGAAGTGTTGAAAAGCTGTTAATCCTTATAAACACCTTAAGATATTTTTTTTTATTTTACAGATAGGCTATTAAATAAATAGGACTTTTTTATAAATGGTTGCTATTAATCCAAAGAAAAATTTACATTTTGGTGAAAACACTCCTGAAATCAACTTAAATAGTAATTTAAAAAGGTGGTTTTCCAGGAATATTGGATTATGGAAATCTAATAGAACTTATTTTCTCGATGAAGCACAAAAAACTTATAATTTAAGTATGAATATAAATATTCAAGCTCTCAAGAGTAAGTCCGAATGGGAGTCGCATTATAAATTTACTTGGTATCCAGAAAAAAAATATAATTTCTTTGACGAAAATCCCCAGTATAAAGAACGAGGAGAAATGCATGCATTTTTAAAAGGCCATCAACTTAAGAGGGGAAAATTTTATTTAAGTAATGATGAAGGTATTTCAAATATTAGACAAGTCGACGAACACGAAATGATTTTTGAATCTTCTTACAAAGATTGGTATATTCTTGAACATACAAGACTTGTAGATTCTGATAATTATAGATTTAGGGTTATATATTCATGGAACAAAGATATGCTTAAAATAGTGGAGAATCATCACGAAATAAAAATTATTAAGTAAGTAATTTTTTTAATAAAAATCAAAATTCAAAATGTTATCTTGTAAAAAATGTAGTTAGTTAATGGGTCTTAATTTTTATTCAAAAAGAATTCCCAAATGGGTTGGTATTAGCCTTACTTTACTTGTTCAAATTATTGGGATTAATACAATAAATAGACAAATTAAAGCCGAAACAAAACTAACTGCTGCTTCTGAAAAAGATCTATTCCTATATAGACAGATGGGTGCTTCTTATCTTTGTATAGCCTCAAGGGCTGAAGTAGATTTTAATAAAGGTCTTGGTGTTGCTAGTGCTACTTTTGCGAATGTTATTATTGGCAAGCATGGTGGGGTTATTAAAGAATTAGGTAATGAAAAACTAGGCGAAAAGAGATTATATAACGCAGGCACATTTCAGATTGTTGGAAGTGCACTTAATATTTGTCCTGAAAACATTCCAAATAAGATAAAAAAAGATTATGAAAAAAAGTTAAAGCAACTAGTAAAGGGAAACAAAAAATAATTTTCTAGATTATCTAAACATCGAACTAACGGAACTTTCTTCATGTATTCTCCAAATAGCTTCACCTAGCATATTTGCAACAGAAAGAACTTTTAATTGAGGGAAATTATCTTTCACGATAACTGGTATGCTGTTAGTCACAATAACTTGTTCGAAAAGATTCTTAGTACTTAACCTTTCATAAGAAGGAGGAGAGAATACAGCATGTGAGGCACATGCAAATATTCTATTAGCTCCTTCTTTTTTAAGTAAATTAGCTCCAGAACAAATTGTGCCTCCAGTGTCTATCATGTCATCTATAAGAATAGCCGTTTTACCTTTGACTTCACCAATAACTGTTAGACTTTCGGAAATATTATGTGCAGATCTCCTTTTATCAATGATAGCCAACGGAGCATCCTTCATTAATTTTGCGAATGCTCTTGCTCTCGCCACTCCACCTACATCAGGAGAGACTACAACTATTTCTTCTAAATCTAAAGTTTCTAGATAATCAATTAATACAGGTGAACCGTATATATGATCGCATGGAATATCAAAATAGCCTTGTATTTGAGCCGAGTGTAAGTCCATAGCAAGAACTCTATCGACTCCTGATTTTTCTAGTAAATTAGCAGTTAGTTTTGCAGTTATAGACTCTCTTCCAGAGGTCTTTCTATCTGCCCTTGCATATCCAAAATAGGGAATTACAGCAGTTATTTGTCTTGCAGACGCTCTTTTACATGCGTCAACCATTATCATCAGCTCCATCAAACTATCGTTTACTGGAGCGCATGTAGGTTGTATCAGGAAGACATCACAACCTCTAATAGATTGCTGAATCTGGACATAAAGTTCTCCATCTGCAAATCTTTTAGATATCAAAGGTACATTTTCAATCCCTAAGTATGATGCAATTTCTTCAGCTAATTTAGGATTTGTTGTCCCACTTACTAACCTTAATCTGCTATTAGTTAGATTAAAGTTCGATTCTTTACTTTGCATTGCCGTGATAAAACTCGTCACGAAATTTGCACCATAAAACTATATCTTTATCGTAGTCGTTTATGTGAATTTCGCAAAAGATAATAACTACATGTTTTTTAAAGTTTCATCAATTAGGCCAAAACAATGTTGAATAAAAATCAGGATTTATATTTATCTAGTCTTAAAAATCAGGAATGATATTTGTCAATTAAAAAAAATTTGTATAAGGTTAAATTTAGAGAATTAAAAACACGTTAAGTTTAAAGAATTAAAATATATTGAAAACATGCCTATAGAGTCAATTATTACAAGAAAATCATTAGGCTTACTTATGCATCCAACATGTATTCCTGGAGGAAGAGTATGTGGAACTTTTGGAAGAGGAGCTAAAGAGTGGATAAGAAAACTTCATAAGCATGGAATTGAATACTGGCAATTTTTACCTCTTACACCTACTGACTCTACAGGTTCGCCATATAGTTCCCCATCTAGTTTTGCACTAAACCCATGGTTTTTGGATATAGATGATTTAATCGAAAAAGGTTTTATCTACATCTCAGATAAAGAAAAACTAGGTCCAACAAATGAGAATAAAGATCATTTTGATTTTGATATTGCGGATGACCTAACAAAAAAATTAGGTCTCCTCCTTTTGCAAGGTTGGAGTTCACAATCTGAAGAAAGAAAAATTAATTTTAACAAATGGGTCAGTAGGCATTCTTGGGTTGAAGATTATGCAACATTTGTTGTTATAAGAGAGGAATTTAATATGTTGCCTTGGTGGGAATGGCCTAAAGAATTTAAAATGAAAAATAATAAGTTCTTAAAATCTTGGATTAAGAAAAAAAGTGAAGAGATACTTATTAAAAAATTAATACAGTGGCATTTAGATGATCAATGGAGCGTCATTAAAAACTTTGCAAAATCAAGAAATATTAAGCTGATAGGAGATTTGCCTTTTTATGTCTCTAGAGACAGCGCCGACGTATGGAGTAATAAATCATTATTTTCAATTTTTAAAAATGGAGATTTAATCTTTCAAAGTGGTGTTCCACCTGATTATTTTTCATCAACAGGACAATTATGGGGTACCCCAACTTACTTTTGGTCAAAGCATAAAAGGACTAATTTCAATTGGTGGAGAAAAAGATTTCAAAGACAATTTGAACTTGTGGACATATTAAGATTTGATCATTTCAGGGGGTTAGCAGGTTACTGGAGAGTTAATGGCAATTCTAAAACGGCAATTATTGGGAAATGGATAAATTCTCCAGGTAAAACAATATTAAATAAAGTAAAAAAGGATCTAGGGGTTAACTATCTACCTATTATTGCGGAGGATCTGGGAGTAATAACTCCAGATGTAGAGAAATTAAGGAAAAACTTCGAACTACCTGGCATGAAAATATTACAATTTGCTTTTGATGGCAATGAAGATAATCCTTATTTACCAAAGAATATTGAAGGAGAAAATTGGGTTGTTTATACAGGTACTCACGACAACTCTACTTCTGTTTCATGGTGGGAAAATTTAGATTATGATTCCCAAAAAAGAATAAAAGATGAGTATAAATTTTCAGAAAATCCTTCTTGGGATTTAATAGAAATTGGCATGGAGACAAATGCTAATCTTTTTATCGCTCCATTACAAGATCTATTATCTCTAGACGATTCAAGTAGATTAAACAAACCTGGGACCACAAAAAATAACTGGAAATGGAAGTTAAATTGTCCTTTAGAAGAAATAGAAAAAAATATAAAAATGTTTAGTGAACTCGGAAATAATTGTGGGAGAACTCTTATGTAGATATTATTAAAAATTATTTATCAATAATTTGATTTTCAATATTTTGAATCTCTATAACATTTACATTTAAAATAAAGTATCTCTTTAATATAAAAATAGTTAAAACTAATATAAAAAAATACAAAAGACTTCCTTGCCATGTATTGATAAGATCAAATTTTCTTAACATAAAATCCTTTCCCTTTTTCTTTAAAATTTTTCTTTCTTTAACTGCTAAATTTAATAATGTATTTTTTTTTAAAACTAAGCATTCCTCCAATTTAATTAATATAGATCTTATAAAAGGATACTCTGGCCTAGTACTTTTATTATTATTTTCAATAGAGTTTATTATTCCTTCAGGGATTTTTGAGATGTATGACAATTCTCTAATTGTAAGGTTTTGTTGAATTCTTGCTTCTTTTACTAACTTTGCAATTTCTAAAGATTGGTCAACCAATCCAGGATTAAATTCTTTATTTTTTTCAGATTTTTTATTAAATAAAAAGAGTTTTTTCAAAATATTCATTTAATCTTCCAAAGCTAAATAATCCTTTTTAGTTCTCATTTTTAAAATATTACATCCAAGTTTAATAGAAATAAATTCATACGAAAGTTAATTAACTATAAATATAAAATCTAAACTGTTGAAATAATATTTTGTAATGCACTTTTTGCAATATTTAGAGGGCTAAAAGTATCTCTAATTAAAGCTAAGAGTTTTTTTGCATCAGTAAATTCTAATTTTTCATCCTTTATAAGACTTAAAAGAAGATTCTTCCTAACTTCGGATCCTTTTTTACTGACAAATAATTTCAATCCAGCGTTAGCAACTGGTATGAGATCTGAATTAATATTCTCTG
>CACJPB010000014.1 GCA_902595175.1 uncultured Prochlorococcus sp. | reverse complement strand
TAATACCTAAAAGATATCAATATAAATGCAAAGTAATTGGCGATTTGATGGCAGATATCAAACTTAATAGCGAAATATCACTAAGAAATAAAGAAAAACATTACATTGCATTATTACCTGGTTCTAAGAAAGCAAAGCTTTCTATTGGAATTCCTTTCTTCTTAGAAGTTGCAGATCATATCGCAAAAGAAAATCAAAATATAAATTTTATAATCCCCGTTGCACCAACTACTAATAAAAGTGAATACTTATTTTTTCAAAGCAACAAAAATCCAATTGCTAAATATTACTCATCAAAAATCAAAACAATTAAAAACCTTAAAGACTCTAGTTTTGATTATGTAATTGAAACATCAAAAAAAACAAAGATTTATCTAATCAAGAAACATCCTTGCTATGAAATATTAAAAGAATGTGATCTTGCAATTACAACTGTAGGAGCAAATACTGCAGAATTAGCAGCAATTAGTCTTCCAATGTTAGTTGTTCTACCAACTCAACATTTAAATATGATGAATGCCTGGGATGGAATTTTTGGAGTAGTAGGAAAAATTTCATTCATAAATAGATTCCTAACTTTTATAATTAAAAATTTCTATTTTAAAAAAAAGAAGTTTTTTGCTTGGCCAAATATTAAAGCTAAAAGAATGATTGTCCCTGAAAGGATAGGTAATATTTCGACAATAAAAATTGCAAGGGAAGTATTATTTCTTATTAAAAATAGAGATCAATTAAAAAGTATTAGGGATAATTTAAACAAAGAAAGAGGCTATAAAGGTGCTGCAAAAAAACTTGCTTCTATAATTGTTAATTCAATAAAAAAACTTTAATAATTACCAGGGATCATCAATTTCAAACTTTTCTGATTTTCTATTATCTTGCTCTAAATTTTTTTCATCTAGTGGTTCAATATCTAAAGTTTCAGTTGCATTTTGAATTGGCCTTTTCGAAGCTAAATTAGTAGTTGATTGTTTCTTTTGCTTAAAATCAATATTGTTTTTTTCATCTATTTGATTAACACTATTTTGATTCTGGATCTGATCAGAATAATCATTTTCCATGTATAGCTTTTTTCTATTATTTATTTCTTTTTCAGAACCCTTTAATTCAACATATTCAAGTTCATCTTCATAATTATCTTCATAATCATCTTGTTCAACATCTTCTTCATATTCCTCGACCAAATTGTTTTGATTTTCTGATTCAGAACCTGAAAGTAACTGATTCTCAACAGGTACAAGATTTGCTGAGTATCCATTTACATCCCTTTCATCCCATGAAGAACCCCCGACTCCAAGTTTTTCAAGTAGTCCACTACTTAGTTGCTTCAATTTCTCTTCCGCACCTTCATAAACAATAATCCTATCGGTACCACTACTTACAATTTCTTCAACAGGTATTTCCCAAGTACTTAAAACTCCCTCACCTAAAAGGGGAACACCAAGAGCACCCACAACAAGAGATATCAAATCGCCAGTCTCAATATCAAAAGAAAAGCCAAGAACTCTTCCCAGAAGTTGTCCAGATTCTGTAATCACTTGACAATTAATTACCTTCCCATACCTTTCTGGAGAAAAACTTTCACTCAAAGAATCTAAGGAGTCAACTAATATGACATCTCCAACTTGCTTGATACTTTCTAAAGGCATCCATTTTGGTAAACCTGGTAAAAATCTTGTGAGTGGATTATCTCTTAGTCCCAAGGCCAACACCTCTCTTCTATCAATATCAACAACAACTTCGCCAACTACGCCAAGCCGCCTTCCAGTATCAGTAGTTATCACTTGTGTTCCCATTAATTCTGACCTTAACCATAAACGTTCGCTAGGAACTGAATTAGGGAAATTCTTATTTGCAGATGTGTTAGACAAGCTCATAAATTTCTTTTTATTATTCTGACGTATAAATTTAAAAAAGTGTGTTTATGCAGCATTTGGTAACCCAAGAACTTGAGTATTAGCACCTCTTGCTTGCGCAACCCCAATTGTTCGTTCAGATGCACTAATCATAGGCCTTCTATGACTTACGACTATAAATTGAGCATTTGATGACTGATTTGATATTAATTTTGACAACCTTTCAACATTAATACCATCTAAAAAACTATCAACCTCATCTAATGCATAAAAAGGTGAAGGCTTATACTTTTGCAAAGCAAATAAAAAACTTAAAGCAGTTAACGATTTTTCACCACCTGACATAGACGCTAATCTTCTGACATTTTTTCCCTTGGGATGAGCCACTAAAGTTAATCCTCCTTCTAAAGGAGAATTAGGATTTTCAAGTTGAAGAAACCCATCTCCATCAGATAAGTTTGCAAAAATTTCTCTAAAATGTTTATCAACTTCTGTAAATGCTTGCATAAAAGCTTCTTGACGCATCGTAGATACAGTCTCGATTCTCAGTAATAATTCAGATCTTTCATTAGATAGTATTTCTAATTTCTCTCGCAAACCATTTAATCTCTCAATTAATTCTTCTAGTTCATCAAGAGCCAACATATTGACAGGTTCTAAGCTTTCTAGTTTTGCATTTATAATCGAAATTTCTGCCTGCAAAGACTCAAGACTCTTTCCTTCATATTCTCCAAACTCCGGCAAAGGATTAGGGAGATCTTTTTTATAATTTTCTAATTTTATTTTCTCGCTCCTCATCTCTTCTTTAAGGGAATACATATCCCTTTCAAGATATTCAAGCTTTAACAGATAGTTATTATATTCTTGCCTTTTATTTGAAATTGAGGAGTTTAATTCATCTCTTTTCCTTCTCAATAAACCTAAATTCTTCTCTAGAGAATTTTTTTGATTATCAAGATCTGAAAGCTCTTTTTTAAATTGTTCTCTTTTTTCTATCCATTTATTATGAGCAATTGCGAGTTGTTTGATAGATTCCTGCAAGTTTTTTTCTTGAAGTAAAGTAATTTTTAATGAATTATTAATACGCTCTTTATTTAAAGCAAATTGATTCTTTTTATCTATTAATGTATCCCTCTCTTTAATGAGTAATTCAAGTTTTTTATCAAGATTATTAAAATCGTCATTAAAAGCTATTAATGATGATTTTTGATTTTTTTCATAATTCGCCTTTTGAATGGTTTTTAGTTGATCAAACTTATCGTGATAAGGCTTCAATTGATTGTTTAAATGACCTAACTCGTTAACTAATAAATTATTTGCAGTATCAATTTTATTTAATCTCGATTTACAAGCCTCAATTCTTTGTGAGACAGCTTGAAGAGAATCTTGATTTACTTCAATTTCTTTATTAAATGAGGCACAATCCTCAATTATTTGACTGCGGTTAGAATTTAATATACTAAGTCTATTATTTTTTAGTATCAAATCATTATTTGCCTCTTTTAAAGCTTCTTCGATAACTAATAATCTTTCTTTTATAGGACTGGAATCATCAATATCATTATTAATTCCAAACCTATAAGCCAAATCTTTATTTAACTTACTGCCTCCTGTAATAGCACCACTCGCTTCTAATAATTCACCACTTAAGGTGACCAACCTATTTTTTTGTGTAGATAACCTAGCTGAGGATAAGTCTGAAAAAACCAAAGTATCTCCAAAAACATATCGAAAAACATCTGAATAAACTTCCTCAAAAGTAATTAGATTAATAGCTTTATCAATAAATCCATTCTCCCTGTTATTTTCAAATCTTGAAATTGCATAATTCCTTTTTTGACTTTTAATTCTATTTAGAGGTAAAAAAGTTAATCTTCCCGCTTTCTTCTTTTTGAGAATTTCAATTGCTTTTGCAGCAATATGATCATTATCAACAACAATTTGTCCTAACCTATTTCCAGCTGCAATTTCTAGTGCATATCTATTTTTCTCACTGACTTCTCCAAGTTGAGCTACATAACCATGTATACCCTCTAACCCTGCCTCTAAGAGAATTCTGAGAGCATGTGAACCTCTAGATTCGTTTAAAGCTTCCTTCCTGCTTTCGAATCTAGATAAATCCTTTTCAAGCCTTAATTGCTCTGTATTTAGCCTTGATTTAGTTTTAATTAATAAATCGATTTCATTTTTTAAAGAATTAATTTCTGCACTATTACTTGCCAAGTTTTTATTCTTTGTATCGGATGTCTCTTTTTTTCTTTGATTTCCCTGAAAAATTTTCTGCTTTTCTAAGTCTAAGGATTCGACCTGTGACAATATCTCATTTTTTTGAATATTATTTTGAATAGTTTCTTCTTCAATTTTCCTTTTTTTTATTTCCAAAGGATTAATTTGATTTTTTATACTTTCAAGCTCAGCATTTAATTTGATACTTTGTTTTGAGAATTGTCCAGATTCTCCAGCCGCATCAGAAAGTTTTTTTCTGGATAGTTTGTGTTTTAAAGTGAGCGCATCAATTTGCAAGTTCAATTGATTCAAAAAATTATCATCGAAATTTTCTTGGCTCATCTTTTCTGACTCGATATTCCGCTTAGAAATTGCAATTTCATCTCTCTGTTTTTGTAATTTAATACCTTCTTCTTTATTTAGAATTGATATCCTATCAAGTTCTCTCAAGCTAGAGTTAATACTACCAATATCAGAATTAACTTTTATCAATTTATCCTCTCCTTTCTCCTTAAGCTCATCAACAAGTATTTTTAAAGCATCTTCTAAAACTGATATTTCTTTACTAATAGATTCTTTTTGTTTATTAAATAAGATTTTATTTTTTTCAATTTCTCTTTCTTTTTTTTCTATAGATTCGACATGCTTAACTTGTTTTTCGAAAATAAGAACTTTCTCTAATTCTATTATTTGTAATAGTTTTGCCTTTAACTCTTTATATCGCTTTGCTTTTTCACATTCTTTTTCAAGCTTATTTTTACTAGATTGCAATTCATTTTCTAAAATTTCACATCTTTCTTGTCTTTCGAAAACGTCATTTAATTTTGCATTAGTTTGTTCTATTCTTGTATCAAAAAGTGCGACTCCTGCTAATTCATCAATAAGATTTCTCCTCTCCTTATTATTCATTGATACTATTCTTGTTACATCACCCTGCATAACAACATTGCTGCCCTCAGGATCAACGCTGATATCCCTTAATATTCTCTGTATTTGTTGCAAGGTACATTGTTTTCCATCAGAAGTATAAGTAGAAGCATAAGAACCACCTGGCATAAGCCTTAATTTTCTAGAAACTAACCATTCTTTTTGACCTTTATTAAGGGTAATTTCTTCTTCTTCTAGTTCCAAAGGCGGAAGGTCCTCTCTGGGAGACCAATCTTGAATATTAAATTTTACCGATACAGATGTTTCTGATGACTTACCCTCTTTAACTTTGGAGTTATTTATTAGATCTGGTAATCGTTCAGCCCTCATCCCTCTACTATTAGCTAGACCTAAACAAAATAAAATTCCATCTAAAATATTACTTTTCCCAGAACCGTTAGGACCCGTAACCACCGTAAAACCTTCTTCAAGAGGTATTTTTACATTTCCCCCAAAAGATTTAAAATTTTCAAACTCGACCTGATTGATATGTACCAATCTTAAGTCTAAATAGCTAAATAAGAATAACTAATTTGCAAAAATTCTCAATAGGAATATTACGTTTATTTATAAATAAGTATTAATAACTTTTGCTCAATCTGCAAAAATTACCCGAAATTTCAAACAAGCCATAAAGAAGTTCACCATCCAAAATAAATCTATAATGTTCAGAGTCCAATTTATCAGAATCACTTTTAAATATTCCATGATCAATTCTTTTTACAAAACCTCTATTATCAGAAAGTTCATGTTCTAGCCTAGATAACCATACAAGTCTATGATTTGGCTGCTTAATAATTTCTATAGAAGCTTGATTTAATAAAGGTAGTTTTAAAAATTTCCACGTTAAACAATCTATGCCATTTTCAACAAGAAAATCATAATGAATATCGAACGAGTTAAGAGAATAAACTTTATGTTCAAGCAAAACCCATTTATTCATTATCTAATTAATAAATAAATCGAATCTATTTTCAAAACCAAGTTGAGATAAAGATATATTTTATTAAAGATGGTTTCTGTTCTTTAATTACCTGCATCAGGTACAAATCTTAAAGCAATGAATAGCAAACTTCCAGCTCCAGCGATAGCTGCAGCTATTAATCCAAAATCTGTTGGGATTGTGCGAGATGCAAAAATTAATGATGCAAATGTAATATCCATAATGAAATTTAAACTCATTAAATAAATTCAGTAATAGCTTAACAAAACCTTCTTACAGAACAGAGTAGATAAATAAAATGTAAATAAACTTTTATATGTTTTTATTTTATATTAATCGAACAATTCTTTAGATAAGGGTTCCGAATTAAGAAAATAGGGTCTAATCTTAAAATAAATTAAGTTTAAATAATGGAGACTTACAATCCTCCCAAAGAAGTAGAAGAAAAAGAAAATAACTCTGATCATCCTGAAAAAGAAGTTATTTCGGAAAAATGGTTACTTGAAAAAATTGACAGTTTAATACCTTTAATAAAAGAAAAATGGCCTAACATTGCTCAACAAACCCTTGAAGCCACAAAAGGGAGTATTGATGATTTAGTTGAAGTAATAGCTAGCCATAGTGGAACTTCTGTAATTGGAATAAAAAGCCAACTATTTGAAATCATTGATTCAATAAGAGAAAACAATTGGGAAATATCAGAAAAAATTGAACCTATCGAAAGTCAATTAGAAGAATTATTAGAAGAACTTAACAATACACTTAGACCAAAAATAGAAAATCCAATAAGAAAAAAACCACTTTTATCTATTGCTATTGCAGCTGGTATTGGTTTACTAATAGGAACTATCCTTAACAGTGGCAGAAAATAATATGGAAAAACCAAAAAATAAAAACTTTGCAAGTACCGCCTCGCGAATTTCAGCCATCGCAAGTTCAGTGATGGATTTGCATGTAAGAATAGCTCTTCAAGAAGTAGATAGAGAAAAAAGAAGATTAATTAGTGGTGGAATATTTTTGGCAATTGGTAGTACTTTATTATTATTAGTACTAATTAGCATCCATATTATTTTTTATCTTCTTCTAACGAAATATAATAACTGGAATATTGAATATAATTTATTACTCATAATATTTATCGATTTATTTCTTGCAGGCTTAAGTTTGAAACTTGGAGGAAAATTAGCGAAGGGACCTTATCTTCCTCAAACATTAGAGGGTTTAGGCAAGACAACAAAGGCAGTTTTAGGCAAAAAATAAATTACCTTATTAAGTACTTTATCCATCTACAATCTATTCCCCCATTACTAACGGGAATTTTCAATGAAGATTTCATTTTCAAATATTTTGTTAGTTTTGGATTTCCACTTAGCAGCCAAAATTCCCAACCTGAAAAATTGTTCTTTAGGAAGATTCCCATTTTTTCATATAAACAAATCAATTCATTTTCATCGCCTAATTTTTTGCCGTATGGAGGATTACATATGATTATCCCAGGTTTACAACTTAATTGGAGCGCTAAAAAATCATTATTTATAAGCTCAATATAATTTTCGAGTCCAGCTAATGATATGTTTACATTCGCCTGCTCAAAAACCTTTTTATTAATTTCACACCCTATTATTCTTGGTAATTTTTCATAATTTATAATTTTATTTTTTGCCTTATTTTTTTCATTAAGATAAATATCTTTCCTAAAGTCGAACCAATTTTCAAAAAGATATACTTGATCAATATTTATGGGAACTCCAAGGAATTGGTTGACTGCCTCAATTAAAAAAGTACCGGAGCCACACATAAAATCTATTAATGGAACTTTACCATTCCATTGAGTCATATTTATCAATCCAGAAGCTAAATTTTCTTTTAATGGAGCATTTCCAAGTGCGGGTCTATAGCCTCTTTTGTGTAAGCTTTCTACGCTACTTTGAAGACTGAGAATTGCTTTATTATTATTTAAATGCAGATGAATTATCAAATCAGGATTATCTAGAGAAATATTTGATCTTTTTTGCCAAACTGCCTGTTGCAAATCAGTTATAGAATTTTTTACTTCAAGAGCAGTGAAATGAGTATGACTTAAAGAAGATGTTCTCCCAGTTACTTGAACATTAAACGTTTTATCGAAGTGCAACCAATTTAACCAATCAAATGAATCTCTAACTCCTGCATATAAAGATTGCTTGTCATAGCAATTAAAACTTGCAATTTCTCTATAAAAACGAAAAGCTAATCTAGAATAGAAATGAACTCTATAAAAAGTTTCAAAATCACATTCAAAATTAATAAATCTTTTATAAGTATAAATATTAAAGCCGCCTAAGTTTGAAATTTCTTCTGCTAAAGATTTCTCTAGTCCCTCCGGAGATGATGCCACTACATTCATATACGATAAAACTTAGTAAAAAAACTATTCAATAACCATTTTGCCTGTCAGAATATAAATGTCCAATTGGACTAGGTGATCTCAACCGATGTTTCGGACAGCGGTTCGATTCCGCTCAACTCCACTGTTTGGGGTTGTAATGGTTTCGACGGGGCATAAGGAAGGTGACTGAAGCCGGCTCGGTTAGAGCAAAAACACAAATGCTAACAAAATCGTTAGTTTCTCCCGTCAAACAGCACCAGTTGCTGCTTGATCCTAAAGGAGATGGGGTTATATCAGCCTTATCAACCAAATGATACGAGGAGTCTGGAAGGACTCCACTTTTTTTAAATAACTAAGAAGTTGTAATAGATAATTTATTAGTGTGTAAATATTGCTGCAAATGCTTGTATTAAAAAGAATTTTTTAATTTTATAAGTATAAATACTGAGAAGATAAGTTTTAAATTAATTTATCTTATTAAAAAATCGAATCTTTCAAAATGGAATCTAATAAAAAACTGAATGACTTGATTATAAATCTCAAACCAAAAGTTATTAGATTCACCGGCGAAAAATTTCCCAATGAACTATGGAATTATGGTTGTCAAATAAAAAAAAATAAGAAAATATCTAGCTAAAAATTTAATTAAATGCTTGAAAAAGGATTTTTAGGCATTTTTTTTAAACAATTTTTTGAAAATTCCTGAAGTACTTTAAATTCATTTTTATTTAAATCCCACTTGAATACATTCGATACATCTATAACTTGAGATTTTTTTCGCATTCCTACGAGTGGAATAGCTCCTTGATAACAACACCAATTAATTGCTACTTGCGCTTGAGAAACTGATCTTTGATTCGCAATTCTTTTTAAACACCTCCGCAATTCATATGTCGGTTTTTTATATTTTTCAAACAAGAAATTACGAAGAAAACTTTGTTCTTTATTTTCTCCTTTATCTGGATCAATACAAAGTATTCCAAAGGACAAAGGACTATAAGCGAAGAAATCAATATTATTTTCTTCGCAAATTTTTTTAACCTGATATTGTTTTACTAAATCGGGAGCAAGCAAAGAAAATTGTATCTGGACACTCTTCAGGCTCTGATCTCTTGTTGCCAAGAAATTAATTAATTTCATCAATCTTTTTGGGCCTATATTTGATAAGCCTATTTGAAAATCAAAGCCTTCATCTTTTAAATCACAAAGATTTTTCAATAGCCCTAATTCCTGCCAAGGATTGTATTTTGCAGTTGACCAATGTAATTGCACTATATCTAATTTGTTATTAAGTCTTTCTAAACTTTTCAAAAAAGGTTTATTAAAACCTCTGTCACCTATTCTCCAAGGATAAGGTGCAAGTTTAGTTGCTACTTGAATTCTTTTTTTCTTAGCTGAAGAAGTATTTAGTAAAAATCTTCCTAATAACAATTCACTTCTACCCTGAAGATTTCCCGTACCGTAAGAATCTGCAGTATCAATAAGATCGAAACCTCTTCGTAACGCTTCATTATATGTCTCACGTAAATCATCGTCATTTGCAGATTGGTAATTCCAAAAAAGCTTATTCCCCCAAGACCACGTACCTAATCCAATTCTTTTCTTCACTAGCTAATTTAAATAAGGAACTTTATAAGGTTATCTAAAAATATTAACCTCTTTAAAATATTTCAAAAAATAAGTTTTAAAGCATTAAAAATCAATTTCTCTTGACATTAAGAAATTATTCTCCAAAGTAAGAGAAATAAAAATAAAAAATTGTTCATTACCGTTTGCGGACAAAAAGGGGGTGTGGCCAAGACCTGCACAAGTATTCACCTTGCTAGTGTTTGGCATTCCGAAGGTAAAAAAGTTTGCATAGTCGATGCCGACAAGAATAGATCTGCTCTAGCATACGCATCAAGAGGCAATCTTCCATTTCCAGTTTTTCCCGTAAGTTCTGCTGCTAAAGCATCAAGATCATCAGAAATTGTAATAACTGATGGCCAGGCTAGCAGTGATCAAGAAGAACTGAAACACTTAGCATATGGTTCAGATTTAGTTATCTTACCTACAACTGCAAAAGCAAGATCAGTAGAATTAACTGTTGAACTAGCTAATTTATTAAGTAACTTAAAAGTTAACCATGCAGTAGTAATTGTAAAAGTTGATTTTAGACAGCAAAAAGCAGCGCAACAAGCCAAAGCAGCTCTAAAAAATTTTGGTTTATATGTTTTTGATACATTTATACCCTTACTTTCAGCATTTGATAAAGCAGAAGCCTCTGGTAATGCTGTATTTGAAGCTGTAGATGATTTAGGTAGATCAGATCCTCGTCGAATGACGGGCTGGTCTGCTTATTGTTCAATTGCCTCACAAATTCCATGCCTGATTTCGAAGCCCTCATCCGACACCAACAACTTAAACAACCAACAACCAATCAGCGCTTAAAAGTAGTTGATTCTCCTTGTTTTGAAGAAGAAGAAAAAAACGAAGAAACAATAATTAAACAATCTGGTTTATTAGTTAATTTTTTTGGAGGTTTTATAGGTTCTGTAATTGGTACTTTAACAATACTGTTTCTTTATATAAATGAATATCTACCAATAGATTTATTAAAACTTAAGTAGTGTATTCTGAGTTAATAAAACCATAATATAAACCAAAAAACTTTATTAATATAAATTCAAAAATAATTGATAAAAGGAGTCCTAGAAATATAGAAATTACATTCAAAAATATCAAATATTTAAAGTGAACATTATTTAATAAAGATTCAATATCTTAGTTATATCTATATTAATGCTAAAAAATAAATCCCTAAATAAATAAAAAGAACTTTAAAAATTATTGATTTAAAATTCAATTCTTCTCTATACATATAAGATCAAATATTCCAAACTTATTATCAAAAAAGATTCTTTCTAGTTTTCTAATTATTTTTATGAAAACTTTACCAACTTTCGTATTATGCGTATGTCCTCCACTCAACAAATAAGATAAGGGCATCATACTTTTTTTATTAATTATAGAAAATTTGGGAAATATTTTTTTAAATCTTTTATAGTCTCTTTTAAAAATTATCCATGAAAGTGCTTGATTTGAATCTAATAAAGGATCATTTGATTCAAACTCCCATGTTATTTGTTCTGTATCAAACTTTTCATGTCCAACTATTTTATAAACCAACCTACTCCAGATATTATTACTAGGTTCAACCATAATTATTCTTCCGCCTTTCAAAAGAGATATTTCTGCTGACCTTAAAAATAATTCAGGATTACTTATGTGATGGAAGACATTAACTAAAATTAAATTTGATATTTTATTTTCAAATTTTAATCCTACCTCCATTGCATCTAATTTTAAATCAGTGTTTGAGTTTATAAAAACATCTGATTTTTTGACGCTTTTAATTACTTTATCTATAAAACTTGCACCGCACCCCAATTCAAGGTTGATCCCATCTGAGTCAGAAAGTTGAAGTGATATAAGTTCATACCACTCATTGTAAAGAATGCCTAATGCAATATTTAGTTTCTCAAATCCAATTCTATTTTGAGTAAGTGCTTCACCTTCATTATTCATTCGGTTTTTTAAAATGTTATCACAAGAAAAAAGGATGTTTTCATAACCATTTTTAATCAATATTTAAACCCATCCACCAAAACCTAATAGATTTATCATTTAGGAAAGAGATCACATGAAATTATATATATGATTACTGCAAACAAAGTGTAAGCAAAATATATGCATCATTTATATCTTCGAATATGATTATTATTTAGGGTTACGTTGTATATTCGCTATTAGTGCCTATATAATCTCAAAAACATTGCTATCACTAGGTTTTATCTCTGAAAAATGGCGGTACCTAGGTGGTACCTAACTATTATTCCCAGTTCAAAACGTAGTCATTATGGAAACTAGTGGTACTTTACTGGTACCAATTAAGTGCAAGTAAGTATTAAAAATACTAAAAATATTTACTCTGAAAAGTGAAAATAAAAAATATAACTTTGTATGATCAAGTTTTCAAAATTTAACTTGATTACTGACAAAAAGTTTAGTTGATCCACAATAATTAAAATCGAACTTTTTTATGAAAAGATTATTAGCGAAAAAATTATTAGCATTATCTTTGCTTGGATCTTCTTTGTTAGTAGGATCGAACTCAGTAAAGGCAGATGAAAATTATTTATTTAATTACAACTCAACAACGGGTAATGTAGAAATTTTTCGAGCAGTTGATAGTGGATCAACTCAAACCATTCAATTACTAACAACTTTATCAAGAGATAATACTGATACCTCTGGATGGTTTGATGCATCTCAAAACAAGATTTATCTTACCGAAGTAACTGGCGCGCTTAAATTGAGTACAGGAAAAGTCAATGTATATGATATTAGTTCAAATAGTTGGAGTGTAGTAACTCTATCCCACGATTCATCTGATACGACCCCTCATTTTCAAGGAATAACCTCTACTTATAGTTCCCAAATTTCAACAAATACTTCTAATATCTCAACTAATACTTCTAATATCTCAACTAATACCTCTAATATCTCTAGTAACGATACCGATATAGCAGCAAACGCATCTAATATTTCAAGTAACGATACCGATATAGCAGCAAACGCATCTAATATTTCAAGTAATGCTTCTAATATAAAAAATCTTGGACAAGGCGTTGCAGGTTCAACTGCTCTAACAGCAGCGCTTACAGCATTACCTCAAACTTCAAAAGAATCAAAATTAAGTTGTGGTGTTGGAAGCGGCGCTTATAGCGGAAGATACGCAGTTGGTTTTGGTTGTGCTTCTAAAGTTAGTGAAAGAATTGATATTAATGCAGGAGGATCTTATGTTTTTGGAGGTTCTAAATCTTATGGAGAAGGAACTTTAGATAGTGGAGTAGTTAAAGCAGGATTTGTTTTTAAATTAGGTGAATTGAATAAACCAACTCACATCAGCATGAAAGATAAAAGAGTAATGGAGACAAAAATTGAAACTCTTGAAGAGAAAAATAAAAAAATATTTTCCAAAAATCAAAACCTAGAAAATAAACTTTCTATCCTGATGGCAAGATTGGAAAAAATTGAAAAAATTGCACTAGGTGAAGGCAATTCACCAGATTTAGCAGTTTATAAACTCAAATAAAATTTTTACGTAGAAATTTACTGGTACTTTAGTGGTACCAAACATATTGTATGCCTGAAGACGACTGTGCTGGAATGGATTTAAGGTTAGGTTGTGTACTCGCTATTGATACATACATAACCCCAAATCCGTTGGTATCACTAGGTTCTTGCTTCCAAAATTAGTGTTATATAGGTGTTACAAACCTTTTTCCACAAGGTCAAACCAATTGGCATCACTGAACTAGTGTTATAAAGGTGCTACAACAACTTGAAATTAGATATTATTTAGCGTCAGTTATCTTTATTTAATTAATTATTCTTTGTTATCAACATTTTCTAATAAAGTTGAATCAAATAATTCAAGAATCTTTCCTTCTTTATTAACTAATCTATGAGCAGTATGTGATGCAAAATATTTATTTACACCATGATTGATTGCTGTCGAATAATCATAAAAAGTATCTAATCTTTTCCATTCACCCTTAATAGTCAACATTTCAAGGTGCACTTTATTTTTTTCAAAAAATTCTTTATCAGGGACTTTCATTTTTTAAATAAATCTTGAATGACAAAAATATCCTCTGCGTTTGGATATTTTTGTTTAAAGACGCTTATCGCACTATTTGGAGATAACGCAAATAAATTTAATTTGATTCTATAAGTATCAACTAGACCTGAGATTAAATACTTCTTCATTTGATATCAGTAAAGTTTTTTTCTCATATCTTACTTTGTCCAAATATTTTTCATTACTATTATTAATCCGATAAAGGGTAGTATGAGGGTCCAACTTATTGGGACATAATTCAAAGCAAATATAAAGAATATAAGGATTAACCCAGCGACTATTCCTTTCTCAAAATCATTTTCTAATTTCATATAATTTTTCCTATTTTCAAAAAAATATTTATGACTCTACATTAATGTAACTCTATTAGCATTATTCTGCATCTGCTCTAAATTAAATAAACAAGATCTTTATATTTTTGAAGTATGAAAATCAATCATTGTTTAATTGCTTGCAGCTTTGCAATAGCACCTTATACATTTTCACAAAAACTAGAAGCAAAAAATATATCAGTCAATACTGACCCGATTGAACAATCAAATAAATTAGAAGAAGAGGGTGTAAAAAAATGGCGGACAAAAAATAATCATGGCGCAATCAAAGACTATACAGAAGCATTAAAATTAAACCCTAAAAATGTTGGAGCATTATTTGGAAGAGCATATTCAAAATGGGAATTAAAAGACTATGAAGGTGCGCATTCGGATTTCAATAAAATCTTAAAAACAGAACCTGATAAGATTCATCTTTATACACTACATAATCTTTCATTACTAAATTTCGAGACAAAAAATTTTGAAGAGGGTGTAGAAATAACGACAAAATTAATATCACAAAATTTTCAATTAAATAACTCTTACACAAATAGAGGTTTGTACAAAGAAAACTTAGGCGATGCGAAAGGAGCATGCGCTGATTATCGCAAAGGAAGTGAGAATGGAAATGATATAGCGAGTTTACGAGTAAAAGAAAGTTGTGAACCAAATGTATTTAAAGCATTTGAGAAAAAAACTAAAAATAATATGATTATGAATAGAGCAAGAAAAAAATATGCTTTGGGAGATGGTAAGGGTTCTTGCGAAGATTATCAATTAGCGAAAAGTAATGGTTATGTTCCACCAAAAAAACATAAACTTTTTTATAAGGTATTTACAGACCCCTACTGTTTCTTTAGAACAATTTAAAAAAAGCAAAGTTTTTTATTTGACTATTGAATGAGTTATGTATTTTATTCTGTATTTATTTAAAGATTATTTCTTAAATATTTAGTATTAATTATTTAGATGTATATTAAAAATAAAGTAAATACTGGCAATGAACTTCATCAAAAGTTTCCTATTTGCAATACCTCTAGCAGTCGTTAATTTAACTCCAAGTGCTTGCGCTCAAGGCGTATGTAATATATACGGTTGCAGTTCATGTGGAGAGTGCACCATCTATGGATGCCCTCCCTGTGGAGGAGGTAATAGTGGTGGTTATGGTGGTTATGGTGGTTATGGTGGTTATGGTGGTTACGGCGGAAATCAAGGTGGAGGATCTTCCGGCGGACCAAAACAAATTTGTAATATCTATGGATGTGGGGTAAGTCCCAATATTTATGGTGCAAGTCCTAGAGGTGTATGTACTATATATGGATGCCCTTAGTATTTAATTATGAAAAATGAAGTGTTATATTGGTGTTACAAAGATTTTTCTAATCCTTCAAACCTATTGATATAACTAGGTTTTTAACTTAAGTAGTATATTCGCTATTTATTTCAACATACTTTTTTGAAAGATCGCAACCCCAAGCTGTACCATTATATTCACCAGAATTTAGATTAATCATAATTTTTACAATATCATCAACTAAATATCTACCCTTCATTCTAGACTTAATGTAGTCTGTGACTTTTTGTGGATCATATTTATTTAACTTGCCGTTTTCCAAAATCTGAGCATTACCTATAAACAAATCAACATCATTTAAATTAAATTTAACGCCAGAATTACCTGCAGCAGAAATGATTCGTCCCCAATTCGGATCACAACCATGTATTGCAGTTTTTACCAAGGGAGAATTGCAAATAGATTTCGCGAGGACAATCGCATCATCAGTATTTTTTGCTCCCTGCACCAAAACTTCTAATAAACAATTTGCTCCCTCTCCATCCCTTGCAATATTTTTTGCCAAGTTCTGGCATACAATATCAATCCCTTTTTGGATAATTGGAAAAAACCTTTTTTCAATTTTCTCTCCTGCATTTATTCCAACAAAAGAATCATTTGTGCTTGTCTCTCCATCAACTGATATTGCATTAAAAGATTTTTTAACCGCAATAGCAATCATTTTGTCCCATTCTTCTTTTTGAATACCCGCATCACAGGTTAGAAAAGCAAGCATTGTAGCCATGTTGGGATAAATCATTCCTGAACCTTTTGCAAATCCCGCGATTTTTATTTTTCTACCTTGAATAATCGTCTCAATTGAAACTTTTTTCAAAGTTAAATCAGTAGTCAAAATTGCTTCTGCTGCATTTTGAAAATTATTACCATTTAAATCACTAACTAAATTTGGTAAATTTTTTACTAAATCATTTATTTGTATTGGAACACCGATTACACCAGTTGAGCACATTAAAACTTCTTCTTCTTTTATTCCTAAAAGTTCCGCAATCTTTCCTGTAGCAATTTGAAAATGTTGAATGCCAAGATTTCCTGTACATGCATTTGCTTGACCAGAATTAATTAGTACTGCTCTTACAAAACCTGAAGTTTTTTTAATCCTTTCCTCACAAATATCCACACAAGAAGCACGAACTATTGATTGGGTAAACATCCCACTAAAAATACTTCCTTCTGGAGCGAGTATTAGTGCTAAATCTTTTTTATTAGAAGCTTTTAAACCAGCAGATATCCCAGCAAAAAGAAACCCCTGGGGTGTTACCTTACTGTCATTAACAAACGACCAATTGGAATCTAACTGGCTCAAACTTTTTTTTATTTTAATTCATACTAACTACACTTTAATACTAAAGAAACTTAGTAATTAGATTATTATTAATTATATGGATATTCTTCAAAAATCAAAAAACAACCAAAGAAGGATTGGTTTAACAGGAGGTATTGCAAGTGGGAAAACAACCATAACTAATTACATTAAAAAACATAAAAACATACCAATATTAGATGCAGATCATTTTTCACGAGAATTAATCAAACCAAATACATATGGATATGAGAAAATTTTAGATTATTTTGGAAATAAAATTATTGATAATAAGAGCAATTCAGAAAGAGAAATAAACAGAAAACTTTTAAGGAACATTATTTTTAAACATTCAGAAAGCAAGGAATGGATTGAAAAACTGCTTCACCCATTAATTAAAGAAAGGATGATAGAAGAATGCAGTCAATACGCAAATAATCAAACTATAGTATTAGTTATTCCATTATTGTTTGAAGCAAAATTTGAAGATATTTGTACTGAAATATGGTTAGTTGAATGTCCTAAAGAACTACAAAAAAAAAGGCTTATCACGAGAGATAAAATTAGTAAAAAAGAAGCATATGAATTGATAAATTTTCAATTAAGTTTTGAAGAAAAAAGAAAATTTTCAGATATTATTCTAGATAATTCGGATGATCAAAATAAATGGATCAATACGATAAAAGAGCTTCTTTAAGATTTAGCTATTTAATTTTTCCATAAGTAGTTTATTTGCTAGTTTCGGGTCAGCTTTACCTTTGGTTCTTTTCATAAGTTGACCAACAAAAAAACCAAGCAACTTAGTTTTGCCATTTTTAAATGCTTGGACTTCATTTGGATATTCATTTATTAGTTCATCAATTATTGGTAAAATACTTGAAGAATCAGATATCATCGCTAACCCTTTTTCTTCAACTAATTTTTTCGGAGAAATATTTTTTTGAATAAGTTCAGGTAAAATTTCTTTTGCAATTTTTCCGCTAATTATATTTTTTGAAATCATGCTAATCATTTCAGAAAGATTTTCAGGACTAAGCTTTAAATCACTAAAACTTAGTTTGTTTGATTTTAAATAGCCCACAATATCACTTGTTACCCAATTTGAAGCTAATTTGGCATCGGCACCATTTGCTACTGTTTCTTCAAAAAAGTTTGCCATGCTTATTTCATCAGAAATTACCCTTGCATCATATGCAGACAACCCTAATTGACTTACATATTTATTTCTTTTCTTTGAAGGTAATTCTGGTAGTTCTTTAAACCATATTTCTTGTTGGGCTTTTGTTATTTCAATTGGACCTAAGTCAGGATCAGGAAAATATCTATAGTCACTGCTACCTTCTTTTAATCTCATACTTTTCGTTAATTGCTTAGCTTCGTCCCATAATCTTGTTTCTTGGACAATTTTTCCTCCATTTTCATAAACTTCTATTTGTCTGGCTATTTCGTAATCACAAGCCTTTTGAATTGCAGAAAATGAATTCATATTTTTTATTTCCACTTTGGTACCAAAAGGAGCATTAGGTCCTTTTCTAACTGAAATATTGACATCACATCTTAATGAACCCTCTTGCATATTTCCGTCTGATACTCCAAGATATCTAACTGTTCTTCTAATCTCTGAAGCATATTCAGATGCCTCTTTACCTGATCTAATATCCGGTTTACTTACAATCTCGCAAAGTGCTATTCCGGCACGATTGTAATCAACTAAAGAATATTTAGAGCCAGCTAATCTATCACTTCCTGAATGGACTAGTTTTCCGGCATCTTCTTCCATATGTAGCCTTTCTATCCCAATTTTTTTGATATAAGGTTCTTTGTTCTTTTCAATTATTTCAACCTCTAACCAGCCATTTTCAGCTAGTGGCTCATCAAATTGTGAAATTTGATAATTTTTAGGCAGATCGGGATAAAAATATTGTTTTCTATCAAATTTACAATGTTCTGCAACATTTAAATTTAATGCTAACGAAGTTTTTACAGCATACTCAAGAACAGTCTCATTCAAAACTGGAAGAGTTCCTGGTAACCCACAAACTACAGGATCTATATGCGTATTAGGTGCATCACCAAAAGCTGTTGACGCGGATGTGAATATTTTACTTTTCGTATTAAGCTGTACATGAGTTTCCAAACCAATCACAGCTTCCCAAGATTCCAAATTGTTCATTATCAAAAGTCTCTTTATTAATATTATTGGATATAAAGGAAAAGAGGACCAAAACACAAATAAAAATATTAATTTTTAAATGGCACAAGAAACCAAAAATTCAATATTAATCATTGGCGGTGGACTTTTGGGTTTATCCATTGCTTATGAATTTTCTAGAAATAACTTCAAAGTTTTAGTTTTAAGCAAAAACAGAAATGAATCAGCTGGATTTGTTGCTGCAGGAATGTTAGCTACTCATGCCGAAGGGCTCGACAATGAATTACTAAAATTTGGCCAAGAAAGTCAAAGTCTAATTCCAAAGTGGATAAAAAGTATTGAACAAGATAGTAATATTAAATGCGGTTTAAAGAAATGTGGCATAGTAGTTCCTTTTAAAAACAAAGAAGAACTTGAAAAATTTCCCACTTATAAATATGGAAAATATTTAAATCATAAAGATCTTCAAACAGAAATTAATGGAATAAATTCTATTTGGAAACATGGTTTACTTTTTAAACAAGATGGTCAAATAGATAACCGAAGAAGACTAATGCGTGCTCTTGAGAGAGCATGCTCCTTGCATGGAGTCGAATTTCAAGAGGGATCAGAAGTAGAGGATCTGACATTCGAAAAAAACAAAATTACAGGTGTAACAGTTTTATGTGCGACTGGGGAAATAAAAAAAATTAACTGCGAAAAAGCAATTATATGTTGCGGTGCTTGGAGTAAAAAAATTTTTAGTAAGATTCCAGTCTTTCCTGTAAAGGGACAAATGCTATCAATACAAGGTCCAACAAATTTTTTGAAAAGAGTTATTTTTGGTCCAAAAACTTATCTAGTTCCCCGTGATGATGGACTTATTATAGTTGGAGCGACGGTTGAAAAAGATGCAAAATTTAATAAGGGCAATACTCCTAATGGAATAAAACAACTTCAAGAAGGTATTCGCTCCTTATTGCCAGAAGCTATTAATTGGCCACAAATGGAACATTGGTGGGGATTTAGACCTTGTACACCAGATCTAAAACCAATAATTGGAAAATCAAAAATTGAAAATCTTTTTATAGCTACAGGACATTACAGAAATGGAGTTTTATTTTCTGCAATAACAAGTGACCTTCTTTTGAAAATAGTTCAAAATAAAGATCTCAAAGAAATAGAAAAAAACTTTTTAGAAAAATTTAGTTTAGATAGATTTGCGATTTAAATTTTAATTTTCAGATCGCCATTTCGAATCAGAAGTTTCCCACTTACATAATTCCTCTTCGTTAAACCATAGATCAATTTCAAATTTTGCTGTATCTTCTCCATCAGAACCATGAATAATATTTCTCCCAATATCAATAGCTAAATCACCTCTAATTGTTCCAGGCTCTGCTTCCAGAGGTTTTGTTGCACCTATTAGTTTTCTAGCACTCAAAATAACTCCTTCGCCTTCCCACACCATTGCTACAACAGGACCACTTGAAATAAAGTCTACTAAATCACCAAAAAAGGGTCTTTCTCTATGTACTCCATAATGATTTTGAGCAAGTTCTTTTGAAGGAATTAATTGCTTTAATCCAACCAATTTAAATCCTTTTTTTTCAAATCTGCCAATAATCTCAGAAACATATCCTCTTTGAACTCCATCTGGTTTAATTGCAATAAAGGTTCTCTCTTTAGTCATTTAGTTAATAATCACTCTATGTATATTCAACTTTTGGGTGGTAACTTGGCAAGTAATCATTAAAATAAAAGATATTGTTTTAAGTTATTTTCAAAAACATCTATTAATCACTAAGACATAAATTGACCAATTTTGAGCCGAAAAAATTAAAGAATATTTGGACTATTGAAGATAGTATTGCGACTTATAACATAGACAAATGGGGAGATAAATATTTTTCTATAAATTCCAAAGGAAATATATCAGTAACTAAAGATATAAAATCTGAAAATAAGATTGATCTTTTTAAGCTTGTCAAAGAACTTAAGAGTAGAGAAATAAATCCTCCATTAATCATAAGATTTAATGATATCCTGAAGGATCGAATAAATGCATTACATGACTCTTTTTTAAAAGCAATAAAAACCTATAAATATAAGAACATTTATCAAGGCGTTTTTCCTGTCAAATGTAATCAACAGAAAAATGTCCTAGAAAAGATAATAGAATTTGGTAGCCAATGGAATTTTGGTTTAGAAGTAGGAAGTAAATCAGAACTATTAATTGGCCTTGCACTTCTTGAAAACCAAAATTCATTATTAATATGCAACGGATATAAAGATAAAAAATATATTGAGATTGCTACTTTGGCCAGAAAACTCGGCAAAAAACCAATAATAGTTATTGAACAACGAGACGAGGTAAAAAGAATTATTCAAGCAGTTCAAGAACTTAACGCGACTCCATTGATAGGAATTAGAGCAAAGTTATCAAGTAAAAGTAGTGGTAGGTGGGGTAAATCTATTGGAGATAATTCCAAATTTGGATTATCAATCCCAGAAATTATGTTGACAATAAAAGAACTAAAAGAAGCAAATCTTATCAACGAAATGAAATTGCTCCATTTTCATATAGGCAGTCAAATAAGTGATATTGCTGTGATCAAAGACGCATTACAAGAAGCGAGTCAAATATATGTTGAACTATGCAAACTAGGAGCCCCAATGCAATATATCGACGTTGGGGGTGGATTAGGAATAGATTTTGATGGAACTAAAACCTCCTCCAACACTTCTACTAATTATTCTCTCCAAAATTATGCTAACGATGTAATTGCAACTATTAAGGATTCATGTGAATTAAATAATATCAAGCATCCAACCATAATCTCAGAAAGTGGAAGAGCAATAATTAGTCATTGTTCAGTTTTAATTTTTAATGTCTTAGGAACAAGTCATGTCAGTTCCAAACTACAAATTTTTGATAAAAAAAATCAACAATTAATAATTTCAAATTTACTTGATACTTTCTATGAATTAAAAAAACTTAAAAATAAAAAAATAAATTTATCTCAAATAATTGAACTATGGAATGATGCAAAAAAGTTTAAAGAAGATTGCTTAGTCGCTTTTAGATTAGGATTTTTAAGTTTGGCAGAAAGAGCTTATGCCGAAGAACTTACTTGGGCTTGTGCAAAAGAAATTTCTAATAACCTGAATAATGATGAAATCAATCACCCTGATTTATCTGAAATTACAGAAACTCTTGCATCAACTTATTATGCAAATTTATCTATCTTTAAATCTATTCCTGATAGCTGGGCAATAAATCAGATTTTTCCAATAGTACCAATACATAGGCACTTAGAGGAGCCGTTCTGCAAAGGCAACTTTGCAGATTTAACTTGTGATTCAGATGGGAAACTAAATAATTTTATTGATAATGGAAAAATTAAATCACTACTAAATTTGCATAAGCCAGAAGAAGATAAAGATTACCTAATTGGAATTTTTATGACTGGAGCCTATCAAGAAGCATTAGGAAACTTGCACAATTTATTTGGCAATACCAACGTTGTTCATATAGACATAAATCAAGATAATTCATATAAGGTCAGAAATATTATTAAAGAGGACAGTAAATCTGATATTTTACAATTATTAGATTACAGTTCAGCTTCTTTGGTTGAATCTATAAGAATTAATACTGAATCAGCAATTGATCAAAAAAAATTAACTATTGAAGAAGCAAGGAAATTAATGGATCAAATCGAAATTAGTCTCAGAAAAAGTAGTTATTTATCAGAATGACTATCTAATGTTTTTTGCAAATGATTTTTAGCATAATCTAAAGCATCACTTAACTTATCAATATCTTTAGCACCTGCTTGAGCAAAGTTAGGCTTTCCTCCTCCACCGCCTGAACAAATTCTTGCAATCTCATTAATTAATTTACCTGCATGCAATCCTATTTTTACTACATCATCACCTAAAGAAACTACAAATAACAACTTTCTTTTTTCTGGATTTGGTATTCCCCCAAGAATCACTATTGCTTTATTTCCTAAGTGAGAAGTTAAATTAAGTGCTGCAGATTGCAAAGAATTCCCATCTAAGCCATCAATCTGATTTACTAAAATTGAAAAAGAATTTACTATTTCTGCGGATGATTTTATAGAAGAGTATTTAAAATATGCAATTTCATCTTTCATTTTTTGTATCTCTTTATTCTTATTAATAAGCTCTGCTAGCAAATTATTAACCCTTTGAAAAAGTTGATTAGGATTTGCTTTTAACAAATCACTTAGTTGGTTTACTAATGCATTTCTATCACTGAAATAGTCTAATGCTGATTGGCCTGATAATGCTTCGATTCTTCTGACTCCAGCCGAGATTCCTTCCTCACTAATTATTTTGAAAGAACCTAATTCGGATGTAGTTTTAACATGTGTGCCACCACAAAGTTCCATTGAAACTCCTGGTACATTAACGACGCGCACTTCATCATCATATTTTTCTCCAAACATGGCGACTGCGCCCTTTTCAAGAGCCTCACTCTTAGACATATTTTTTATTTCTAGGGCATGATTTTCCATAATCCAAGAGTTAACTAAAGTCTCAATCTTAGAAATTTGATCTTTAGAAATAGGATTAGAGGAATTAAAGTCAAATCGTAATTTATTAAAGGCTACTAAAGAACCTTTCTGTCCAACACTTTCATTAATAACTGATTTAAGTGCAGATTGTAATAAATGAGTAGCTGTATGATTTGCAGCAGCCTTAGCTCTATTAGAGGAGCTAACATTAGTCTTAACTTTTTGTCCAATAGTTAATTTTCCTTTTTTGATCGTTCCATAATGTAAAAAAACATTTTTCTTTCGCATGACATTATCAACCAAGACCTCAACATCTTTTGAAAATATCGTTCCAATATCACCAACTTGCCCGCCAGATTCTCCATAAAAAGTTGTCTGATCAAGAACAATTAAAACTTTCTGACCTTCAGTTGCTTCCTTAACTAATGTTGAATCCAAGAATATACCCTTTATTTCAGCTTCCGAAAGGAGTGACTTATAACCATTAAAAACAGTTTTATTAAAAAGATCTATTTCTCGCTCTAATGATCCCTCTAATGTCAAATCAATATTACTTGAAGCAGCTTTAGCTCTCTCTTTTTGTACATTCATTTCTTCTTCAAAACCCTTTACATCTACACTGATACTATGTTCTTCAGCAATTTCTACAGTAAGTTCTAGAGGAAATCCATAAGTATCATAAAGTTCAAAAGCTTTAAAACCAGAAATTAATTTCTGCCCTGAAGAAATTAACTCATCTAGCAATTTCTCTCCTCTTTCAAGAGTTTCCCTAAATCTTATTTCTTCAATTTTTATCTCATTCAAAATTAAATCATTATTATTTTTTAAATCAGGATAATTATTTTGCATTAAGTTAATTCCGACAGTAGCAATATGAGGTAAAAATTCATTTGTTATACCTAATAATCTGCCATGTCTGACCATTCTTCTAATAAGCCTTCTTAATATATATCCCCTACCGAGATTACTTGCTGATACTCCATCAGAAATTAAATGAATAACAGCTCTTGTATGATCACCAATGATTTTTAAAGAAATTTTGTTTTTATCATCTGAAGAAAAATAATCAATATTTGCAATCTCACAAATTTTTTGAATAATAGGAAAAATTAAATCTGTCTCATAATTATTTTGCTTTTTTTGTAGTATTTGAGCCATCCTTTCAAGACCCATTCCTGTATCAATATTTTTAAATTTTAAATCTGTCAATTTTCCATTAGGATCACGATTATATTGCATAAAAACAAGATTATAAAATTCAATAAAACGATCTCCATCTTCTAAATCAATATTCTGCAGACCCTTTTCAGGATGAAAATCATAATAAAGTTCTGAACAAGGTCCACATGGACCTGTTTTGCCAGATGACCAAAAATTATCTTCTTCACCTAGTTTGACTATCCTATCTGGATGGATACCAATTTCATCTCTCCAAATTTTTGCAGACTCTTCGTCTTCGTGAAAAACACTCACAATTATATTTTCAACAGAAAGTTGATAAATATTAGTAACTAATTCCCAAGCCCATTGAA
>CACJPB010000013.1 GCA_902595175.1 uncultured Prochlorococcus sp. | reverse complement strand
TTCTGGATCAAATGGAATACCAATAGTAGTAACATTTATAATCAAGATTGAGTAGGCAAGTATCAAATTGGCAAATACTCCAGCGGAAATTACAATAACTCTTTGAATTATTGGCCTATTTTTTAAAAGATTTGGATCTTCAGGGTCAATATTATTTAGTTCTTCATCAGGGAAGGATACAAAGCCTCCAAGAGGAAAGGCTCTGAATGAATAAGTAATATCTCTAAATTTTTTTTGAATAATTGAGGGGCCAAATCCAATTGAGAATCCATCAACATAAATACCTTGTAAAATGGCCGCAAGAAAATGACCCATCTCATGAAAAAATATGAGGAATCCAAGTACTGTTATTGAGGTTAAAACATTCATATTTTTATACTAAGCAGTTTTTAAAAAATTTGATCCAAAATAAGGAACCAGAGCATCTGGAATCTTAACGCTACCATCTGTTTGTTGGCCATTCTCAAGAATCGCTGCCATTGTTCTACCAACAGCAAGACCACTGCCATTTAAGGTATGTATATATGTATTTTTTTTATCAATTTTGGATCTTATTGATGATCTACGTGCTTGAAAGTCAAGGCAATTACTGCAACTCGAAATTTCTCTATAACATTTACTACTGGGAAGCCAAACTTCAAGATCAAAAGTTCTACTAGAAGAAAAGCCTAAGTCTCCAGTACAAATATCTACTAATCTGTAGGGTAAGTTGAGCTTTTTTAAAATGCTTTCTGCATCAGAAGTAATCTTTTTATGAGCTTCTAAAGATTTACTTGGATCGCAAAACCAATAGAGTTCAACCTTATTAAATTGATGAAGTCTTATTAAACCTTTAGTATCCCTTCCATAACTTCCAGCTTCTCTCCTAAAACATGGACTATATGCAACATACTTAATAGGTAATTGCTTGGGATCAATAAGCTCGTTTCTATGAAAAGCAGTTAGTGGAACTTCAGCTGTTGGAGAAAGCCATAAATCGTCATTGGAACACTTAAAACTTTCATTTGAAAATTTAGGTAATTGACCAGATCCCGTAAGACTTTCTGAATTTACTAAAGCTGGCGGCATTAACTCCAAGTAACCATTTTTAGTATGAATATCGAGCATAAAATTAATTAATGCTCTCTCTAATCTGGCACCATTACCTATAAGAGTAATAAAACGACTTTTTGATATTTTTGTTGATTTTACAGATTCAAAAATATTAAGACTTTCTCCTATTTCCCAATGAGATTTTATATTCTCTTTTATTAAAGGATCTCCCCAAGTTTTTATTTGTAAATTATCACTTTCATCTTTCCCAATAGGAGCGTCTTTGCTAGGAAAATTTGGCAAATTATAAATCTCATCAACTACTTGTTTGTCTAATATTCTTTGTTTTTCTTCGAGTTCAGAAATTTTAATTCTGTATTCGTTTCCCTTCTTTTTTAAAGAAATTAGTTCTGGAGAATCATTGTTTTTAGATTTGCTGATTTCTTGACCAATTAATTTGCTTAACTTTTTGCTCTCAGATTGAAGACTGGATATTTCTATATCAATATCTTTTTTCTTAACAGTTAATTCGTGTATGTGGGATATATTATAAACTTTTCCTCGCAAGGATAAACTCTCTCCAACAGATGTTGGATTTTCTCTTATTAATTTTTGATCTAACACTCTTTTTTTTTTATACATTAATTAAGATAGTTAATCTCAATTAATTATTTGGGTTTTTTGATTAAAAATTAACTTAAATTATGATTCCTGACTTATGGAATATTTTAAAAATTAAATTTGTTCATGATGCAGAGCGGGCTCTTCCTGTGGATGACCATTCTTTTAGAAAGTCAATTTGCTCTTTAGCGGTTCTTGATAAAGGAACTAATTCAGAAACTGCCTTAATTAAATCTTTCTCCATAAGCTCTCTATTTTCAGAGAATGATATATGCATCCCCTCTATAACTGCTTGTTCAAGTTCTGCCCCTGAGAATCCATCTGTTCTATCGATGATGGTAGATAGAGGAAAACTGTAACCTGGCCTTCTTTTTTTAAGGTGCAAATCCAGAATACTTAATCTTTCTTCGGAATTTGGCAAATCAAGAAAAAATATCTCATCAAACCTACCTTTCCTTAATAATTCAGCAGGAAGCTTATCTATAGCATTAGCGGTAGCAATGACAAATACGGGGGATTCTTTTTCAGCCATCCAAGTTAGCAAACTTGCCAAAACCCTCTGGCTTGTT
Organism: uncultured Prochlorococcus sp.; assembly: GCA_902595175.1. Lineage (GTDB taxonomy): Bacteria > Cyanobacteriota > Cyanobacteriia > PCC-6307 > Cyanobiaceae > Prochlorococcus_A. Next base: position 29,286 of record CACJPB010000013.1, on the reverse strand, counting down.
CCTCCGTCGCTTCTAGCATCACCACCAAAGCCCTTGTCAATTTCATCGATCCAGAGGATACACGGAGACATTGCCTCTGCTCTTGAAATTGTTTCTCTAGTTCTTGCTTCGCTTGAACCAACGAGGCTAGAAAACAGTCTTCCAACATCTAACCTAAGTAGCGGCATAGACCAACTCTTAGAAATTGATTTTGCTGTAAGAGATTTCCCTGTTCCTTGTGCTCCGACGAGTAAGACGCCCTTAGGAATAGGTAATCCATAATCTCTAGCTTCTTTAGAAAAGGCCCTGTATCTTTGATTAAGCCAAACTTTTAAAACATTTAAACCACCAATATCATCTTGACTTGATTTAGCTTCGAAAAATTCTAAAATTTCACTTCTTGCGATGACTTGTTTTTTCTCTTCGAGAATATCTTTGATATCTTCTTTACTTATTTTTCCTCTTTGAGCAAGGGCCTTTGCAGTGACTTGCTTTAATTTTATTTCGGTAAGTCCACTCGAGGCTACAGAAAGGTCGTTTAAGTCTTGTTCCTCAAGATTTGAATTGGTATTGATAGCAATTTTTTTTATTAGATTTTTCAATTCTTTTTGATCAGGTAAAGGTAGATTTACAATTGTCATTAATTCATCCAGCTCTTCTGATGATGGAAATAAATGAGAACTAATCATTAAATTATTTCTAGTTTTCTTTAGCGTTGAAGAAAGTTCTTTAATAGTTCTATTGATAGATGGATCGTCATAAAATTTATGAAAATCTTTTAATAGCAAAACAGTTGAGACTTCAGAACCTTGCTCTTTAAGCCAATTGAGAACTCCTAAAGGATTGTTAGAAAATTTACCTTCTTCATTTATTATTCCTTTTATACCGCTGACACAATCCCAGCAAACGAATCTTTTTATATTTAGTCTTTCACAAGAGAAATTAACCAGTTTTTCTAATCTTTCCTCTTCTTTAGTCCTGATCCAGATTAATGAGGTTCTTGATTTTATGAGTAATTCTAAATTTCTACACCAAGAATTCATTATGTAAAGAATCAGACTATTTTTTACTATTAGGTTCGAAAGGTAATCTTTTATCAGAGATTGTTGAAGCAGAAGTTGTTATTACTTCATTTTTGGCTAGTAATTGTTGATCCAAAATTTTCTGTAAATTCTCAGGAAGAGCTTCTTTATTAAGCAGAAAGGTCTGAAATGCTTGGAAAATATTAGCAACAACCATATATAGTAAAACTCCTGCAGGTAGTGGGAAAAACAGAAACATTCCAGTAATCATTACTGGTGTAATTTTGTTTGCTGTTGATTGCTGTGGATTCGCGGGCATCCCCTGGCTAGATAAAACTTGAGAAAGAAGAAGGGTTAATCCAAAGGCACCTACTAGTGCAGCAATATCCCAATTAATTGCCCCATCCACATAAAAACCAACTTGACCAAGAGCTTTAATAAAAAGAAAACCACTTTTAGCAGCTAGACCAGGAATTTTTGCCTCGATTGTTGCATCTCCCGGTTTTATTGCTGTAACTAAACCGTCCTGAGAAACTTTAAGATTTTCCGATCCTTTAGAAACCTTCCAAGTAGGAAGAAATTTTGATCCATTGTCGTAATTAGATAAAACTTCCGAATAGCTATTACCATTTGTTGTTTGTAAATTTATTTTTATGGATTCTTCTGTTCCTAATTTTGTTCCATTAGGAATGGTGGCTACTACAGGAAAATGTGATTTTTCTGTAATGAATATAGAGTGTCTTGGGGATTTATATGGTTTTGGATCAATTGCAGCTACTTGATCCTGTGGAACTACCTTGAGATTTATGTTGTAGGGAACATCAGCAAATGGAGATCCCCTTAGGGTTGCAAACAATGCAAATAGCACCGGCATTTGTACAATCAAGGGAAGGCAACCTGCGAGGGGACTTCCAAACTCATTCATTAATTTTCCAAGTTCTTCTTGCTGTTTCTTTGGATCACCTGAAAACTTAGATTTTATTTCCGCTTGCCTCTTTTGCATTACTGGTTGAGCAATTTTCATTCTTCTTGCGCTTCTAATGGAACCAGCGCTAAGAGGGAAAAGTGCAATTCTAATTACGACTGTCAACGCAACAATCGCTAATCCATAACTAGGAACTAAACCGTAGAAAAAATCTAGAATCGGGATAAGTAATTTTTCAGAAATGAACCCTATCACGATATTAAAAAGAATGTAATTTTATTAGACATTTTATTTTACAGGAAAATAAGTTTTTTGTAATTAATTTATTTAGGATTTAGTAGCAAATCCTTCTACTTCGTTAAGATTAGGAATTTGTGATCTTTTATTTATATTTTCTTCAATAAATTTTTGCTTTTCTCTAAATAGAGGTAATGATTTCATTTCAACCTTTGATCCGTCATTAAGGATAAGAACCATATCACCATATGATCCAAATCCTCTTGGAATTGACCTGATTTCTTCGATATTACTTAATGAAACTTGTGTTTTGTTTTTACCAAACCATCCTCCATCAATTGTAATTCTTTTGTTTGTAATTTTATATCTCAACCACAATGCTCTAACAATTGCTGCAAAAGTAAATGGCAAACCCAGAAGAGTTATAGCCGCAAGTAGATTTATTATTAAATCACCTTTTGCAGGCCCACCTTCGTAAAAGATTTCTTCATTCATGATAATCATTTGATTAGACGAGATTTGAACATTAAGTTTTGAAATTCCTCCAAAAGTCTACTTTTATCATTGCAGAAATCTCCAAATTTAAGGTTAACAAGTAACCAATAAGGTTTGTGGGTATTAATTTTTTGAATGTTTCTTAGTAACCACTCTTGCAGGATTCTTCTTAATTTATTTCTTTCTACAGCTTTTTTTGAAACTTTTTTACTAATAGCAATTGCGATCCTAAATTTGTTTGAAGTATTTGTGAGTTTATGAGTTAAGAGAATATCTGGATTTGATCTTGCAACTTTAAATGACATTAATTTCCCATGATATGTTGTGGAGTTTTTATGAATATAATTAAAAGTCCTATGACCTTTTAAACGCATATCTTTGGGTAAGGCCATTTAAATTTAAAGTTATACAGCTATTCTTTCTCTTCCTTTTTGCCTTCTGCTTTTAATTACTCTTCTACCTGTATGAGAACGCATTCTTACTCTAAAACCAGATACACGTTTTCTTTTTCTTGAAGTTCCGCCAAAAGTTCTTTTAGTCATTTGTTTTATTATCCTTATTTAATTTATCATTTAATCGATCACTATAGTCCAGCTTCCCAAATAACTTGAAAATGATTCTCCTTTAGGTTGCCCATATGAATGAAATTGGTATAAGCCAGATCTCTTAGGATTAAAGACTTTTAAGACAATTGCAAAACTATCTTTATTAGAGGGAATTGGACTGTAGGGGTAAATATCTAGTGAACGTAAGCCTGATTCATCAGTGTTAATTTCGATATCAGCTGGAATATCTTCTAAACATTTTGTCCTATTCTCAAAACCACCTATTCTAACTTTACAAAAACTAATTTTTTCATTTTTTAAAGTGGATTTGAAGGTTTTAGGAATTGCTAGATTAATTTTTAAGAGATCAGTTCTCCTATCAGATGGCCTTAAGAAAAAATAAAGTGTGTTTCTAAATTTCCTTCTATCTTCTTTTTGAAACCATTTTAATTGTCTTAAATTAGAGTCCTGATTCCATTGAATTTCTAATCCTGCTTTAACATCTTGGTTGTTATTAAAAAAAGGAATTGAAACTAAAATTGTGGGAATGATAAAAAATCTTAGGATTTTAAGATTTAAAATAAGTTTCTTTGTTTCTTTTAACATTGAGAAAATAAAATTTTTAAAGATTTAATTCGTGAAATTCAAATTAAAAGAGGAAAAATGGTTTTATTAAGATTAACACCTATCTGTCCTTAATTTTGCAGCGCCTCTTAAATAAGGATGTTTTATTAAATAATTTGGTGGTAATAATACTTGAGCCATTATTCTTATACAAAAATCAACATCATTAGCTACGTACATTTGTTGGCAGTCGATAAAGGCTACTGAATCAAGTCCATTAAATTTCCTTGCAATTGAAGCTGGAAAACATGCATCTAAATCTTTTGTCGCTGTGAATGTAATGGATAATATGTTTGTCTTAATTAAATTGTTGCGTGAAATTAATTCATCAATTAATTCCACTACTGCAACTTCTATTTCCCTAATAGAATTTCCAGATGCTGTTGTAGCACCACGTATAAATGTAATTTTATAGCTTTCTTTCATTTCTCATACATATCGATTTAAGGCTTGTATAACCAAAGTACTTTATTAGATGAGTCAAACTCAAAAAAGATATTATTGATAATTTTCTCAATAATTCTACTTCCAGGAATTAGTCCGAGTATTTTCTTCTTTTTCTTCCCAAATGTTAATGGCTGAATTTTAGGGTCAATATTAACCATCTCTGCAGCTATTTCCCTTGCAACAAACTCATCTCCAATTTTATCAACAAGACCAAGTTCGAGTGCTTGTGTGCCAGTGAAAATTCTTCCGTCAGCAAATTTTCTTACTTCTTCAACAGGTAAATTCCTACCTTCAGCAACAGCTTCAGTAAATTGTTTGTAACTTTCATCTATAAGCCCTTGTAGCAGGCCTCTGCCTTCCTCGCTTAGAGGTTTGTCCGGAGAAAGTATATCTTTAAATACGCCGCTTTTAACAGTCTCAAATTTTATGCCGATTTTATCTAATAATTCAGATAAATTATTTCCTCTTATAATCACACCAATAGAACCTGTAATTGTGCCTGGATTCGCAACTATTTTGTCAGATGCAACACCAATGTAAACACCTCCTGATGCTGAGATGTTCCCAAAACTAGCAATGACTTTACATCCTTTATCTTTAAGTCTTTTAATAGCAGAGTATATTTCTTGGCTATCCCCGACAGTACCCCCTGGAGAATCAATTCTCACGATTAAAGCAGGAAATTCTCTATCCTCAATTTGTTTAAGAGCTTTAAGGACCGAAACTCTTGTTGAACTTGTAATGGGCTCATCAATTACTATACGAGCCATTCTTTTTTTTGACTTTCGTCTAAAAGGCCAAATCATTCTTTTAAGGTAAATTCATAAAACTACTTTAAAAAGACTATCAGCAGACCTAATGAATTCAATCCTAAATTGGTTTTTAATGATACTCCCTTTTGCACTTTGGGGTACTTCAATGGCGGCAATGACACCCTTAGTATCTAGTGCTGGGCCAGAGTTTGTGGCCTCTTTAAGATTACTTCCTGCAGGGATCCTTGTTCTAATAACAACATATTTGTTTAAAAGAGATTTAAAGATTTATAAGTGCGATTTGAAATGGTTTTTTGTTTTCACGATTGTCGATGCCACTTTTTTTCAGTTGTTTTTAACTTATGGTATTGAAAAAACTGGAGCAGGTTTAGGTTCAGTATTAATTGATTCTCAACCGCTTTTGGTAGCTATTTTAGCGAGGGCAATTTTTGGAAATCTAATTAATCCAATAGGATGGTTAGGACTACTTTTTGGCTTGGGAGGAATAGTATTTTTAGGAGTTCCGCAAGAGTTTTTAGGAAATTGGTGGTTGATGTCTGATAAATCTATAAATGATGTTGCTTTTAACTTTGGAGAACTTTGGATGCTTGCAGCTTCTCTCGCTATGGCATTAGGAACAATTTTAATTAGATTCACTTGTACTAAAAGTGATCCAGTTGCAGTTACAGGTTGGCATATGGTTTTAGGGAGTTTACCCTTAATTATTAAGCACTGCGTACAATCAAATTTCAAAATAATCCCAGAATGGTCAATATTTGATTGGGGACTTATGTCATTTGCAAGTATTTTTGGAGGAGCAATAGCGTATGGTTTGTTTTTCTATTTTGCTAATAATAAAGAGATAACTGGATTTAGCACTCTTGCATTTTTAACACCTGTTTTTGCTCTTCTCAGTGGAGGTGTTTGGTTAGATGAAAGACTCACTATTGTGCAGTGGATAGGAGTGATTTTTGTTCTTATTTCGGTATTTTTTGTTAGCCAGAGAAAGAGTTTATGGGAAAATAAATTTTCTGATACTACTATTTAATTAGTGTCTTTTTGTAAAGAGCCTAATAATGCGAATAGTTTTGATTAGTACTCCAATAGGGTTCTTAGGCAGTGGCAAAGGGGGTGGAGTTGAATTAACTTTAAATTCTTTAGTTTCAGGTTTAATTTCTTTAGGTCATTCAGTTGAGATTGTAGCTCCAAAAAATTCTAAGTTGCATGAGAGTAATGTAAAAGCAAAATTACATTTTGTGGAAGGTGAAGATCAAATTAGTTGGCAGCATCAAAATTACAATTCTCCCGTGAGTATCCCAGACAATTCTCTTTTAGCAGGAATGCTTGAAAAGGGATTAGATCTTGCTAAACATGCAGATGTATTGTTGAACATGTCCTATGATTGGTTGCCTATTTGGATGACTTTAAATTTAGAAATACCTATTGCACATATTATTAGTATGGGTTCTCAAAGTTCAGTAATAAGTAATTTAATCTCCAAGGTATATGCTAAATATCCAAATAATTTTGCTTTTCATTCAAAAATGCAAGCTAATGATTATCCATTCATAAAAAAACCAACAATTATTGGCAATGGGTTTAATTTAGATAATTATATTTTTCAAGATTCAGTTAAGGGCCCCTTGGCTTGGGTTGGAAGAGTGGCGCCTGAGAAAGGTTTGGAGGATGCAGTTTATGTTGCAAATGAACTTGGCGAAAAATTAAAAGTTTGGGGATTTATAGAAGATGAGATGTATGCGTCAAAGATAGAAAAATCATTTCCTCAAGGAGCTATAGATTGGATGGGGTTTTTATCAACCGATGAATTACAAAATGAACTTGGTAAATGCAGAGGGTTGCTAAATACCCCGAAATGGAATGAGGCATATGGGAATGTTATTGTTGAAGCTTTAGCCTGTGGTGTCCCAGTTGTGGCTTATAAAAGGGGAGGACCTAGCGAAATTATTCAGCACGGTCAAACAGGCTATCTTTCTGATCCTGATGATAAAGAAACACTGCTTTACTATGCAAATATTATTGAAAAAATAAATCGTCAGAAATGTAGAGAATGGGTAGAAAAAAATGCCTCAGCAGATATATTTGCTAACAAGGTTGTGAACTGGCTTAATAAGGTAATGCATGAATATAAATAATATTAAATGATTCTTCTTAACTCAAAAAAAAGGCTTTTAACAATATTAATAATTTTAGTTTGTGGGATCATTATATTTATTTTAGATTTAGGTACTACAGGACTGGTGGATGAAACGCCCCCTTTATTTGCTGCTGCGGCAAGGGCGATGAGTGAGTCTGGTGACTGGATAACTCCGAAGGTCAATGGAATGTTTCGCTTTGATAAGCCTCCATTAATTTATTGGCTAATGGGTTTTTTTTATTCATTACCTAAAAACGAGATTTGGGATAGTTATGGGACACTCTCAGCAAGGCTCCCTTCCGCCTTGGGATCATTATTTTTAATGTTAATGATTGGAGATACTTTGTTTTGTTGGCCACAGAAAGGTGATAGGCAATTCTTCACTCCAATAGTTGCATCATTAGGTTTTGCTTTGTCACCACTAATAATTATCTGGAGTAGAACTGCCGTTAGTGATGCCCTTCTAACTGGAACCTTAGGGATAAGCCTTCTTTTGTTTTGGAGAAGAATGGCAAGTGAAAACAATGACCAATGCATTTCAGCGTGGGTATTTTTAGGGTTTGCAATTTTAACTAAAGGACCCGTTGCATTTGTTTTGGCATTATTGACTATTACGTCTTTCTTCTTTAGTCAGAAGGATTGGAAAAAGTTGCTCCGTAAGATAAATCCTAAGAAAGGATTTTTAATAACAATACTAATAAGTGTTCCATGGTACATATTGGAACTCGTAAAAGAGGGAAAGCCTTTTTGGGACAATTTTTTTGGCTACCACAATTTTCAAAGATACACCTCAGTTGTAAATAATCATGCCGAACCATTTTGGTTTTTTCTTTACATAATGATATTGGCTTCATTACCATTCACCCCTTTTTTGTATCACGGGATATTCAAAGCCTTTAAGGATTTATTGAAAAGTTTAAAACAAAGTTGCAATGTCACTGAGACCCTCTATACCTATTCTCTATGTTGGTTAACATCAGTTTTAATTTTTTTTAGCCTTTCTGCTACAAAACTACCAAGCTATTGGTTGCCAGCAATTCCAGCAGCGGCAATCTTAATAAGTAATAGCTTTATAAGCTTAAAAAATTCAAGTAAAAGTTATCTATATTTATGGATTCTTAATATTTTAATTTTGTTTGGTGTTTCAATGGCATTCTTTTTCTCAAATAATTGGTTAAGTTCAATAAATGATCCTGAAATGCCTAATCTTGCATCTGAACTAATAAGCTCTGGGATAATTTTTAAAGCTAAATTATTTTTCTCTTCATTTACACTTTTTGCAATAATTTTATTTTCTTTAAAAATTAAAAATATCCTTCTTTACCTTCAAATTTTACTTTTAATTGGACAATCTTTTTTGATGTCCCCAATAAGGAAATTAGCAGATACTTCTAGACAATTACCTTTAAGGAATATCTCAAAATTAATTTTAGAGATTCGCGAGGGGAGGGAAACTTTAGCAATGATCGGGATAAGAAAACCGTCATTACACTATTATTCGAGGCAAATAGTTTTTTATGAGCCAAACACTGAAGAGGGATTAATTAATCTTTCAGAAAGGCTAAATATTGATAAAAGAGAAAATTATGAGGATCAACCCGATTATGAATACAAATCTCTATTGGTTGTGATAGATGAATTCTCTACTCGCCGAAAGCAATGGTCAAAAATTAGTCATCAAAAATTGGGTAAATTTGGGATTTATAATTTATGGCGAATTCAAAAAAGTGATTTAAATAAGGTTTCGAAATTTCTAGTAAATAGTGGTTATAAATCTGACTGGAAAAATAGAAAAGTTGAAAAATTTTAACAAAGTCTTTTTTTAAGAAGAGCGTTTTTTAGATCATCAAGGCTGCACTTGCTGGGAATATCGATACTATTCAATTCTTCCATTAATTCAAGATCAATGACAGAATCTTCGGCTAAAAAACTAAAAACTTCATTAATAGTTATTCCCATATCTTGAGCCATTTCTGAGATAAGCCGTAGAGTATCCCTCCTTACAGAAATCCTAAGATCTAAAGGGATATATTCATTTTCAGGGTTTGCTGACTTCATATCCTAAATCTTAAGACATTATGTAGTTATCCGGATATAAACTTTACAATATTCATTAATCATGCATTTGGTGATAATCTTTTTTCAAGTTTTTTAAATAAATAAACTTATAAATACCTTTAATAGAGGAATTGTAATTATGGAAATTAAAGTTGTAGTAAAAAGAATTTTTGAAGCAATTTGTTGTTTTACTCCATAAGCCTCTGCCATTAATATCGTTGATATTGCTGTTGGGGTTGCTGCTTGAAGAATTACTGCTGATGATTGATAGAAATTAAAATTTAAAAATTTGCATACTAAAAAAATAATAAAAGGAAGAATAAATAATTTTAATAAAATTGAAAATTTAATTTCTGCATTTAGATCCAATATCCTGCCCTTTTGATTTGTGATTATTCCAAGTCTTGTTCCTACAATTACTATTGCCAACGCAATAACTATTCTTGCAGGAATCCAAAGATAATTTCCTAAGATTTCATCTATTTGGAAAAGATATGCAAGAAGTACACCAATAATCCCTCTCGAAGCAGGACTATTTATAAATGCATCTAAAAGTCCTTTGATGTTTGGGATTTTATCACTGATAAATTTTTCTTGAAGAAAAAAAGGTCCAAATATCCAAGCGAAAAGTGTTGTTCCTAAGTCAAATCCAATAGTGAAATTTATAGTTGTTGAAGGAAGAAGAGCTAGCGCAATTGGTATTCCAAGAAATGATGTATTACCTATTAGGCCTGCTAGCTGCAATGTATAATTTGGAAGTCTCTTGTTAAATATTGGGATTATATTTATTAAAGTTATTAAAAATCCAATTACAGAGAATGCTAAAAATGCACTTTTAATTAAGTTTATATCTATGCCTTCCTTTAATAATAGACCCATTACACTTAGTGGAATGCCAAATCTTATTAGAGGTCTGGCAATATATTTTGAAATCTTTGGATTCTTTTTCCCGAGAAGAAAACCAAGGATTAAGAAAGGGATAATATTTATGAAAAGTGAGTAGATGGTATTAATAAAATATTCACTAAAGCAATATTAACTTGCTACAGCGCAGTCAAAAAGTTATTTCTAATTCATTTAGATTTTAAATTATTTTCCAGATTGCTTTTTCAGGAATTAAAGGAGATTTATATAAATTATCTGGTTCTTTAGTCAAAACTCTCCAGGTAGGCACCCGACAAGTTACATATGCAGGACTTTCTATTAAAACTCCTGGTTTTTCATCAAAAGTACAAGTAAATCCTTCTTTCCAATATCCACCATTATTAAGGCTACCTTTAAACCAAACCCAGCATTTTGAAGTTTTCAAAATCAACTAATTTTTGTTCTATTTTAGTAAAGATTTAGATAAATCTAAAATTTATTAATTTAAAAAAAATTTTTTTCTTATTTTAATTTTTTTGAAAAATATATTTTAGAAATTAATATTGATAGATTTAATATCAGAGTAATTAAATTTGCAATTAATATTGGTTTAGAGGAAATTTTATAACCATAAATGATCCAAGACAAAACACCGATAATAAACATTACTAATGTTGTCAAAGAAACATCATCTGCTTTTTTTGTTTTTAAAGTTTTTATTAATTGAGGTAGAAATGCCGCGGTTGTTAAAATCGCTGCAAAATAACCAAATACATCTACATTCATAAAAATATTTTTTAAGAACTATTCTTGAATAAAATCAGATAAAAATCCTAAAGGATCTCTCATATTTGATGAATATCCAAGAACATCACTTGAAAAAAATTTGTAAACAACTTGATTTTGATTATTCAATAAGAAGGAAGCTCCTCTTTGAGGAAGGTATTCTTCATTAAGAATATAATCACTCCAATTTTTGATTATTTCATTCATATTGTTTAATCTAAATGTGGCTAATTCAAATGGTCTCAAATAACCATCCCCGAAAACCTTTTTAAAAGAATTACCTGAAAATTTTAAAACATCAATTTTGTCAAATTCTGAATAGATTTGCTTTGCTTTTTGATCGCCAGTATAACCTCTAATAACTTCTTTAATTGTTTTAAAAGAATTTATCCCTGTCAGCATCAAAAGCATATTGATCCAACCTCCTAATCCAATATCTAATCCTCTTGAAACTTTTAGATTATTGTGGATTTGATTATCAGAAACAACTATTAAATTTTCTTCTAGAAAACCAGTGAATTTACAGAATTTTTGTTTACCAATTTGGTTCCCAATAGCAATAGCGAAAATATCTAAATTTTTATCCTGATGATTATCGATTAAATTTTTTAAATTTATTGCATATTCAAAGCTATCAAAATCCCCCAATAAACCAAATAATACGATTAATTTGAACTTTTTCTGCCCATTAAAATTATATTCATCAATGATTTTATTTAGATTTCTATCAGAAGTTTTACTATTCATGCTTAAAGATTTTTGAGTAGTTTATTTTTAAAAGCTTTTTCTTACCTTTATTTAGTATAAAATGTAACTTGAAATAGTTTTTTTTGAGAAATTTTTCGTTTATTTTTTTTTATTATTTTAAAGAAAACATTTTAAATTTATGACAGTAGGAATTTATTACGCAACTACAACTGGAAAAACTGAAGATGTTGCAGATCGTCTTCATAATTTTATTCCTTCAGCAGAAGCACCTAAGGATGTATCTGATGTAGATGATCTTTCAGAATTTGAAGGCCTTGATGGAATTATCTGCGGTATACCTACTTGGAATACTGGTGCCGATGAAGAAAGGTCGGGAACTGCATGGGACTCAATCTTAGAGGATATTGGTGAACTAGGTTTATCAGGAAAAAAAGTTGCAATTTTTGGTTTAGGAGATTCTTCTACATATACAGAAAATTATTGTGATGCAATGGAAGAACTTCATAGCTACTTCACGAAAGCAGGTGCCGATATGGTCGGTTATGTAGATAAATCCTCTTATACGTTTGATGAGTCTAAAAGTGTAATAGGCGAAAGCTTTTGTGGATTACCTCTTGATGAGGATAGTGAATCTGATTTGACCGATTCGCGTCTTGAAACATGGGCTTCACAGCTTAAAGGTGAAATACCTTCATTGGCGTAAACGTTCTCAAATATTTCTTACTTAGTTTGTAACATTTGTTCTTTCTGAATATGTTTTTTTTACATAAGTAATTAAATCTGTAAAGAACATGTAAAAACAATACTGATAAGCAATATGCTCAATTTGCTGTTTACTTAAATCAAGTGTTACAAACTTACGGAAAATCTGATGTCACCTATGACTGGTACGCAGGGAATTCTGGTGTTGTTGGCCGTTCAGGTAAATTCATAGCTGCTCATGCTGCCCATGCAGGCCTAATGATGTTCTGGGCAGGAGCTTTTGGATTATTTGAATTGGCTCGTTACGACGCTAGTATTCCAATGGGTGCGCAGAAAGCGATTGTTTTGCCTCATCTAGCGGGTATTGGAATTGGTGGTGTTGAAAAAGGTGTTATAACAGAACCATATGGAATTGTTGTAATTTGCACATTACATCTAATCTTTTCAGCAGTATTGGGTGCTGGGGGATTATTACATTCCAACAAATTTGCAGGAGATCTTGGAGACTATCCAGAAAATAGTAAGCCACAAAAATTTGATTTCGAATGGGATGACCCAGATAAATTAACTTTTATTCTTGGACATCATCTAATATTTCTTGGGCTTGGAGCTATCATGTTTGTTGAATGGGCACGTATTCATGGAATTTACGACCCAGCAATAGGATCTACAAGGCAAGTTATCTACAATTTAGATATTGCGGCTATCTGGAATCATCAATTTGATTTTTTAAAAATAGATAGTCTGGAAGACGTTATGGGGGGACACGCTTTCTTAGCTTTCCTAGAAATAATTGGAGGTGTTTTCCATATTTGTACTAAACAATTTGGAGAATATACAGAATTTAAAGGAAAAGGATTACTCGGCGCTGAGGCAATTTTGTCATACTCAGTTGTTGGTGTTTCTTATATGGCTTTTGTTGCTGCTTTTTGGTGTGCTTCAAATACAACCATATATCCAGTTGATTTATATGGCGAACCCTTAAAGCTTCAATTTGAATTCGCTCCTTATTTTACTGATACAGTAGATTTAGGTTCAGGAGCATATAGCTCAAGAGCTTGGCTCGCTAATACTCATTTTTATTTGGGTTTCTTTTTCTTACAAGGTCATCTTTGGCACGCACTAAGAGCAATGGGATTTGACTTTAAAAAAATCGGTCAAGCTTTTGATAATATTGAAAATACAAAAATTACTCAAAACTAGCTTGAGCTAATAAAAAACTTCTTTATTATATAAAACCTCTCTATAAATAGAGAGGTTTTTTTGTAGAATTATTTTTACACGTTTATAAAAATTTATGGAGAATCTAAAAGAAATTAATTGTAAGGAAATTTTTCGAAAGGCTTATGAAAATAGGTACACCTGGGAAAATGATTTTTCTGGTTACCAAGGTAAATGCACTTTTATTAATAAAAATAATATTCATGAAGGTAGGTTCTTATTAGGCAAAGACTTTAAACCAAATATTCAAAAAATAGATGATGAGAATATTGCCAAAATCATTGCTTCTCAATTGTTTGAAGTTTCAATTCATAGAGTAAGAAGAGATTTTCACTCTATACATTCAGAGAATAATTTTAATCTAATAAAGAGTTCTGAAAGTGGAATAGAAATGAAAGTTTCAGGTAAAAATGATGGAGATAAATATAGAGTTAAAGATCTTGGCATTAATATGGTTTATAGAAAAATTCACGGAATTATAATAGAAATATTTGTTGAGGATTTTTTAGATACAGGGAATGGTTTACTTAGTAAAAAATATACCAGTCAACAAGTGGACCCAAATACTCTTAAACCGAATTCTCAAAAATTAGAATATAAGGATGAATTTACAAATATAAGTAAGAATGATGATTGGATTTTGAATTCCAGAATAATTAAATACTCAAACGAAAACAATGAAGAAGAAATACAGAAATTTGTTTTTGAGGAACTAAGTTTATTGAATTAGATTATTTTATTCAACCAATCTAAATCCTTTATCAAGTAGTTTTTGATAAAGAAGTCTTGCTCTAAAGGCTAAAATTTGTTCTTCATTTTCATTACTAATTACATGAAAATAATTATTATCTAATTTGTTTTTACTAAAGCATACGTTTGATTCTCCCAATCTTAAAGTCCAATTTTCTTCTTGGGCTAAATTTTGATTAGGGCCAAGGTCCCAAGGGCATTTTTCAGGATATTTTTCTCTTTTAGAACCCATAATTATCAATATATTCTATCCAATATTAGTAAAAATTTGACAGTATGGCTATCGACTATAATTAACTTTTATTTTCAATCGCTTTAAGTTGATAAGAGCTTTATTTACTCTTTAGTTGCAATCAAACAATAAAAAGGATCTTTATTTAAAAAATTAAAGATATTAGGGGTCGGTTGATTAAACTTTTTAATAATATTTGGTTCATTAAATCCGTTTGTGATTAATACTTTTCTTACATACTCAATTCTTTCTTCCTCAGTTGAAGTGGTCCATATATTAGGAGCTTTGTGCCAAAATGCTCTATTTGAAAAAGCAATTATAAATTTGCCTTGATTACTCAAAATCCGTGCAATTTCTTTTGTTAAATTTTCTGGATATTGTAAATATTGCCAAGCAGCCACCATTAAACAATAGTCAACACTTTCTTTATCAAGAGGAATTTCTTGATTTAAATTGAAATTTTGTACCCAAAAAGTATCAAAAATTTTGTTTTTTTCAAGTTCTTGTTTGTTTAATCCATGCCCAATAACTTTTTTGTATTTTTTTTCTAAAGGTAAATAACTATCCCAACTGGACATTAAATCGAGGACAGTTGAATAATCTGTAATTTCATTTTTATAAACATTTGATAAATTTTGTCTGAAATTTGCATCTAGATGATAAACAAATTTTGGGTCAGAATAAAATTCTGCATCATTAGTTTCATCAAGTTTTTTTCTTTGATAATTATTTAAAACTTCCAATACAATTATTATGAGATATGTTATAAATTTAATAAATAGAAATTTATAGTGTGATTTACTTAGGTGTTTTATATCTAATTAATTAAAAATTTTTAAAAAACCTAGACATCTTTTCAAAAAAAGTTAAATTATTGATTAATAATTTACTTAAAAATGATTGAATTCAAAAGGAGCAAAAAAAGTAGATTTAAAAATGCCCTTTTCAATCCCCATAAAAACGGAATAAGTCCATATGATATGACGTATTTGTCATCAAAAAAAGTTCAAAAATCTAAAACTGTTTATTTAGAAAGTGATTCCAAAAAAGACTATTTAGCTGCATAAATATGCCTTATATTAATGTTTCGACTTCAGTTAAGGTAGATGATAAAAAAAAATTACTTGAAGAAATTTCAATACTAGTTTCATCACTTACTAATAAATCGAAAAGATTTGTCATGGCTAAATTAGAAGATGATTCCGAAATCTATTTTGGAGATGAAAGCCCTTGTTGTTTTTTAGAGATTAAGTCAATAGGCTCTTTAAATCCCTCTGAAATGGCAAAGCAAATATCTAATTTTGTATATGAGAAAATGGGAATTCCAATAGATAAAATTTATATTTCATTTGAGGATGTGCCTGCTTCAATGTGGTCTTGGAATGGAAGAACCTTTGGATAACAATTATTATTAAATATGAATTTAATGGAAATAAATAAGTTAGTTGATTTAAATAGTTTCAAAGTTGCTCCTGAATTAAACAATAGTCAAGTAAAACAACTTTTTGGAGAATTAGAAGCAAATATATCTAAGGCAGATTGGATAACAATAGGAATAATGGCACCTAGTGATGTTAGGGCTGTTAAAGCATTGCAATCAATTTCTAAAAAATACTCTTCAATCAAGTTTAGTAATTTAGATTCTCTTTCTGCTAATGGAAATGTTTTTTTAAAAGCTAATCAAAAAACTAGTAATGTTTTTATTAGATCTGAAAATGTTCTTGGAGAAGGAATTTTAATAACATGTCAGTATGATGAAAATGTTTCAGAGTCAAATACTTTTGGACCATTGCCATTAGATTTTTTTAGATAATTCATTGCTCATTTATGTCTTAATCAAGACTTTAATTTTATGAAAGTTTTTACCAGATAATCATCTTCAGAATTCAGAGTTGAAAACTTTTTTGTTTTTAAGCTTTGTTATTATATTTATTGGCATTGATCTAAATTCTCCACTTTTTTATAATTTGATGTTTTTTCAGGATATAATCCAAAATCTTAATAATTTCTGGTCTGATGAAGGTTGTCTGATTATGCAACCTTATGATACGGAAAAGGGCGCCGGCACAATGAATCCTCATACTTTCTTAAGAGCTATTGGACCGGAACCTTGGTCCGTTGCATATGCTGAGCCATGTAGAAGACCCACAGATGGAAGATTTGGTGAAAACCCTAACCGTGCTCAACATTACTTTCAATATCAGGTAATAATTAAGCCTTCTCCTGACGGGATACAAGAAAAATATTTGAAATCTCTAGAATCTCTTGGAATAAATCCTAAAGATCACGATATTAGATTTGTTGAAGATAATTGGGAGTCGCCTACTCTTGGTGCATGGGGAGTAGGCTGGGAGGTTTGGTTGGATGGTATGGAAGTCACTCAATTTACCTATTTTCAACAATGCGGCGGAGTAGACTGTCAACCAATACCAATTGAAATTACTTATGGTTTAGAGAGAATTGCAATGTTCTTGCAAGATAAGGAAAGTATTTGGGATTTAAACTGGAATCAAAATCTGGAATATAGAGATATTTGGCTCCAATTTGAGAAAGGCCAATGCTCATACAATTTTTTTGAATCGAATCCCGATAATATCAGGAAATTATTTGAAATCTATCAAGATGAAGCGAATTTATTAATTAAAAAGAAGCTAACTTATCCCGCACTTGATTATGTTTTAAAATGTAGTCATACATTTAATTTACTTGATGCTAGAGGTGTAATTTCAGTAACAGATCGTGCTCAATACATAGAAAAAATCAGAAAGTTAGCTAGAGAAGTTGCATCTACATGGGTAGAAGAAAGAGAATTTATGAGTTTCCCATTAATAGAAAAAATTTAGTAGCAATCATAGATTGAATATTTGCACAATGTAAAAAATTTTACATTGATATGCATCTTATAGTTCTTCTCTAAAAAGTTACCTCCGATACAATTTGAATACCCATTCCTATGGGCATTTTCGTGTGAGGTAAAATGAAACTCTTCCAAAAACTTTTGGTTGCGAGTACTGCTTTTGGTTTATTAACCCCGATTGCAGCGCAAGCTACTGAAGCTGTTAATCTTGAAGACATGGATAGCTACAGTCGTGGTTCATCTAAAGTCAAAAAGTTTGATAGCAATACATTCGCTGATAAAATTAGTGAAGATATCGCATCCCTAAATGGTGGGGTTGACGGTATCGAAGCCAGACAAAATAATTATGAAGCTGGATCTTTTTCGTCCACTACAGCTATGGATGGGAAAGCTGTCTTCGCAGTTGGGGGCGTTGATGGCGGAAACACAATAGGCGGGTCAGAAGCTCTCTCTTTTGCTTATGTATATAAGATGAACTTGAATACAAGTTTTACAGGTGATGATAATCTTTATGTAAGATTATCTGCTGGTGAATGGGGTCCCAACTTTACTAAAAAACCAGGTAACTACCATATTGAAGCAAAGAATACTGATAACAAGTTAAAACTTGATAAAATTTGGTACACATTCTCACTTGGAGATAACGCAACTGTTTGGGTTGGCCCTGCTATAGAGAACTACTATATGATGGCAGCAACTCCTTCCATTTATAAACCCGGAGTCCTAAAAGCATTTAAATTAGGTGGTAATGGAGCAGTTTTCGGCGCTAGTACTGATGGTGGTGCTGGAATTAAGTATGAATTCGGTGATAGTGGCTTAGCAATGAGCACAAACTACGTGGGTAAAGGTAGTTTATCAACTTCTGGAATCTTAACTAATGGTGATAAGAGCAAAATTGATACTATGATTGCTTTTACAAAGCCACAGTATCATGCTTCTGTAACTTACTCTAAGCAACATGCTGGATGGGATGCCCATGAGTATTATTCAACAGAACTTATTCATGGTAATGTTGGTAGTTCCACCAAATTGGGTTCATCTGCTAATGCTGATGCATATGCAATAAGAGCTTACTGGAGACCAGAAGATGCAGGTACTGCTATGCCTGAAATATCACTTGGTTATGATGTAATTAATTTTGATAATCATCCTCTAGATGTATCAGAAGGCTCTGGATATTTTGTTGGATTAGGTTGGCAGGATATAATCCAAGCTGACGATAGAATAGGTGTAGGTTTAGGACAACCCGTTAAGGCAACAAAAGTTACTACTGGAACTTTGGATGAAGTTGAACCTTTCCTTTGGGAAGCTTACTATTCATTCAAGCCTAACGATTCCATTACTATTACTCCTGCTATATGGGGTGGAACTGATGTTGAGTCCTCAACTGACCAGGATATCTTCGGAGCAATGCTTACCACAGTATTTAAGTTCTAAATAAAAGAAAACCTCTCAAAAGAGAGGTTTTCTTATCTTGAATAAAAAGCCCCATCTTATTGGGGCTTTTTTGTTACCAACAATTTTCACCTTCACCTATTGGAACGCATAAATTGGAATTTTTTGCTTCATCAGCTAATTTCTGAGCATCTTCATCAAGGATAAAATCTGCATCAATTGACATATCAGTATTCCATTCCTTTAGCCCTCCTAAATCTTCTCCTCCTGCATTTACTGGGGACGAAATTGCTAGCGCACTAGTTGCGGCTATGAATACTGCAATTGAACTTTTTCTTGGCATTTTTTACTTTGAAATTTATTTTTCATTCTAAATATTCCTAACAACTTTTTCTATTTGTTGTATAAAATGATCTATTAATTACCGAGTATTCTTAACAAATTTGAATAAGATTTAAAAATTAAATCAACCTCATCTGATCTCCCATATTTTGCTAAGAGTCCTCTTGCTCCAGCATCAAGATCAAATAAATATTCCCTTTCCTCAGTTGATTTAACGTAACTTTCTATCCAGCCTACGCAAACTAATCTTTCACCATTAGTTACTTCATTTACTGAATGTAAGTAAGAACTTGGATAAATAATAATCTCTCCGGCATTTAACTTAAATTTCTCTTCTGAATTTATTGTTTCAATAATTAATTCTCCTCCTTTGTAAAAATTTTTATTGGTTAATGAAAGAGTAAAAGATAAATCTGATCTGCCAGAAGACATGTATGGATTATCAATATGTCTTCCATAATGCATATTTTTTGATGATTTTGTGAACATTATTCCATGGATTCTTTTAGGTAAAGAAAAACTTTTTATTAATTGGTTAGATAGGATTTTTTTATTTACTAATTGAGAGTTTTTTCTTGATTCCTCAGAATTTCTATTTAATTGCAAATTGTTTTTTACCATTGAAGCGTGACTTCCAGCAGTATTTTTCCCATCTTCCCAATTTTGGGTACATTTCTCTAATTCTGTTTTTATTAAATTTATTTCTTCAGTGTTCAATAACTGATGGATTAAATAATTCATATGAAATATAAAAAATGATACATCTCAATGTATAGAAGTTCGCTTTTAAAGTTTGAACTGTTTTTATAGGTATAAAGTAACCATAGATACTATTTTTAAAAAGTGCAAAAACTTAAAAAAGTAATTTATTCGGCATTGGCATGTACATTTTTATTGAACGTTAATATACCCGCTAATTCAACAGAAAAAGAAGTCAAAGTTTTTTCAGGGAGACATTACAACACAGATAGAAGTGTATATAAAAAATTTGCGGAAGAAACTGGGATAAAAGTTAGGTTAATTGAAGCTGCTGGTATATCCTTAATCGAAAGGCTAAAAAGAGAGGGAAAAAATTCTCAAGCCGATCTAATTTTGCTTGTTGATGCTGCAAGAATTACTAATGCTGCAAAATTAGGCTTGCTACAGAGGATTGATTCTAATAATTTAGAAAATGATGTTCCTGATGGATTAAAAGATCCCGATAAGGAATGGTACGCATTAACAAGAAGAGTAAGAGTAATGGTGGCAAATCCAAAGGTGGTAGATGTAAGCAAAATTAATGATTACATTGATTTAGCTGACCCCTCTTTAAAAGGAAAAGTATGTTTGAGGAATAGAAAAAGTCCATACAATCAATCTTTGGTAGCGAATCAAATAATTAATAAGGGTGAAGAAGCAACAAAAGATTGGCTTAATGGGATGATTTCAAATGTATCAAAACCTTTTTTCCCAGGGGATATTTCTATCGTAAGAGCAGTTTCTAAGAGAAAGTGTGGAGTAGGAATTGTAAACCATTACTATGTTGCAAGAATGCTAGCTGGAGTTAATGGAAGAAGAGATGCTTTATATGCAAAAAAAACAACAGTCCTTACTCCTAATCCTGCACATGTAAATATTAGTGCTGGAGGTGTAGCAAAATATGCAACAAACAAAACTGAAGCTATAAAACTACTTGAATATTTAGCATCTCCTAGTGGTAGTAAGGGGTTAGCAGCTCCTACTTTTGAACATCCATTGAAGGAGGTTAATCAAAATCCTATTGTTAAAGATTTTGGAGCATTTACTCCTGATAAAGTTACTGTAGAGGATCTTGGTGTTAATAATTCTCTTGCTATAAAATTGATGAAAGATGCTGGCTGGGATTAAAGCCGAATATAACCAAAGATAGAATTCAGAAATATAATCTATATAAGTAAGGAGAGGTGGCTGAGAGGTCGAAAGCGAACGACTCGAAATCGTTTAATAGGAAACTATTCGTGGGTTCGAATCCCACCCTCTCCGTTTTCTTATAGTCCTGTGTGGTCGCAGGTAAGCATATAAGGCAGTTATAAAAGGACTTTTGGGAGTTAACCGTCCAAAGTAATCCACTTTCATCCAATATATGCTTAATTTGGTGTTGGTGGTTGTGTTGGTGGATATTTTGTTTGTATTGGTGGATATGAGGTGGACAAAGTAAGTGTGTTGGACGATAAATAACTACAAAAACTTATAAATCATTCAAGAGTTTTCTATAGGGATTACTCAAAATTACCTTTTTCTCATTTACCCATATAGACGGATCTCTTCTTTTATGATCAAGAATATGACAAAAAAACATTTGATCAAGATATATTGAATTTTTAAATACTCTAGTATTTCTAAGTTGATTCATTTTGCAAATCTTCCTCATAGAATCTTTATCATTGAATTCTTCAATTGCAAGAAGTTCACCACAGTAAATATTATGATCAACCATATAAATATCATCAAAATAAGTTACTACTTTAGATAAGTAACTATCTTTATCAATTAAGAAAATATTTAAACATTCTTTGGTGCTTGTGTAATAATCAACATCAACGGAAACGAATCCTATTTTACTTTCTTTCTTTTCTAAATCTCTAATAAATTTTTTTAATGTATCTTGAATAGAACCAAAAATGATTTTGCATTTTTTAGGTAAATCTGACTCTTTTAATAATAATGATGGGAAGTCCCCCTTCCGATATTTTTCAGGATGATCTCTATAATCAATCGGTTCCGGCATTCCTTCTCCAGAGTCAAATCCTATAATTTCATAATCAATACAATAAATCTTGCTTAGTTTTGAGGCAATGTAAGACATATTAAATAGTCCTGCACCTGCTGCAACACCAAATTCTATTAGGATAATTTTATTGATATTTTCCTCTTTTGCGATCTTAAATGCTTCATTAATTCCAAATGCATAAGGGTGTCTTGGGACCAAGTCATAATTTATTTTTTTTATGAAATCACCAAAAATATAAACCAATATAGATATTAAATTATAGATAAAAGGTTCACCTAATCTCTCTTTGTAGATTCTTTTCCAAATTCTAGGTTTTAATAATTTTAAAAATAATAAATTCACTTTATGTTTTTTTTATGTTATTTACTAATGCAAATGGAATAAAGTTTATAGTAGTTTACTAGTAAATTAATGTTAGAAGTGATTAAGTAAACTTGTAAAATAAATTAAAAATAAATTTTGTAAAAAAGATTTTAGAATAAAATTAAAAAAACTTTTTTAGATTTTGACACTTAATACATTCCTCCTTTTACTTCTTGTAATTGCAAATTACAGTAACTTGTATTTAACTCATATTAAAAAGAAAAGGAACTAAATTCTATTGGAGAATTTTTCCATTTTATTTATGATAATTGGTTGAAATAGATTTTCCTGTAAGTTTATGGATTAATTTTTTTACGTAAGTCCTGCTAACAGCATTTAATCTTAAATAAGTTCCTTTAATGATTTCTCCCTTAAATCCACGAAAAGAGGTTGAGTGATAATATTTTTTATATGAAGGGGAATTATTTGAAAAATAATAGTTACTTATACACTTTCTTCTTTTTGAAATTGACAAGATTTTTTTTACTCCATGTAAAGATTGGTTATCAGTCCGCATAATCACGAGTCTATTAAAGTCACATTTTATTTTTAACTCTTTATTTCTAATCCCATCTGGATAGAGAACTAATTCACCTCCTCCTGATTTAGGAGGAAAATCTTTATTGACGTAATAAAGAAGATTTAGTCTTCTATAGTTTTCTAGATTTCTATCGTGAGAATTATCTATGTGCGGATTAAGAAAGCATCCTTTACTCATGCTTGATATCCCTCCAGCATATAATTCTGGATCACCTATCAAGTTTTTTATATTTGTTATCTCTCCAATTTTTTGAACTATATTTTCTTCTTGAAACGCATATAGACACTCTTCTATTAATTTCTGTTTTTCAGGAAAATGTATACCTACATATTTATTTTCTTGAGGACCATTTAAATGAGTAAGTTCTTTTTCTTCAGGAAAATCTACACTTAATTTTGATGCGATTTCATTTGGTAGTAAATTATCAATTACAAGGTAGTTTATTGAACTTGATTGTAAATATTTTTTTTTAAGAATATCTATGCCATTTTCGTTGAATCTTTGCAATATTAGTTGAGATATATCATTTCTATTCATTATTTATAAAGCAACAATTTAAATTATATCTTAAAAAATCAAGAAATATTTGAAAATTTTAATGCAAAAACATCCATCTTTTGTAGACAAGATTTTTGTGTTGGTGGTGGTGTTGGTGGATATTTCTTCTTATGAGGAAAATATAGTCCATAGTCCTCCTACAACTGCTTTTATGGTTTGAGGTGGAATCTCACCCTCTCCGTGAATTTATACAGACAGAATGTAGTCAGAGATAGTCGAATTGTCCAAAATGACTGGTATTAAAGAGAAAAAGCAATGATTTTTTTAGTCAAACATACCCAAACCACATAACAAATAATCTGATGGTGTCAGAATTTGTGTCAGGTTTTTTGCCATACAACCTAAAGTGGAAGTCTTGTACATGTGACAGTTAAATAACATTCCATTTGCCACTTCCACGGAAAAGAAATATATGGCATATTCTAAATAAGTGTGAAGGAGTGGTTTTCTAAAACAGTGGAAACAAGGAAACACTTGATTTAGTAAAACCATCAAAGACCTCAAGTAATTGGGGTCTTTTTTTATATTTACTACTGTTATTGAAATTCTCATAACAGTTCAAATCATTTCAATTCCTACTGTAGGAATTGAAAAATTTCTAGTTTAATAACTTAAAAACAATTTATGCTTTATTAATATTTAAATTTAGTATCTCATTAATAAAGGTGATACTTATTTTTCCCAAAAGGGATCTGTTGTTAAAGAAACCTTTAATATACATTTTTTATTGTTTTTAATATCACTAATACAAGCCCTTACCGTTTCACCATTTACATCTATTTCGCAGGCTCCACAACTTCCTGTAAGACAACCAGTCGGAATTTCTAAACCTGCTTTTTCTGCACTAGAGAACCAATCATCTCCCTCTGAAACAAAAGTTTCAATATTGTTTGGCCATAAAATTTTAATATTTCTCTCTTTCAATTATAAAATGATGTGAGATTTAGATGTTTATCGAATTCATTTGCAAGGTTATTGATAATGGATTCTCTTTTCTTTTTATAAGATATTGATTTTTTATTTAATATTGGTAAGTTTTTACTCTTCCTTATTAAATTAATATATTGATCTCTCCATCTATCGTTTTCAAAGATCCCATGAATATATGTTCCTGCAATAGTCCCACCTCCATTATTTTCTTTGTACCAACCTAGATCTAAGTCTTTAAAAATAGTTTTAATCTTTAGTGCGCTTTTTATGCCTTCCAATTCAGTTTGACCATTATGAATTTCAAATCCATTAATTTTTGATTTACATGGCCAAACAGATTCAGAGTTTATTTGACGTGTTAATTTTTTTTCAGAGAAAGTCGTTTTTAATGGTAGCAATCCAATCCCATTAATTTTTTGTTCAGAATAATTTTTGGAACCCTCTTTAAAATATGGATCTTCAAGTGTTGTCCCTAACATTTGTAAACCACCACAAATCCCAATAATATTTCCCTTGTTATTTGAATATTCCCTTATGTCATCTGATAAACCAGACTTTTCAAGAAATATTTGATCTTTAATAGTTTGTTTACTACCGGGAAGAATAACAAAGTCATACTCGCTCAAGTTTTGCGATTCTTTAATCCATTCAATTAATATTGATTCTTCATTTTCCAATGGATCAAAATCTGAGAAGTTACTTATAGATGGTAATTTTATAATTCCAACTTTAATCTCAGGATTTTTAAAAAGAGATTTTTTTTCTAATAAATCTAAAGAATCTTCTGGAGGAAATGAATCATTTAACCATGGAATAATACCAATTACAGGAATTTGAGTTTTATTCTCTATCCAATTTTTCCCTTCTTTAAATAATGAAAGGTCTCCTCTGAATCTATTTATAATAATCCCCTTAATAAGTTCCTTTTCTTCTGGTTTCATTAATTCGAGGGTTCCGACTATTTGTGCAAATACGCCCCCCCTTTCAATATCAGTAACTAAAATACAGTTTGCTTTTAAATACTTTGCAATTCTTAAATTAGTAAGGTCTCTATGAATTAAGTTCATTTCTACTGGACTCCCAGCTCCTTCGATAATTAAACGGCAATCCGGATTCAGTTCGTAAATAGACTTTAGACTTTTTTTAATTACTTCCCAACCTGGAGTAAACCAATCTTTGTAGTAATTTTTGGCAGTAGTTATTCCTATACTTTTGCCTAGATGAATCACCTCGCTTGTAGAGTTGCCTTGTGGTTTTAATAAAATGGGATTCATCTTTGCAGAAGGATTAATACCACAAGCAAATGCTTGAAGTGCTTGTGAATATGCCATCTCTCCACCTTCCCAATCAACCCAAGCATTGTTACTCATATTTTGTCCTTTAAAAGGTATTGGTTCTTCTCCTAAATTTTTAAGAATCCTGCAAATAGCAGTAACGGTTAACGATTTCCCCGCTCCACTGGAAGTGCCTAGGACCATTATTGGTTTCTTTATTTCATGTAATTTTGCTTCTAACTCCATTTGTAATTTATATTAATTTTAAAATTTATTAATTATTAAATTGAATTATAATTTGGTAAAAAATTTGTGTTAATTCTAGCCTCTGCTTCTCAATCTAGAAAGAAATTACTAGAAAATTGTCAAATCAAATTTATCCAAATATCAAGTGACTTTGATGAAACTACTATTCAAGAAAAGAATATATTTAATTTAGCTTTGGAATTATCTTTTCAAAAGGCTAATAATATATCTGAAAATATTCAAAACATATCATTGCCCGAAGAATTAAACTATGGTCCTTTGGAAATACTTGGGTGCGATTCAATTTTTGAATTTAAAGGAGAAGCTTATGGCAAACCATCTAATAAAGAGGAAGCATTTAATAGATGGAAAAAAATGTCTGGAGAATTTGGATTTTTACATACTGGTCATACTCTAATAATTGGGAATTTTGATTTAACTTCCAAAATTTTTAAAATCACTGAAATAATAAAAAAAACGGTAAGTTCAAAAGTTTATTTTTCTAATTTGAAAGATTGGGAAATTAAGAGTTACGTAGATACAAATGAACCTTTATATTGCGCCGGCGGATTTGCCTTAGAAGGTATAGGGGGTAAATATATAGAAAAAATAGAGGGTTGCTTCAGTAATGTAATGGGATTAAGTTTGCCATGGCTTAGAGAAAATTTATATAGATAATAAAATTGAGCAAAAAAAAACCCTATCCGAAGATAGGGATTTTTTAGTTGAGATAGAAGTTAATCTAAATCAGGCATTTCTAAAGCTGGTTCACTCTTTCTGTCGATTCCTTTTTCGAAACCAGCAGCGGCTGCTCTAGCACGTCCAGCATGCCAAAGATGACCAATAAATGTAAACCATCCTAGGAAGAATTGAGCTGCAGCTAACCATTGTCTTAAGTTAACGAAGTTAACAGCATTGGGCTCTGTAATGATTCCACCAACAGAGTTGATAGAAGCGTTTGGAGCATGAGTCATATATTCAGCTGCTCTTCTTACCTGCCAAGGCTGAATATCATTTTGGATTTTTTCAAGGCTCAATCCATTAGGTCCTCTTAAGGGCTCTAACCATGGGCCTCTGAAATCCCAAAATCTCATTGTTTCACCACCAAATATAATTTCACCAGTAGGAGATCTCATGAGATACTTACCTAAACCTGTTGGTCCCATTGTTGAACCTACATTAGCTCCAATTCTTTGATCTCTCACTAGGAAAGTAAAGCTTTGAGCCTGTGAAGCTTCAGCATTTGTTGGACCATAGAACTCTGAAGGGTAAGCAGTGTTGTTAAACCAGATGAAAGTAGAAGCAATAAAACTTGCTACACAAATTCCACCAAGAGCGTAACTTAATAGTCCTTCACCATTCCAGATAAAAGCTCTTCTTGCCCATCCAAAAGGTTTGGTAAAGATATGGAATATTCCTCCAATGATTGCAGTAATACCCACGTAAACATGTCCACCAACAATATCTTCAATGGAGTTAACACCGATTATTGAACCAGCTCCTCCCCATGGAGATCTAAATAGATAACCAAGAATTACTCTTGGGTCTAAGGTTGGGTTTACAAGTCTGACTTCACCACCACCAGGTGCCCATGTATCATATGCACCGCCAATAAAACACCAGTTTACTGACCATGCTAATGCACCTACACCTAGAACAATCAAATGATATCCGAGAATATTTGTCATTTGATTTTTATCTCTCCAATCGGTTGAGAAAAATGGGAAATCTTCTTCAAGTTTTTCTGGACCTGCTAATGAATGGTAAATACCACCAAAACCAAGTACAGCTGAAGCTATCAAGTGAACCACTCCTGCCTGGAAGAAAGGCATGATATCAGTAACTTCACCACCTGGGCCTATTCCATAGCCAAACATTGCAACATGTGGCATACAGATTAAACCTTGCTCCCACATTGGTTTATCAAAAGTAAAATGATTAACCTCAAAGAGCATCATTGCTCCCGCCCAAAAGACTATTAGTCCAGAGTGAGCAATGTGAGCTCCTAATAAACGTCCAGATAAATTGATTAGTCTAGCGTTACCTACATACCAGGCATAACCAGTTTCCTCAATACTTTGGTTTGGAGCTCTTAATAAATTATTAAAGGGCGTTTCCACGTGGAAGGACCTCCTCAGGGAATACAAAGTTTTCGTGTGGTTGATCCACAGAAGACATCCATGCTCGCATACCTTCGTTCAAAAGTATATTTTTTGTATAGAAAGTTTCAAATTCTGGATCTTCTGCTGCACGGATTTCTTGGCTTACGAAATCATAAGCTCTTAGGTTAAGCGCTAAGCCGACAATACCTATTGAAGATGTCCACATACCCATAACAGGTACAAATAGCATCAAGAAATGTAAGAAACGCTTGTTTGAGAAAGCAATACCGAAGATTTGACTCCAGAATCTATTCGCTGTAATCATTGAATAAGTTTCTTCTTCTTGTGTTGGGTCAAAAGCTCTAAATGTTGAACTTTGTACCTTACCATCTGTATAAATACTTGTATCTTCATACAAAGTATTTTGTACTGTAGCTCCATGGATAGCACATAGTAGAGCACCACCAAGAATTCCAGCAACACCCATCATGTGAAATGGGTTTAAAGTAATATTGTGAAAACCTTGAATGAACAGAATGTAACGGAAGATTGCTGCAACACCGAATGAAGGTGCGAAGAACCAACTATGCTGTCCTAAAGGATAAATAAGGAAAATACTTGTGAATACTGCAATTACTGCTGAGAATGCTAAAGCGTTGTATGGTCTAATTCCAACAAGGCCAGCAATTTCAAACTGACGAAGCATAAAACCAATTAGGCCAAATACTCCATGTAATGCAACGAAGTTCCAAAGTCCACCAAGCTGTAGCCATCTTACGAAACTACCTTGGGCTTCAGGACCCCATAAAAATAGAAGACTGTGTCCCATGGCATCACCAGGGGTGCTTACAGCTGCTGTTAAAAAGTTACAACCTTCAAGGTAGGAGCTTGCAACTCCATGTGTGTACCAAGAGGTAACAAATGTTGTTCCGACGAACCAACCACCTATAGCAAGATATGCACAAGGAAGTAGGAGTAGTCCGGACCAACCAATAAATACAAAGCGGTCGCGCTTCAACCAATCATCGAGGACATCAAACCATCCTCTTTGTGGGGCGCTACCAACTGCGATCGTCATGAGAAATCGTTTTTAGCTTCGGGATACGCAGTGACTGTAACAAAGATTGAGAGTAATGTGGGGAAATATTCGTATATCTGAAATGCCTTGTAAAGCTTTCCTGACTTTTTTATTAAAAATTAGGTAAGAATACTCCCTTAGTTTGTTAAATTATCTGAATTAGGCTCTAAAAAAAGATAAAAATGAATTCAGACCTCACGTCATTCGATAAAATCGAACAAAAAATTGGTGGATCAAGAAAAATTTCAAATTATATTATTGGAGGAATGTTGACTATAGGAGGTATTGGTTTTCTTTTGGCCTCTGTATCTAGCTACACAGGAAGGGATTTATTACCTTTAGGAAATCC
>CACJPB010000012.1 GCA_902595175.1 uncultured Prochlorococcus sp. | reverse complement strand
TTGTTTAGTATTTAAAGTTGACGGCGAGACAAACACAGATGACTTATCTCCAGCTGTACATGCAACAACACGCCCGGATATTCCAATGCATGCATTAGCTATGTTGGAATTTAAAAAACCTAATGGATTAAAGATTCTTGATAATTTAAAAAAACAAAATTTACCAATAGCTTATGTTGGAGATGTTGTTGGAACAGGGAGTTCTAGAAAATCTGCTATTAATTCACTGATTTGGCATATAGGAGAAGATATTGCTTTTGTTCCAAATAAAAAAACAGGTGGAATAATAATTGGCAGTAAAATAGCTCCAATTTTCTTTAATACTGCACAAGATTCAGGAGCTTTTCCTATAGAAGCTGACGTATCTCAAATGAAAACAGGAGATATTATTAAAATATATCCTTATAAAGGGATTATTAAAAAAATTGAAAAAGATTCAAATACTGAAGAATTAATAAGCAAATTCGAGTTGTATCCATCAACTCTTACTGATGAAATTCAAGCTGGCGGAAGAATTAATCTTATGATTGGAAGATCTCTTACGGACAAAATTAGAAACAAATTAAATTATCT
The DNA here is from genome assembly GCA_902595175.1 of uncultured Prochlorococcus sp. GTDB lineage: Bacteria > Cyanobacteriota > Cyanobacteriia > PCC-6307 > Cyanobiaceae > Prochlorococcus_A. The sequence goes on along the minus strand of CACJPB010000012.1, from coordinate 33,157 downwards.
ACCAAGTGAAATATTTACTAGACCACAAAATCCAACCGAAAGCAGTGCCGGATTTACTCAAGCTCAAAAAATAGTAGGCAAAGCATGTGGTCTTGATGGAGTTAGGCCAGGAATGACCTGTGAGCCAATTATGACCACAGTTGGTAGTCAAGATACTACTGGGCCAATGACTAGAGATGAATTAAAAGAACTAGCTTGTTTAGGATTTACTGCAGATTTAGTGATGCAAAGTTTTTGTCATACAGCTGCATATCCTAAACCAGTAGATCTAATTACCCATAAAGAATTACCTGATTTTATATCTCAAAGAGGTGGAGTAGCTCTTAAGCCGGGCGATGGAATAATTCATAGCTGGCTTAACAGAATGCTTCTCCCTGATACTGTTGGCACAGGCGGAGATAGTCATACAAGATTTCCTCTTGGCATTTCATTTCCTGGAGGCTCAGGCATTGTTGCATTTGCCGCTGCGATAGGATCAATGCCATTAAATATGCCGGAATCTGTGCTGGTTAAATTTAAGGGAGAATTATTACCAGGAATTACTCTTAGGGATTTAGTTAATGCAATCCCTCTCTTCGCAATTAAAAAAGGACTCTTAACTGTTGAGAAAGAAAATAAGAAAAATATATTCAACGGGAAAATCATGGAAATTGAGGGATTACCAAATCTAAAACTTGAACAAGCTTTTGAACTTACTGATGCTACTGCAGAACGCTCATGCGCTGGTAGCACAATACTTTTATCCCAAGAAACTGTTCAAGAATATTTAAAAAGCAATATTTGCCTACTAGAAAAAATGATCGAGAGCAATTATGAAGATTCAAAATCGATTTCAAGAAGAATAAATGATATGAAAAATTGGTTAAAAAAACCATCATTAATTCAACCAGATTCAAACGCTCAGTATGAAGAAATCATTGAAATTGATTTAGCAAAAGTAACACAACCTATAGTTGCTTGCCCTAATGATCCAGATAATGTAAAAGAAATCACTGATGTTGCAAATACAAATATTGACGAGGTTTTTATAGGTTCTTGCATGACAAATATTGGTCATTACAGGGCAGCTGCAAAAGTTCTTGAAGGAATACAAAATTTAAAAGCTAAATTATGGATTTGTCCACCAACAAAGATGGATGAAGAAACTCTAAAAGCTGAAGGCTACTATAAAATATTCGAGGATTGTGGTGCAAGATTAGAGTTACCAGGCTGTTCTTTATGTATGGGAAATCAAGCTAGAGTTGATGAAGGGTCTGTAGTATTTTCTACCAGTACAAGAAATTTTGACAATAGACTTGGCAAGAATGCGCAAGTATTTTTAGGGAGTGCAGAATTAGCAGCGGTTTGTGCACTGCTTGGAAAAATACCTGAAATAGAAGAATATCAGGATATTACTAAAAATAAAATTAATCCATATTCAGATGAACTTTATCGCTATCTTCAATTTGATGAAATACACGATTTCAGCTTGACAAAGTAATCATGGACCATGCCAAACTTTATAAAAGATAATATCCAAAAAACAAGTAATAATTCTTCTCGTAGCATCAAAAAATTATTAAAACAAAGATCTCTAGTCGTTGCATTTTCGCTCTTATTAACAGGTCTAGGGGCTTCAATTACAAGCATATCTTTTAAAACTGGAATCTATTTTATTAATAATTGGAGATTAGCATTACTAGACCAATTTCCATCTATTACGGTCTTACCTATTTTTGGAGCTCTAGGAGGAGCTATTGCAGGATATTTGATCAAAAATATAGCACCTGCTGCAAAAGGTTCAGGTGTGAGTCAAATCATGGGTTTCTTAAGACATAAAAAAGTTCCAATGAATTTAAAAGTAGGATTAGTTAAGCTCATATCAGGAATAATTGCGATTGGTAGTGGATTCCCTTTAGGTCCAGAAGGTCCATCAGTTCAAATGGGAGGATCCGTAGCTTGGCAAATGGCCAAGTGGCTAAAAGCTCCTACAGCTTTCAGAAGAGTAATAGTAGCAGCAGGAGGTGGTGCTGGAATAGCTGCAGTATTTAGCGCTCCATTAGGAGGGTTTATCTATGCAATAGAGGAGTTATTAAACTCTGCTAGACCAGTAATTTTATTATTAGTAGTAATTACAACTTTTATTGCAGATTCATCTGCTGATATTATTCAAGCCTTGGGTTTAGATCCTAAAGCAGGAGGCTTTGATTTTAACCTCGGATTTTTGATTCAAAAAGAATATGACCCATCAGTTTTTTTCTTACCTGTAGATTTTATTTACTTGGTTTTACTAGGAATAATTATTGGGTTATTTGCAGAATTGTACAGCAGATATGTTTTGTTAATGCAAAATCTTGGGAAAAAGTGGTATAAAAATAAATTTGTTTTAAAAATGAGTATCTGTGGACTTATTTTAGGAAGTATCTACTCTTTTTTACCCAGTACATTTCATAATTTAGATGAATTACAGAAAATAATAGCTGAACAAAATACAAGTATTGAAATTGCTTTATTAGCAGTTTTAGTACTATTTATCACGACAGGTTTAGCAGCAGCATCCGGAGCTCCTGGAGGATTATTCTATCCAATGCTTACTTTAGGAGGGTCAATCGGACTAATAATGGGGAGCTGGGTGGAAATTGCTACAGGACATGCACCAAGTACATACATTTTTGCGGGAATGGGAGCTTTCGTAGCTGGATGTTCGCGAACGCCAATAACAGCAATGTTTTTAGCTTTCGCTTTAACAAAAAATTTATTAATAATGAAACCTGTGTTAATCAGCTGCATTGCCAGTTTCTTGATAGCAAGAGCTTTTAATGAAGAATCAATTTATGAAAGACAAATACAAATAGAATTAGAAGACTAAGAAACTATTTTCAATCAAAAACAGCAGTTTTGCTGTTATAGACAAATACTTGATGATTTAGATGTAATCTAACTGCTCTTGCTAAAGCTATTCTTTCAATATCTCTTCCTTTTCTAATCAAATCATCAACTTCATCCCTATGACTTACATTAACTGTACATTGCTCTATTATCGGGCCTTCATCAAGATCTTCAGTAACATAATGAGCAGTAGCACCGATTAATTTAACACCTCTCTTCCATGCTCTATGATATGGTTGCCCGCCCTTAAATGCAGGCAAAAAAGAATGATGAATATTTATTATTGAAGAAAACTTTTTTAAAAAAGAGTCACTCAAAATTTGCATATATTTAGCTAATACAACAAGATCAATGTCATATTCTTTTAGTAAATTTAAAAATTGATCTTCAACAATAGTTTTATCAGTTTTGAAGGTATCAATATGGACAAATTTGGCATTAAAGTCATTTGCAATATTTTCAAGATGAGAATGATTTGAAATTATTAAAGGAACTTTCATTTTGAGTTCTCCATTTCTTACTCGCCAAAGTAAATCAATCAAACAATGATTTTGTTTACTCACGAAAATAGCAACATTTGGGGTTTCATCAGAATAATTTACATTAAATTTTCCATTTACTTCATCTGCAATTTTTGCAAATTCTTTATAAATTTCATCCCTATTAAAATATTCATTGTTACTATTCCACTCAATTCGACTAAGAAACAAACCTGCATCTTGATCTGTGTGATGATCAGAATGTTTTATGTTGCCACCGTAATTTGAAATCCAACTTGTAAGTAAACTTACAAGGCCAGGACGATCGGGACAAACAATTTTGAATATAATTGAAGGATGTTCCAAAAAATCTTTAATTATTTAGTCAAGTAAGCAAGTATATCTAATATATCAATGAAAAGCTTAAAAGAAAATTTTCAAAAAGCAAACATAGTTATTATTGGATCAGGTATTATTGGAAAATTTAACGCCTTAGAATTATCAGAATTAGGTTTTCAGGTAACGATAATAGATCCAACTCAACTCCAAAATAGTAGCAATGCAGCTTTAGGCTTGCTAATGGGTAATATGTATCAAAAAAGAAGAGGTAAAAGCTGGGATCTCAGAAAACAAAGCATTGAATTATGGCCACAATGGATTACGTTCCTACAAAAATTTAATTATGAATTAAATATGGAAAAACCATTAATACAACTAACTACTAATGAAGAAAAGTTTAAGAAATTAGAGAAATTTGTTTATGAAAATAATGATCCAACGTTACTAATTTTAGAAAGAGACTCAATATTAATCAAGAATATAAATAAAGCCTTCCAAACAAAAAATATAAAAGGAATGATCTCCTTCAAAGATGGAAGAATAAATGCTTTATCTTTACTTCAAACATTAGATAAATATCTAAAACATAAAAAAGTAAATTATTTACAAGGAGAAATAATAAAAATAAGAAAATCAAACAATCAATGGATTTCTACAACAAGGAATAATGAAAATATAAAATCTGACATGGTTATTTTGTGTAATTCTCTAAAAGCGATTGATTTAATAGATAGCAGATCTCACAACATCAAATTAAAGCCTGTTTTAGGTCAAGCTATGGAAATTGAGATTAATGATGCAGAAGTTGATTTGTTATCGCTGCCAAAACAATTCAATATAAATGGTAAAAATATTATTCCAAAATCAAAAAATAAGTTAATTATTGGATCAACTGACGAATATAGTACTAAGCCAGAAAAAAATACATTCGAAAAACTCACAAATTTTCTCGATAAAAAACCAAATTGGCTGGAGAAAGGAAAAATTTCTAAAAAGTGGTACGGAATTAGGTCAAGACCAGATGGTGAGCCTTCACCAATAATGAAAAATCTTGAAGATGGACTAATTATATGTACAGGTTTTTATAAAAATGGGATATTACTGGCTCCCGCTTGTTCTAAATGGGTTGCTAATGAAATTAAAAAATATCTTTACTAATCTTTTGTTTCAGTAAAGTCTGCATCAATTACATCATCTCCACCTTTTTCATTTGAATCACTCTGATCGGGACCGCCTGCTGCGCCAGGAGATGGTGGCTGATTGCCTGGTTGCTGGTAGACAGATGAACCAACAGCATAAAGTTCTTGCTGGAGTTCTTCAAGAAGTTTTTTCATTGATTCATAATCTTCTTTTGAAGTTGCTTCTTTTAAAGCATTACTTTTTTCTTCAACTTTAGACTTTGCTGCAGCATCAATTTTGTCTCCTAATTCACCAAGTTGCTTTTCTGTCTGGTAGACAAGTGTTTCAGCTTGATTTTTTAAATCAATTTTTTCTCTTTTTTCTTTATCTGCAGATGCATTTGATTCAGCATCTTTTACCATTTTTTCTACTTCATTATCAGATAGAGTAGAAGCACCAGTGATAGAAATACTTTGCTCTTTACCACTTCCTTTATCTTTAGCAGTAACACTAAGAATTCCATTTGCATCGATATCAAATGTAACTTCGATTTGCGGAACTCCTCTTGGTGCTGACGGTATTCCATCCAATCTAAAAGTTCCTAAGCTTTTGTTATCAGAAGCCATTTCTCTTTCACCCTGCAACACGTGAATTTCTACATTTGTTTGTCCATCCACAGCAGTTGAATATGTTTCAGATTTCTTCGTAGGTACTGTAGTATTTCGATTTATCATTTTTGTCATTACTCCCCCTAAAGTTTCTACACCTAAAGAGAGTGGAGTAACGTCGAGCAGCAATATATCTTTAACTTCTCCTGCCAAAACTCCTCCCTGAATTGCAGCTCCAACAGCTACTACTTCATCAGGATTAACAGTTTGATTTGGTTCTTTACCAATTATTTTTTTTACTAAATCTAGAACAGCAGGTATTCTAGATGAGCCTCCAACCATAACAACTTCATCAATTTCACTAGTAGAAATTTTTGCGTCACTTATAGCTCTCTCAACTGGGGTCTTACACCTATCAATTAAAGAAGCTGCTAATTCCTCGAACTTTGCTCTAGTAAGGTTCAAATCCAAATGTTTTGGTCCTTCAGGAGTCGCTGTAATAAAAGGTAAATTTATTTCACTTTGCGTAGCATTTGAGAGCTCTATTTTTGCTTTTTCTGCAGCTTCAGTCAATCTTTGCAAAGCTTGCTTATCTTGTCTGAGATCAATTCCCTCATTAGATTTAAAAGTATTTGCTAAGTGATCTACGATGCATCTATCAAAATCATCACCACCTAAATGTGTATCTCCAGATGTAGATAGAACTTCAGTTACTCCATCACCAGCTTCAATAACTGAGACGTCAAATGTACCTCCACCTAAATCAAAAACAAGAATCTTTTCATTTTCTTTATCCAGACCATATGCTAGAGCCGCAGCAGTTGGCTCATTAACGATTCTGAGAACTTCTAAACCTGCAATCTTTCCAGCATCTTTAGTAGCCTGTCTTTGGGAATCATTAAAATAAGCTGGAACTGTAATTACAGCCTGTGTAACTTTGTCACCAAGATATTTACCTGCATCATCTGCTAGCTTTCTTAAAACTTGAGAACTAACCTCTTCAGGAGAAAACTGTTTATCCAAAATTGGGCATTTTAATTTAACACTAGAACCAGATTTTTCTACAGAATAACTAACTTCTTTAGATTCTTCGTTAACTTCATCAACTCTTCTACCAACAAAACGTTTTGCAGAATAAAAAGTATTTTCAGGGTTCATTACAGCTTGTCTTTTTGCTATTTGTCCAACAAGCTGATCTTGATTTTTTGTATACGCAACAACTGATGGAGTAGTTCTGAAACCCTCAGCATTTGCTATTACAGTAGGCTTACCACCTTCCATTACTGCGACACAACTATTAGTTGTTCCTAAATCAATTCCTACAACCTTACCCATGGGTAAATTCTTTATATTTGCTAACCTCCATAATCGGTCATTGTCGTCATTATTGTTACTCAAAGACGGGGTGTGGTTCCCGAACAGACCATTAGTTTTAGGGTTAAAATTCTAAATATGATTTCAAGTAAGACATCTTTCATCGCATTAATTGGCAATCCAGTAAGCCATTCTTTGTCTCCAATTATCCAAAATGCTGCCCTTCAATATTTAGGCTTGGATTTAATTTATATTGCTGTACCCTGTAAAGATGAAGATTTAGAATTAGTTCTTAATTCTTTTAAAAGGATTAATTGCAAGGGTTTAAACATTACAATTCCACACAAAGAAAAAGTATTTAACCTTTGTAGTGAAATCTCACCTATTGCTAACAAACTTAAAGCAATTAATACCCTCAAATTAAATTCTGAAAATGAATGGAGCGCAACAAATACGGATGTAGAGGGATTTATTTATCCATTAAAAAATTTAAAATTAGCAAAGAAAAAATCAATAGTTCTTGGCTCCGGGGGTGCAGCAAGATCTGTTATTCAAGGTTTAATAAATTTAAATCTTTCAACAATTTCAGTAATATCACGTAACAAACCATCACTAGATGAATTAAGAAAAAACTTTGAAAATCAAATTGAACTTCAGAGCTTCTTAAATAACGATAATCAAGCTCAAAATTTAATTGAAGAAACAGATTTAGTTGTAAATACAACACCAGTAGGAATGAAAACAGCTAAAAATGAAATGAATTTATTGCCATATGGAGATTATTTTTGGAGATCTCTTAACTCAAAAACTATTGTTTATGATTTGATATACAATCCTTCTCCGACTCATCTATTAAAATTTAGCGCCAATAAAGGATGCATAACTATAGATGGTTTGCAAATGCTTGTTGCCCAAGGAATAAAATCATTATCATTTTGGACAGATGGTTTAGAAGTACCTTTTCATGTAATGAATGACGCACTCAAAAATCATCTTTAAAATAATGCTAATTTTCAAGGAACTGCACATCATGATGTATCGTTAAAGATGAACAGACGCTCATGACATCATTTATATGAGCCAAAGACCTTGTCTGAAACTATGAACGATCAACAATCTTATTACGAAACCATGTATATCCTCCGCCCAGATATTGCGGAAGATGAAGTAACTAACCACATTGATAAATACAATAAGCTTTTAGAAGAATTTGGTGGTACCATCCTCGATAGTCAAATGAGGGGTAAAAGAAGATTAGCCTATCAAATAGCAAAACATAGAGAAGGTATTTACGTCCAACTAAGTCATCAAGGAGATGGACAACATATTTTCAAAATCGAAAAAGCAATGAGACTAAGTGAAGATGTTATTAGATACATGACCGTTAAACAAGAAGGTCCCTTGCCAACTCCAAGACCTTCTACGAAGAGTTCAACTAAAGCTGATGATAAAGAAAATCTAGAAACTAAAGTTGAATCTAAGGAAGAACAACCAGTAGTAAGCGCAAATATTTCAACTTCGGGAAAAGATGATACTGAAACTAAAGAAAATGCAGAATCATAAATGTTAATCTTTTGTTTTTGAATTTAATTCAGCCCATATTTTATTAGACATACCCCACATATAAATAAAACCCTCTGCTAAAGAATGATTGAAAACATCTTCTTTGCTATAAGTTGCCAAATCTTCTCTGTAAAGTGAATTATTTTCCGACATTCTACCGATTACTATTGCGTTCCCCTTATGAAGTCTAATCTTTACTCTTCCATTAACTGCAGTTTGAGTCGACGAAATAAATGAATCTAAACTATCTTTAAGAGGTCCAAACCAAAAACCTTGATAGACAAGTTGACCCCATTTTTTTTCAACTGTTCCTTTAAAGTCAACAACGTCTGGATTTAATGTTATGCTTTCTAATTCTTTGTGAGCTTTGATTAAAAGCAAGAGGCCTGGTGTTTCATAAATCTCTCTACTTTTAATTCCTACTACTCGATCTTCAATCATATCAATTCTTCCAAAACCATGCTCACCTGCGAGAACATTAGCTTTTTTAATAATCTCTACGGGGGTTAGAGATTCATCATTAATTCCTATAGGAAACCCATTTTTGAAAATAATTTCAACTTCTTGAGGAGAATCAGGTGAATTATCAACTGATGATGTCATCGAAAATATATCCTCAGGTGCTTCTTGCATTGGGTCTTCTAATATACCTGCTTCAATACTCCTACCAAGTAAGTTAACGTCTATAGAATATGGTGATTTTTTTGATACTGGCGCAGGTATACCAAATTTTTCTCCATACACTATTGCTTCTTCTCTACTCATATTCCACTCCCTAGCAGGAGTAATTATTTTTAAATCAGGACCTAAAGCATTAATTGCTAAATCGAACCGAACTTGATCATTACCTTTCCCAGTGCATCCATGGGCTACTGCATCGGCATTAATCTCTCTAGCAATATTTACGAGATTTTCAGCAATTAATGGCCTAGCAAGAGCAGTAGATAAAGGATATTTATCTAAATACAATGCGTTTGCTCTAATTGCTGGAAAAGCGTATCTCTCAACAAAACTATTAACTAAATTGCCAACGATTGATTTAGATGCACCAGAGTTTAAAGCTTTCTGCCTAATAAGTTCTAAATCCTCGCCTTGTCCAAGATCTGCTACAAAAGTAACTACTTCTGAAATTCCATATTCATTCTTTAAATATGGAATACAAACACTCGTATCTACGCCACCAGAATAAGCTAGTACAACTTTTTTTACCTGCTGCATCTAAATTTGCTCCATAAATTTAAATTTTTTGACGTAATTAAGAATTTGAATACTTATTAAAGACTAATATTATTGTAACTAAAAGAGCTGGACCAAAAACTAGTAATAAGATAAGAAAGTTATTAATTATTAAAAAATTGGGATTCAAATATCCAATAATTTTTAATAATCCAGACAGCAACAATGAAATTAGCCAAATAAAAAAGTATTTTAAATTTCCTTTATCAAACAAAGTTTTTAAGTGTGCATCATTATGTATTATCTTATATATAGAACAAAACACTTAATGGATTCAAATAAATTAAAACTTAGATTGGATGATATCTCTGAAGTCAATCCTGCTTTAACTTGCTATCACAGAAATGATCCAGCTCCTGTGTTACCACTAAGAGAGGAACCCGATCTACTATCTTGGCTCGAAAATACAGGTAGACTCGTTGCAGAAAAAGATGGAGATTCACAAGAGATTAGTACAATAGAAGAAGAAGAACTTTCAGCACTTATGGGAGAAAAGGAAGATTATAAAACTGAAGAAGATCCTTCATTAGAAGATGATTGGGAAGATTAAAAAGTTTAACTTTGAATCTTTATTTATATTAAATACTTTTGCTTTAATAGTTACCTCCTATTTTTTTAATAATTTTATTTTTACAGGAGTTTACATATTATTTTTCTTTATTTCTATTTTTACAACTAAAAATGGACTAAAGATTACCAAAAAATTTAATTTACTTCAAAATATCAGGAATGAAGGCCCAGCTAATCACTTTAAAAAAAGTGATACTCCAACAATGGGTGGGATTTTTATGATAATCCCTTTTTTAATTTTGCTTTTGATAATAACTATCAGCTTAGGTTCTCTAAAATTATTTCTTTTATTACTAACTATTTTTGGTTTCTTTATTACAGGATTTTTAGATGATTTTTTAAGTGTTAAAAGAAAAGAGAACACAGGTTTAAAAACAAAAGAGAAATTTTTCTTACAAGGTGTCATCTCAATAATTTTTATATTGTTAGCCTATGAAAAAAATTTAATAAGTCCATTAATAACAGTTTCTGACTCCTGGGGAATAAATATGAATATTTTCATATTGCCAGTTTCTTTTTTAGTGCTTGTTGGCATAAGTAATTCAGTAAATTTGACTGATGGACTAGATGGATTAGCAGCTGGATGCAGTGGGATTGTCTTTTATGGATTAGGAACAGAGATATTACTGAAAGAACAGCAAGAACTTTTTGTTTTTAGCATCTTATGTTTTTCGATGTCCGGCATATGCTTAGGATTTCTCAAATATAATAGTTATCCTGCAAAAATATTTATGGGCGACACAGGATCTCTAAGTATTGGAGCAATTTTGGGTTCTATAGCGTTATTAACCAATAGCGTTTTTACCTTATCTATTTTCTCAGGAATATTTATTATTGAATCGTTATCAGTAATTTTTCAAGTAGGATTTTTTAAAATTACAAAAAAATTATTTCATAGAGGTAAACGCATATTCTTAATGGCTCCACTACACCACCACTTTGAACTTAAAGGAGTGAAGGAACAAAAAATAGTTGAAAATTTTTGGAAAATCAACATTTTACTTGTAATTTTAGGTATAGTTTTAAAAATCAATCTTTGAAGAATTTGTTATGAATTTTTTTACATGGAAAGATAATGGATTAACAAGTGACTGCTCGAGTCTTGATGCAATGGCATCAAGATTTGAGGAAACTGCTAACTTAATGAAAAAACTTTCTAAGAAGGGCTTTAAACTAAAGAAAACTCAAAATAATCAACTAATTCTTCACCCTGATCCTGAGGTTTTTGATCAATGGGGTTTTATAAGTGAAGAAGTCCCTTTTAAACAACTTTGTTTAATGTCAGATGAAGAATAACTATTTGAATTTGAAAATTCTTCATTAAGTACTGATAAATAATTGCGTACATGAGTGTTCCAACTAAAGTGCCTGTTAACACCCTCAATTCCATTTCTGCTCCATATTTTCCACTGATTATTATTTGATATTCCTTTTTCAAGCATAACTTTCAACTCATTAATATCAGTAACATCTACTAGAAGTCCATTTTCACATTTTGAACGAATTTCTTTTGGCCCTCCATCATTTGTTGATATTATTGGCAATCCACATGAAGAAGCTTCAAGAAGAGTCAAACCAAAAGGCTCTGTTAAAGCTGGATTTACAAATACACCACCTCTGCTAGCAGCCCACCTATATAAAGCAGGAATCTGACTTGGAAGATGTTTTTTTGGATAAGCTACCTTTCCATATAGATTATATTTATCAATTGTTTCAAAAATATTATTGAAAACATCTTTTTGTTGAGGGTCAAGTTTTGAAGTATTCTCTCTACAACCTAATATCAGAATTAAATTAGTTTTTCTTTTTAATTTTTCAGATCTTCCATATGCTTCAATCAAAGATGGAATATTTTTTCTTCGTACAGCTCTAGAAATACTTAAGAATGGAGGTTTAGTAGAATCCTTTAGAAAAGGTTTCATCATGTTATCAATTTCGGCTGTCTCACTTGTGGAGTGAATATGGTGAAATTTATTATGATCAACACCAGGAGGAATAACTTTAGCTTTGTGAGGTGAAAAAGAAGAATATTGGGAATATTGATACACTGATTCTTGTTCAGTGCTTGTAACAACAATATCTGCAGACTTCAATGCTTTTTCTTCTGCTTCAATTCTTTTACTTATAGAATAAAGTTTTTCTATTTGATCATTTTTTAAACCAGTATCAAGCAATTTCCTTTTTTTCTCTCTTCCTAAAGAATGACCAGTAAAAATAAGAGGAACGTTTAAGGATTTACTTAGTTTAACTCCTACATATCCAGCATCTGCATAATGTGCATGAATGAAATTAGGCTTTTTGTTTTTTTTATAGTAAAAAATTAGTCTTTCAGTTAAATGATCTAAATAAGGCCAAAGCAATTCCTTTCTTAAATATTTATTAGGTCCAAATTTGAATCTTAAAATTCTCACTCCTGGTTCTACAAATTCTTCTTCTTGAGAATATTCATCGTCTACTTTAGGATCGTTTATTAAACGAGTAACTAAATCTACTTGATCAACTTCTGAAATATTAGCCAAGCTTTTAATTAATTCTAAAACGTATTGTGTTTGCCCTCCTGTATCTGCATCCCTACCTAACTCAAGATTTTTAGAACGTATAAGACCATGTAAATGTAAATGTAAAAATTTCAACCTCATTCAGGAAAACCTCCGATCAACGGCCTTTAATACAAATAAGCTGAATTTTCTAAGGAAATATTAAGAAAGCATTATGATTTGAAATTTTTTTTATATGAAAGTTTTCAAAAAAGCAGTTATGGAGGAGTGTTATGCCCCTTTAAAAAAGAATTTCGTATTGCTGAAATAATTAAAATAAAAAGAAATACAACAAGGATTTTCTTATTTCAGAACCTTTTTAAGATATTTTGCTGTATGACTTGTAAGATTTTTAGCTACATCCTCGGGAATACCTTCTGCAATAATTTCTCCTCCTTTATCCCCTCCATCAGGTCCTAAATCGATAATCCAATCTGAACATCTAATAACATCTAAATTATGTTCAATAACAATTACTGAATTGCCTTTATCTACCAAACGTTGTATTACATCCATTAATTTATGAACATCATAAAAACTTAACCCAGTAGTTGGTTCATCAATCAAATATAAAGTTTTTCCAGTAGCTCTTTTTGACAATTCCGTGGCTAACTTAACTCTTTGAGCCTCTCCACCAGATAATGTAGGAGCTGGCTGGCCTAATTTGACATATCCTAAGCCAACATCAACCAATGTAGATAATCTATCAGCAGCTTGAGGTATAGCAGAAAAAGTTTCTGCAGCTTGTTCAACAGTCATCTCTAAAACATCAGATATATTAAAACCTTTATATTTCACCTGAAGAGTTTCCCTATTAAAACGAGCTCCTTTACATACTTCACATTGAACATACACATCAGGTAGAAAATTCATTTCAATTACATTGACTCCCTGACCTTTACAAGCTTCGCATCTTCCTCCTTTCACATTAAAGCTAAATTGACCAGCCTGATAACCTCTTGCTTTTGCTTCTACTGTGGCAGTAAATATCTGCCTTATAGGATCAAAAGCACCAGTATATGTAGCAGGATTTGATCTTGGAGTTCTTCCTATTGGAGATTGATCAATAACGATAACTTTATCAATTGCCTTTATCCCCTTTAACTCTTTTACACCTTGAGGAAAAGGGACTTTTAATCCAAGAGAATGACATAATGCAGGATGAAGTAATTCATTTATCAAAGTGCTCTTTCCACTTCCACTCACACCAGTTACAGAAACCAATCTTCCTAAAGGAAATTCAACAGAAATATTTTTTAAATTATTTTTAGAGCAATTATTTAAAATTAAACTTTTTTTAACAGATGATCTACGTTCTTTTGGAGTAGGAATCGATTTTCTACCACTAAGATAAGCTCCAGTTAATGACTTTTCTGAATTTAAGACATCTTGATAAGATCCTTTAGCAATAATTTCCCCACCATAAACACCTGCCCCTGGACCAATATCTACTAAATAATCTGCGGATTTCATAGTATCTTCATCATGTTCAACGACAACCAAAGTATTTCCCAAGTCTCTTAAGCTTTTTAATGTTTCTAATAATCTGTCATTGTCTCTCTGATGCAAACCAATACTTGGTTCATCTAATACATATAAAACGCCAGTAAGACCTGCACCTATTTGTGTAGCCAATCTAATACGCTGAGCCTCACCACCAGACAAAGTCATAGCTGGTCTATCTAAAGTCAAATAATCTAAACCTACATTAATTAAAAACTTCAAACGTAAACGAATCTCTTTTAAAACCAATTCACCTATCTGCTTTTGTTTTTCTGATAAAGATATATTTTCTTTCTTTGTTTTACCTAAGCCCATTATGCGCTCTACGTGATTTAGGGTTTCAGAAACGCTTATAGAAGTTAAATCAGTAATATTGTATGGACCAACTTTAACTGCCAAAGCCTCAGGTCTTAATCTTTTTCCAGAACATGTCTTACAAGGAACTAATTCTAGATACTTTTCTAATTTTTGTTTAACTGATTCTCCATTGGCTTCATTCAATTGCCTTTCTAATATTGGCAAAATCCCCTCAAAAGGTCTTTCAAAACCACTAGAAGTTTTAAAACGACTATCAGCTTGGATTAATATTGGTTTATCTGATCCCAAAAGTAGAACTTTTTTTTGCAAGTCACTTAAATCTTTCCAAGGAGTTTTTAATTCAAAACCATAAGCTTGTCCTACAGAGTAAAGTAAAGAAAAGTAATAAGTATTATCTTTATCACTCCAAGGAGCTATTGCAGCATAAACAGGTAATGTTTTATCAGGGATAACTCTATCCGCAGTAAATTTTTTTAAATAACCTATCCCATGACAATCTGGACAGGCCCCATATGGGCTATTAAAAGAAAATAATCTAGGAGAAAGTTCTTCAACGATAGATCCATGTAAAGGACATGCATAATTTTCTGAGTAAAGTTTTTCTCTTTCTAAATTAGAAGGTAAGTTTTCTCCTTTTTTTGGAACAACTTCTACTATTGCTAAGCCATCCCCTCTTTTGAGACAAGTTTGTAGAGAATCATTTAATCTTTCTTGTATGCCTTCTCTTGCAATTAATCTATCTACTACTACCTCAATATTATGAATTTGATTTTTATCTAATTCAATACTATCAGCAAGTTCTCTTACCTCTCCATTGATTCTTACCCTAGCAAATCCTTCAGCAGCTAGTCCGCTTATTAATTTTGTATGTGTTCCTTTCTTACCTCTTACAACAGGAGCCAACAATTGGTACCTTGTTCCTTCTGGTAAAAGAAGAATTTGATCCACCATTTCATCAATTGTTTGAGGCGCAATTGGAATTCCACAATGGTGACAATGAGGCTCACCAGCACGACCAAATAATAATCTTAAATAATCTTGTATTTCCGTTACTGTTCCAACTGTTGACCGAGGATTATGACTTGTAGATTTTTGATCAATTGAAATAGCAGGTGATAAACCTTCAATATTGTCAACATCTGGTTTATCTACTTGACCCAAAAATTGCCTTGCGTATGCAGAAAGACTCTCAACATATCTTCTTTGACCTTCAGCAAAAATAGTATCAAAAGCCAAAGAACTTTTACCACTTCCACTCACACCTGTAAAAACTATAAATTTATTCCTAGGTAGAGTAAGATCAATATTTTTTAAATTATGCTGACGAGCTCCCCTAATATTAATTGAGTTATCTTCTCCAAAACTACTATCAACTTTATTAACCATGTTTAAATCTAAAATATGATTTAAAAAGGTTATTATAGTAAAATTTTTTTTATTTTACGCAGCTGAGCGATCAAGAAGTCTAGAAGCATATTCGTTTACTTCGCATGACCCTCCACCTATAAGTTCTATTAGTTCATTTTTTCTTTGATTTTTTGTAGTTAGTTTTGCGATTGAGGTAAAAGTTATCCCATTAATTACTTTTTTATTAACTTTGAAATGAGCTGATCCCCTTGCAGCGAGAAATGGCTGATGTGTAATACATAAGACTTGTTGATTTTTAGAAATTTCTTTTATAAGCTCTACCAAAGAAAATAGAGATTTACCACTTAAACCACTATCAATTTCATCTAAAAAGAAAGTATTGGGTTTTTTAGAAATACTTGATTTAATAGCTAACAAGAATCTTGACATTTCTCCGCCAGAAATAACATTTGATAATGGAGCAAGCTTCTGATCAGGATTAGCCGAAAACAAAAAATTTATATCGTCAATTCCCTCGCCAGAAGGCTTGCACTCAGAAAATTGAATTGAAAAGTTTGCATTTTCTAAACCTAGATTGCTTAAAATTGACATTACTGAAATTTGTAACTGTTTAGCAATTTTTTTTCTTTCAGTAGATTGAATAACAAATAAAGAATTTAGATTACTTTGTAAATTCTCAATTTGAGCTTTAATCATGGAAATCTCATTACCTTGATCATTTTGTTGAAAATACTTTTTTAATTGATCGCGCTTTTCAATTAATTGAGTTAAATCCAATGAAAAAGTTCTCTCTAAGTTTTTTAAAAAGAATAATCTTTCTTGTATTTCTGCGAGATTAGATTCATAATTTTCTATTTCTTGCAAATATGATTTTAAATCAAAAATTAAATCTTCAACATCAGCATGAATATTTAATAACTTCTCTCTAAATTTTTGAATCTTTAAATCGAAATCTGCTGTTTTATTTAAAATCTTTAGTGATTGATTGATAAAAGAAGTTACTGAAGGTTCATCATGACTGAAATTGTTTAAGTTTTCTAATGATGATTTAATTGAATTATTAATTTCTAGATTATTTACTAGTTTATTTTCTAATAACTCTAATTCTAAAATTTCTTCACTTGAATTTAAATCAGCTTCTTCTAAACTCTTCAACATGTGCTTAATTGCCAAGTTTTTTTCTGTTTGATTCCTAGAAAATTCTATTTTTTCATGCATTAATCCTTCTAAAACTTTAGTTTCTCCCCATATACTTTTAATCCTTTTGCTAGTATTTCTTGCTTCTTGGGAACATAAGTCATCAATAATTAATCTTCTCTTATCTAAAGAATCAAATATAAAAGTGTCGGATTGACCTGCAAAATCAATTAAAAATCGTCCAAGTTTTTCTAATGATTGTCTATTTATTGATAAATTATTAACGCTATATTTGGATAAAATTTTATTATTTTTTTTATAAGATTTTCTTTTAATTTGTAGTTCTGAAGAAGTTATTTCAAAACCATTAACAATTAGCCAATCATTAATTTGGGGAGAAGAAGAAAATATGGCCTCGATAAAGCAAAAATCTTTTCCTGGACGTATTAAATGTTTTAGAGGTATATTAGTTCCACCAAATAAAGCATTTAGCGAATCCACAATTAATGATTTTCCTGAACCTGAATCTCCCGTTATGATATTCAAACCTTTTTCAAAATTAATTTCTATAATTTCTATTAAGGCAATATTTTCTATTTTTAGTTGTATTAACATGATAAATCTTCCATATAAAAAAATTAACTTCTTTTTTAAAAAAATAAAGGTTTTAAATATATAAAGTTATGAAAGAAGATTTTACTGATTTTATTGAGGTCTCTGGACTCTTAAATTATGATCCAGACACAATTTCTAAAATTTACAAAAAAAACCCTAACAGACTTTTAAAAAGACTTTGGCAAACACTCCTACCTATTTTTGCTTACATCTTTTCCGTTGGATGGGATAAATTAACTGGAAGACTAAAAAATGAGCCGCAAGCAAGATTTAGAGCAAGAGAATTAACAAATTTGTTAGTAGAACTTGGACCTGCATTTGTTAAAGCAGGCCAAGCTTTATCAACAAGACCAGATATAATACCAGGGATTCTTCTAGAAGAATTATCTGAATTGCAAGATCAGCTCCCTGGGTTCGATGGAGATAAAGCTATGGAATTAATAGAAGAAGATCTAGGAAAAAAAATAGATGAGATTTTTTTAGAAATTGATAAAAACCCAATTTCTGCTGCTTCTTTAGGTCAAGTGCATAAAGCTAAATTAAAAAATGAAGAAGTCGTTGCAATAAAAGTACAACGACCAGGTTTAAGAGAACAAATAACCTTAGATCTTTACATTGTTAGAAATATTGCTTATTGGCTAAAAAACAATATCGGATTGATAAGGAGTGATCTAGTTGCTTTGATTGATGAATTAGGTAAGAGAGTTTTTGAAGAGATGGACTATCTAAACGAAGCTGCAAATGCAGAAAAATTTAGAGATATGCATAAACATAATAAAATGATTGCCGTACCAAAAATTTATAAAGAAATAACTTCAAGAAGAGTTTTAGCAATGGAATGGATAGACGGTACAAAATTAACAAATTTAGAGGACGTAAAAAAATTAGGAATTAATCCTGATGAAATGATTGATATAGGGGTGCAATGCAGTTTAGAACAACTTTTAGAACATGGTTTTTTTCATGCAGACCCGCATCCAGGTAATTTATTAGCCTTAGAAGATGGAAGATTATGTTATCTAGATTTTGGAATGATGAGCGAAGTTTCCAGAGAATCTAGGTCAGGATTGATTCAAGCAGTAGTTCATTTAGTAAATAAAAACTTCGATAAATTGTCCCAAGATTTCGTAAAATTAGGATTTTTATCAGAGGAAGTTAATCTAGAACCCATTGTTCCAGCATTTCAAGATGTTTTCATTAACGCCGTTGAACAAGGAGTTTCAAAAATGGATTTTAAGAGCGTTACTGACGATATGTCTGGTGTTATGTATAAATTTCCTTTCAGACTACCCCCATATTATGCCCTTATAATTAGATCATTACTTACATTAGAAGGAATAGCTTTAAGCGTAGATCCAAACTTCAAAATATTAGGCGCAGCTTATCCATATTTCGCAAGAAGATTAATGGAAGACCCTGATCCACAATTGAGGGAAAGCCTTAAAGAAATGCTTTTTGATAATAAAAAATTTAAATGGGATCGTTTAGAAGATTTGCTTTCTAACGCTGCAAAGCAAACTAATCTCGATTTAGAAAAACTTTTAGACGAAGTTATAAATCTTCTCTTTTCTCAAAATGGAGGTTTTCTTAGAAATGAGATAGTTGAAGGTTTAACAAATCAGATAGATTTATTTAGTCTAAAAATCTTGAAAAGTTTAAATAATTATCTTCCAGAATCAATTAAATTAAATAATATTAACGAAAATAATAACTTGAGTGACCTTATAATGTATGTTGAACCATTGAGAAACTTTTTAGAGATTTTACAAAAAGTACCAGGGTATTCAATTGACATTTTTCTAAAAAGGATGCCAAGACTAATTAATGAGCCCTATACAAAAGAAATGGGTATAAAAATTGCAAAAAAAGTAACCGAAAAAGGAGTAGTAAGACTTGTTAGGATTGCCGCTGGTGCAAATATTTAAATGAATTTTAGTAAATTTTCAATATCTAAAATATTTTTTATTTTAGTAATTTCTCCATTATTTTTTAATGTACCAAAAGTTAGTGCTGCAGAAGAAATTAAAATCACATACAGTATATTTTCTCGAACAATTAAAGTAAATTCTTTAAAAACTTATGCTAAAGAAGGAAAATCCACAAGAAAATTAAAAAGAATTTTGAAAGCAACCGGGTCTCCTGATGAAGAAATTAGAAAAATTTTAAACAAAGATTTTGAAGTTCCTATTACCATTGCAAGCAAACTAATATATTCTAAAATAGGAATTGTTTTTTTAACAAGACTTTCATCTATTATCCACCCACCCAAAGCAACTGATGAAAGAACAGGTATGTTGGCCCTTAGAGCAAGCGTAATTCAAGGAATTAACCTAGGGGACGGAAAAATAAATCTAATAAAATTTTTTGAAGGATATCCTACTAAAACTATAATTTTAGATGTCAGCGCTTTGAGCAAAGTTATGAATAAAGTAGAATCGATTTCGGAATTATTAACCTTTTTCACCAGTTCTCCTCTAGAAAAAATCAAAACAAATTAAACAGCCATGGTGTTATTAAATAAAATCAAAAATAAACTGCGTATTAATTACAGAAAAAAAAGATGGCCAGGTCTAATAGAAGCTTATAAACAATATCTCCCAGTTACAAAGCAAACTCCTATTATTTCCCTCAATGAAGGAAATACACCACTAATTTTAAGTGAATCAATTAGCAACTTAATTGGAAATGGGACAAAAGTTTTTTTAAAATATGATGGCCTTAATCCAACAGGATCTTTTAAAGATCGTGGTATGACTATGGCAATTAGCAAAGCAAAAGAAGAAGGCCGTGAAGCAGTAATTTGTGCAAGCACTGGAAACACTTCTGCTGCTGCAGCTGCATATGCTTCTAGAGGAGGATTAAAACCTTATGTTTTAATCCCAGAAGGATTTGTTGCACAAGGAAAGCTTGCACAAGCATTAATGTACGGCGCTGAAATAATATCAATTAATGGAAACTTTGATAAGGCACTTGAAATAGTTAGAGATTTATCTTCAAAACATCCTGTAGAACTTGTGAATTCAGTTAATCCATATCGAATACATGGACAAAAGACAGCAGCTTTTGAAATAGTTGATGACTTAGGTATAGCTCCTGATTGGCTTTGTATTCCAATGGGCAATGCAGGAAACATAACTGCTTATTGGATGGGATTTCAAGAATATTCAAAAATAAAAAGAAATTTAAAATTACCAATAATGATGGGTTTTCAATCCGAAGGATCTGCTCCATTAGTAAAAAATATAATAGTTAAAGATCCAGAAACAATTGCAACTGCAATAAGAATAGGTAATCCTGTAAATAGAGAAAAAGCAAAAAAAGTAAGAAAAGAAAGTAAAGGAGACTTCCAATCAGTTACAGATGAAGAAATAATCAATGCTTATAAAATACTTGCCAAAGAGGGGGTATTTTGTGAACCTGCTAGTGCTGCATCAGTTGCTGGACTTATTAAAAATAAAAATAGAATTCAAAAAGAATCGACTATTGTTTGTGTTCTTACTGGAAACGGATTGAAAGATCCTGATTGCGCAATAAAAAATAATGATGC
The DNA here is from genome assembly GCA_902595175.1 of uncultured Prochlorococcus sp. GTDB lineage: Bacteria > Cyanobacteriota > Cyanobacteriia > PCC-6307 > Cyanobiaceae > Prochlorococcus_A. Next base: position 12,036 of record CACJPB010000012.1, on the reverse strand, counting down.
TATTTTTAGAAAAAATATTGAACCTTCGTTAAAAAATATAACTAAAATCTTAGGTTATTAAAATCCAAAACAAATACTGTCTGTGGAAATCAACTAAAAAACAAACATCATTTGTTGAAAAATAAAAAATAAGTCATTCTATTTGTTGAATAAATTCAAATTTTTCAAATAAATAAAAAACTATTCAACAAATAAAAAATGTTTTTCACAAATTTTTATGTGCGTAAACTAAGTTGACTAGTTATTTGTTTTAAAAATTCCACAGTTCCCACAGGAACTACTACTACTAAATTTTTTAATTATTTTTCTTTTTTTATTAGAAATAAAGTAAAAAATTAATTTATTGAATTTAATTTACGAAAAAAGTATATTGTATTTGTAAAAGTTCCAAATTCCGATGGAAATTCTTTGTAATCAAAATGAATTAAATAATGCTATACAACTAGTGAGCAAAGCAGTTGCTTCAAGACCAACACATCCAATTCTTGCAAACATACTTTTAACAGCCGATGAAGGAACTAATAAAATTAGCGTGACAGGATTTGACCTTAATTTAGGAATTCAAACTTCTTTTGATGGAACTGTTAAAAATAGTGGAGCTATTACTATACCTTCAAAACTTTTATCCGAAATAGTAAACAAATTGCCTAATGAAACTCCTGTTTCTTTAGAAGTTGATGGTAATTCTGATAATATTTTAATAAAAAGTGATAGAGGTTCTTTTAATCTTAAGGGGATTCCCTCTGATGAATATCCTAATTTGCCATTTGTTGAAAGCGGGACTTCTTTGAATATTGATCCTTGTTCTTTTTTAAAAGCTTTAAAATCTACCATTTTTGCTAGTAGTAATGATGACTCAAAGCAATTACTTACCGGCGTTAACTTTACTTTTAAACCAAATTATCTAGAGTCTGCTTCTACAGATGGACACAGATTGGCTGTTGCTTTAATTGGTAATGAAGAACATATCGAAAATAAAGAGAACTTATCTTTAAATGATAGTGACTTGTCAGTAACTATTCCAACTAAATCATTAAGGGAAATTGAAAAACTAGTATCTTTGAGAAGCTCAGAAAATTCAATAAAACTTTTTTATGACAAAGGTCAAGTAGTATTTATTTCTTCTAGTCAAATAATTACGACAAGGACTCTTGAAGGTACTTATCCTAATTATTCACAATTAATTCCTGATACTTTTTCTAAAATTATCAATTTTAATACAAAAAAATTAATTGATGCACTTGAAAGAATTGCTGTTTTAGCCGATCAGCAAAGTAGTGTTGTTAAGATTAAATTAGATAATACAGATTTAGCTTCTATCAGTGCAGATGCACAAGATATTGGAAACGCGAACGAATTAATACCTGTTTCTTACGATGGAGAAAATTTTGATATTGCTTTTAACGTTAGATATCTTTTAGAAGGTTTAAAAGTTATTACTTCTGAAAATGTACTTTTAAAGTGCAATATTGCAACTACTCCAGCTGTTTTTGTACCAGAAGATAATCTCAATTCTTTTACTTATTTAGTTATGCCTGTGCAGGTTCGTTCTTAACTTGAAATTACCTAAAGAAATTTTATTAAGTGAGTTATTAAATTATTGTGTTAAGGGTGATATGGTCCTTAATTATGGGAATGGTGAAAATGTCTGGATGCACCCTCCAGTTCATCGGATTTTAGGATGGTATTCTCGTCCTTCAAATTTTGATTTAAAAAGAAATGTTTGGCGATTAAATCAAATTTCACAAATCATAGATAATGAAATATATGTCAAAGGTGATCCAGCTATTTCTGATTTAGCAACTTTAAATAGGTTTCCAACTTTAATAGAAGCTAATCTTATAAATGTAAATGGATCAAAAATAGGAGTTATTGCTGATTTTTTATTTGAAATGAAAACGGGTAAGATTATACATTACTTGGTTTCTAGATCTAATCCTAAAATTCCAGGCTCTAGTAGATGGAAATTAAATATTGAAAATATTAATGATCAACAACCTGGATTGGTATTTTGTGACTTTAATAATTTAGATGATTTATCTTTAATAAAATCAAGTATTAAGAATGAATTTATGCAAAAAGGAAAAAGAATTATTGAAAGATTTGATGATATGAAAAATATTGCTTCCAATAGATTAGAGGATTGGCTTGAAGAAGATGAAGATATTACCCAAAACTTAGATTTTAAACAAAAAAGTTTTTATAATGAAGATAAATTATCTATGCCGTTTAGTGATAAAAAAGAAGATGACCCTTGGATATAAAGAATGATAAATCAAGAAAATAATGACCTTTATAATCTTAATGAGGCACTGAAAGTTGAAAATTTAACACTTAATGATTACGAAGAAATTTGCAAAAGATTAAAGAGAAAACCTAATAGAACGGAATTAGGCATGTTTGGAGTTATGTGGTCTGAACATTGCTGTTATAGAAATTCAAAACCTTTACTATCTAAATTTCCCACCAAAGGTAAAAATGTTTTAGTTGGACCTGGAGAAAATGCTGGAGTTATTGATGTTGGAAATAATCAAAAACTTGTTTTTAAAATAGAAAGTCATAATCATCCTTCTGCTATTGAACCCTTTCAAGGTGCTGCAACAGGTGTAGGAGGGATTTTAAGAGATATATTTACAATGGGTGCAAGGCCAATTGCAGTATTGAATTCATTGAGATTCGGAAACCTTGATAAATCATCAAATGTTGATTTACTTCGAGGAGTTGTTTCTGGTATTGCCCACTATGGGAATTGTGTTGGTGTGCCCACTGTTGGAGGTGAAATTGACTTCGATGATAGTTATTCCGGAAATCCTTTAGTGAATGTTATGGCTTTAGGACTTTTAGAAACTAATGAAATAGTTTGTTCTGGAGCTAAAAATATAGGATCACCAGTATTATATGTTGGTAATACTACTGGAAGAGATGGAGTTGGTGGTGCCAGCTTTGCCAGCTCAGAATTAACTACAGCTTCGTTAGATGATAGACCAGCAGTGCAGGTAGGTGATCCATTTATCGAGAAAAGTCTTATTGAAGCTTGTTTGGATGCTTTTAAGACAGGAGATGTAATTGCAGCTCAAGATATGGGTGCTGCAGGTTTAACGTGTAGCAGTGCAGAAATGGCTGCAAATGGAAAACTTGGTATATCTATTGATTTAGATTTGGTGCCTTCTAGAGAAGATGATATGTCTCCATACCAATATTTATTATCTGAATCGCAAGAGAGAATGTTGTTTGTTGTTAAAGAAGAAAAAACTAATAATCTTATTGAAAAATTTAATAAGTGGGGATTATATGCCAATGTAATTGGACAAGTTATAGAAACTAATGAGGTAATTATTTCTCATAAAGGTAAAATTGTTGCCCAAATACCTACTTCTGCTTTGTCTGATGATACTCCTATCAATTTTCACAATGCTATTAATAATCCACCTGATTATCTTTTAAAGAAATGGGAGTGGAAAGAAAATGATTTACCAGAAATTTATGATCAAAAAATATTTTCATTGAAGGAAAATAAGAATTTTTCTTATACAGAAATAATTTTAAACCTACTCTCTAATCCTTCAATAGCTTCCAAACGATGGATTTATAAACAATATGACTATCAAGTTCAGGCAAATACAGTTTTTAAACCTGGAAAATCAGATGCAGCTGTAATAAGACTAAGGGAACAAAATAAAAAAAACAAAAGTAAAATATTTTCTGGTGTAGCTGCTTCAGTTGATTGTAATAGTAGATGGGTTGCTCTTGATCCTTTTAGAGGAACTATCGCTGCTGTAGCAGAATCCGCTAGAAATGTTAGTTGCGTTGGAGCTGAACCAGTAGCAATTACAAATAATTTAAATTTTTCTTCTCCAGAGAATGAAATAGGATATTGGCAACTCTCATCCTCATGTAATGCAATTGCTGAAGCCTGTAAAGCATTGGAAACCCCTGTAACAGGAGGTAATGTTTCTTTATACAATGAATCCAAAAATAAAGATAACATAATAACTCCTATCAATCCTACTCCAGTTATTGGAATGGTTGGAAAGTTAGATAATGTCGAAAAAGCTATAAGTAGTGAATGGAAAAATATTGATGATCAAATTTGGTTAATTGGTTCTTATAAATCAGATACTACAATTGCAGCTAGTTCTTATTTGGAATATTTTCATGGAGAAATTACAGGTAGGCCTCCAAAAATAGATTTATTAGATGAAAAGTTTTGTCAGAGTTTTTTAAGAAATGCTATCTCAAAGAGTTTTGTAGTTTCTTCTCATGATATCAGCGATGGCGGTTTAGCTATAGCTTTAGCGGAGTCTTGTATTTTGTCTGGAAAAGGCGCAACGATAGAATTAAAGAAAGATTTAAATAGAGATGATAATTTGTTGTTTGCAGAAGGAGGTTCTAGAATCATTTTTTCAATTAGTAAAACGAAACAAAATGAATGGCTTAATTACTTAAAACAAAATCAAATAAATTTTCCATCAAGTGTTTATGTAAAAAAAATAGGATATGTATCTAGTGAAAATCTTAAGATAAAAATTAACGATAAAAATATCTGCATTATTAGGGTTGAGGAATTATCCGAAAAATTTAATAATAGTATTTCAGGACACTTTTAAATATGAAAAACATTTCTCAACTATTAAAAGTTTTAAGATATTAAGTTATGTGCGGAATAGTTGGAATCGTTTCTTCAGATGATGTAAATCAACAAATTTACGATAGTCTTTTGCTTTTGCAGCATAGAGGGCAAGACTCTACAGGTATAGCCACAATGGAAAATACTGTTTTTCATATACATAAGGCTAAAGGTCAGGTTAATACTGCTTATAGAACGAGAGATATGAGGAATTTAATCGGCAAAATTGGATTAGGTCATGTTAGGTATGCAACAAAGGGATCTGCAGAAAGTGTAGAAGAGGCACAGCCTTTTTATGTTAATGCTCCTTATGGCATTGTTTTGATACATAATGGAAATTTGACAAATACCAGAGATTTAGAAAAACAATTATTTAATGTTGACAAGCGGCATACAAACTCCTCAAGTGATACTGAAATGTTGTTAAATGTATTTGCAACAGAATTACAAGAACAAATTCATAATCAAGAATTAGAACCTGATATTATTTTTAATGCGGTCAAATCTTTACACAATAGGATTCAAGGATCATATGCTTCAATTGCTTTAATTTCAGGACATGGTTTATTAGCATTCAGAGATCCTTTCGGTATTAGACCTCTAGTTATAGGAAAAAGATACTCATTAACTACAAAAAAAGAAGAGTGGATGGTTGCTAGCGAATCTCTAGTGCTTGAGAATAATGATTATCAAGTAGTAAGAGATGTAGATCCTGGAGAAGCTGTTTTTATAAATCTAAATGGGGAGTTTTTTTCTAAACAATGTGCTAAAAATCCAATGTTATTTCCTTGTGCGTTTGAATATGTCTATTTAGCTAGGCCAGATTCAATTATGAATGGAATTTCAGTATATAAAGCTCGTTTAAAGATGGGAGATTATTTAGCTGAAACAATAAAAGAAACAATCAATTCAGGAGATGTAGATGTAGTTATGCCTATTCCTGATTCTTCTCGACCTGCTGCAATGCAAGTTGCAAGACAGTTAGGAATAGAATATAGGGAAGGTTTTTTTAAAAATAGATATGTTGGCAGAACATTTATAATGCCTGGTCAGCAGAAACGTAAGAAATCTGTGAGGCAAAAATTAAATGCTATGAGTGCAGAGTTTAAAAATAAAAATGTATTAATAGTTGATGACTCGATTGTAAGAGGTACTACTTCAAAAGAAATTGTTCAGATGGCTAAAGATGCAGGAGCAAACAAAGTTTTTTTTACATCAGCAGCTCCTCCTGTGCGTTATCCTCACGTTTATGGCATTAATATGCCTAATAGAGATGAATTAATAGCTCACGATAGAACAATAAGTGAAATTGCTGATCGACTTGAAATTGATAGCCTTGTCTATCAAAGTGTTGAAAGTTTGCGTAAATCTATAATAGGTGATTCTCATATTAAAGATTTAGAGATGAGTTGCTTTACTGGTTCTTACGTAACAGGAACAGTAAATCAAGAATACTTAAATTGGGTTGAAAATGAATATAAATCTTAGTCGAGAAAATTTTCAAGTCGGAAACAATTTACAAGATACTCACCAGTCTCTAAATTTAAAAAGTCAATTAAAAAATTTGTTTTATTAGATTTAAAATTTAATTTATCAAAGTTTAACCTAGCAGATTTATTTTTATTAGTTTCAATATCAAGGTAATGGTTACTTGGTAAGACTTTTAAGAAGGAATCATTTTTAAGTTGGGTTCTTTCATTTAAGTATCCTAAACTACATTCATTACCGTAATAAATTTCATCCGTATTTAGGCAAAAGATTTTCCCCTTTTTAGAAACTAAATAAATATTGTCTCCATTTTGATATTGGCAACAAGATACAATCTTTTCAGTTGGCAAAAGTTTTATAAGTATTAATCCTTGAGATTGTTTAGAAGTTGGTGCCAAAAATTCATCAGATAAATTAAATTTGAAAATTCTTCCTATTGAGGTTAATATTGTTAAATTTTTTTCTTCATTAGAAATAAATGAATCGATAGTTTTTGTATTATTTTTTAATTTTGTAATTGCGAAAGATCTATTACTGTTAATCATATTCTTATCAAATAAAACTTTTTTAAATCTTCCATCAGAATTCAAAATACATAAGTAGTTTTTAATTTCTTTTTTTAATGAATGGAAATTTATTATTTCATTTGGATTAATATTCCCAATGGTTTTATTATCTAATTTATGGTCATTATTAATATTTGACTCCCAATCTAAATGAAAAACTTTTCCGGTATAAGTGATTCCAATTAATTTTAAATTTTTGTCAACATTACATATGAATTTTTGAATATTTTTATTGTCTATAATTTTGTTTATTCCTTCAAAAGATTTTTTATAATTATTAATTAAAACTTTCCTCAAATACATTCTGTTGTCGATCTGTAATTTAGTTTTTTTATTTATAAATTCTTCTAAAATCTGATTATTAATTGTTTCTAATTCTTCATTTTGATCTATTTGCTTAAGAAGTCTTGTTTTTCTTTTGACATTAAACTTTTTCTTTAACAATAAGAATTCATCTACTAGCACCTCAAGTAACAAGTTTCTTTCGTTCAATAATTTTTGAAGATGATTCTTTTTTTTACGCAAATTTTCTATATCATCATTTATTTCATTTTTTTCTAAATTTGTTAATTTTTTTAGTGGCATATCCAAAACTGAATTTGCTTGTTTTTCACTTAAGAAAAAATTATTAATCAGTTTTGATTTGGCTTCTGCAGAATTTTCTGAGCTTTCAATAATTTCGATAACTTTTTTTATATCTTTTGTTGCTATAGATAAACCTTCTAATATTTCAAGTTTTTCAAGAGTGTTTTTTAGAAAATAACTAGTTCTTTTTCTGATTGTTTTTTCTCGAAACTCAAGAAAAAAGTTTAGATATTGCTTGAGGTTTAGCTGTATTGGTTTACCTTTAATTAAAGCTAAAAATATCGCGCCAAAGTTGGTTTGGAGATTTGTTTTTTTATATAAGTTAGAAATTATAAGTTCAGCATTAGAGTCTTTTTTTAGTTCTATTACAATTCTCATGCCATCTCTATCACTTTCATCTCTAATATCAGATATTCCATTTACTTTGTTTGTATTAACTAGTTCCGCTAATTTTTCAATCCAACCTGCTTTACTTATTTGATAAGGAAGTTCAGTAATAATTAATGCATTTTTTTTATGTTTCCCTTTCCCTAAATTTATTTCTTCTGTATTTATGACGCCTCTTATTGTTATTGATCCCTTCCCAGTTTCGTAAAGTTCATCTATTGCTTCATTAATTATTAATTCTCCGCCTGTAGGAAAATCAGGACCTTTAATAATATTGGAAAGTTTTTTATTGCTTATATCTTTATTTTTTACTAAAGCAACTAATCCATCTACAATTTCGCCTAGGTTGTGAGGAGGAATATTTGTTGCCATCCCAACTGCAATTCCCGATGATCCATTCAATAATAAAAATGGAAGTTGGGCTGGAAGAACATCTGGTTCTTTTTGTGACCCATCAAAGTTATTTGAAAAATTAACTGTATCTGATCCAATTTCTTCAAGAAAAGCTTTATGTGCAATTGGCGCTAATCTTGTTTCAGTGTATCTCATTGCTGCTGGTGGATCATTATCTACTGATCCAAAATTCCCATGACCGTCAAGAGTTGGATATTTTGTTGAAAAATTTTGCACTAGTCTAACTAGCGCATCATATACTGCTTGATCCCCGTGAGGATGGTACTTGCCAAGTACATCTCCAACAACTCTTGCGCACTTTCTAAAGGGTCTATCAGGCGTTAAACCTAATTCGTACATTGCAAATAGTATTCTTCTCTGTACAGGTTTAAGACCATCTCTTGCATCTGGAAGAGCACGTCCAACTATTACACTCATCGCATATTCTAGATAAGAACGTTGCATTTCTTCTTGGAGTGAGATAGAAGTGAAATTGTTCTTATCCATTAGAGCTCAAAATTGAAAAATTATTGATTAACTAAATTAAGACTAATAGGTAAAATAATTTTTACCAGTATTGAAAAATAAGATGATTAAATCATTTTGGATTTTGCAAGCATTACATCTTGTTTAAGTTGTTTATTTTGCAAAAGAATTTCTGTTGAGGCTTGTAATTTTTCTCCCCATAATTGTTCTTTTCTATAATCATAATTGACATACTTGGGATCTTTAGCCAAAGCTTTTTTTGCTAGCTGAATTGCTAATTCAGCATCATTAATTCTTACACATGAGGCCAGTCCGAGTAATGGTTCAGCATTTTCCTCAATTGAAATTGCACTTTCAAAAAGTTTGATTGAGAGATTTATATTGTTTCTCTCGAAATAAGCTAAACCTTGATTATTGATTGCTTGCCAGAAATCAGGTTTAATTTTTATAGATCTATCAAACAATTTGATAGCTCCCAAGTAATTTTTTTCCATTAATAAAATATTTCCTAATTGAAAAATAGCTTTGTGGTTATTAGGTTCAATCTTGATTCCTTTTTCTAAAGCAATCTTTGCATTTGTTTGTTGGGAAATTTTTAAGTAAACATTACTTTTAGCAAAATATATTTCGCTAATATTTGAATTGATCTGCTCTGCTTTATTTAAAGAATTTAATGCGTTTTTGTATTCTTCGTTAGCTATTTGTGCTTCAGCCAAAATCAACCATAGTTTTTCATCCTTTGCATTTATTTTTACAGCTAATTTGGCTAAGTTAAGACTGTCTTCATATTGACCAAAATAAAGTAGTTGATACGCATTTTTGCTAATAAATAAACTTTGCTTTTGTAAATCGTTTATTGTTGGGAAATAATAATAGGGAACTAATGCTTGAATTTTTTCTATTTGAAAAAAGTAAAAACAGATAAAGGAGGCCCAGATTGTTTTTTTTAAAAAATTTTTCATATTTTAATTTTGATTGCTCATGTTTGCTTGTATGTTTCTTTTCCACATCCATGGTTTAATTCTTTTTAAAGTAGTGCCTTTGAGATTTTCTTGCCAAGTTTTATCATCCCACTTGAGGGAGTCAATATTAAGATCTTTAATCCATTCTTTTGGTGTAGTTTCATAATTATTGTTGTATGGTACTGATTTATTCCATGGACATACATCTTGACAAATATCACATCCTGCAACCCATCCGCCTAAATTTTTTTCTATTTTCTTTGGAATAGTTTTATCCCTGTTTTCTATTGTGTGATAAGCAATGCATAGATCTGATTGTATTACAAAGGGTTCTACTATTGCCTTTGTAGGACAATGTTCAATACAAACATCACATTTTCCACAAAGTGATTGATGAGGTTTATCAGGCATTAAATCTTTTGTAAGAATCATAAAACCCAAAGTCAGCCAAGAACCATTTTTTTTGCTGATTAAATTACTATTTTTACCTATCCAACCAATCCCTGCTTCCTCTGCCCATGCTTTTTCAAGAAGAGGAGAGGTATCAACACATATTTTCCATTTGCAATCAGGAATTTCTAGATTTATCCATTTTCCTATATTCTTTAATTTTTTGTGAATCACTTTATGATAGTCTTCCCCTTGGCTAAATTTAGCTACCTTGAGGAAATTGTTGTTGTTATTTTGTGAATTAATGTAAGCAAATCCAACGCTTAAGACACTTTTTGCACCTTCAAAAAGGGAGGTTATGTTCCTTCTTTTTTCTGATTCCATCCATTTCATTTCAGCATGGTGGTTATTTGATAACCATCTTTCTAATGCATTGGTTCTTAATTTTATGCGCGAACTACCTGATATTGAAGCTATTCCAGCAACTGTAAAACCTTCAAAAATAGCTCTTTCTTTTAATTTTTTACTTATTTCTTTTTGGTTTTGAATTGTATAAATCATTTCTTTATTTTTTATAGCATTTCTTTTAAAAGTTATTTTTGGAGAATAAACTTAAAAAAAAAGATATATTTAAGAAAAATATATCCTAACTCAATAAAAACAGTTAAATTATTAGTAAAATTAATATAGTTAAAACGTTATTTTGGTTGAATCTAATCAAAATCAAGATTCGAATTTAGGATCTAGGCTTCAACAAGATCTCAAAAATGATCTTATTGCAGGGTTGTTGGTTGTAATACCCTTAGCAACAACAATTTGGTTGTCATCATTAGTTAGTAAATTTGTTTTAACCTTAGTTACTTCAGTTCCCAAGCAATTAAATCCTTTTATTAACTTAAATCCTCTATTACAAGATTTAATTAATCTTACCTTGGGTTTAACTGTTCCTCTATTGGCTATTTTGCTTATAGGCTTAATGGCGCGAAATTTCGTGGGAAGATGGTTATTAGAATTTGGAGAAGGTACTTTATCAAAAATTCCAGTAGCTGGAGCGGTTTATAAAACTCTTAAACAATTGTTAGAAACTTTCTTAAGTAATAAATCTAATAGATTTAGAAGGGTTGTTTTAGTTGAATATCCTCGTGAGGGACTATACAGTGTTGGCTTTGTAACTGGAGATGTAGGACCTTCATTACAGCCAGATTTAGAAGAAAAGTTACTAAGTGTTTTCATACCTACAGCACCAAACCCAACTACTGGATGGTATACACTCGTCCCTGAATCTACTGTTAAGGATTTGGATATTTCTGTTGAAGATGCTTTTAGAACAATAATTTCTGCTGGAATAGTTAATCCAGATGAGAAAAATAATACTACAAATCCAACATTTTCAAAATTGTTCTCACAATTAAGAGCTTCCACTAATACTTCTTCTTAATTGATGCATAATAGATCCCTTTCCAGAGAATTATCTTTAATTTCTCTTGGCCTTATAAAAGATAAGGGTGATTTTAAATTAAATAAATTTCAAATAGAAGAAATTTTTGAATCTGCTTTGGATTCTCTAATAAATCATTGCAGAGAAGAATTAGATAATTGCGAATCAGATTTAGAAAATGCTTCTCAAAAAATTTTAGATAGCGAATTGCAAGAAGGTCTTGATTCTTCATATTCAAATGTTAGAGATGAGTTAAAAAAATCTTTAACAAAAATTGAAACTGTAATGAATACACTCTCAATAACTCTAGATTTTCCAAAATTAATTGTTTCTAGTGGTCAAATTGACATTAGAGAGGATGTGAATCAAAGGATTTTTAATATAATTAACAACCTTAATAGTATTGATTCTAAAATTGATCAAGCGATCGATGGCTGGAGATTAAAAAGATTACCAAGAATTGATAGAGATATTTTGCGTCTAGCTTACGTTGATATTAACTTTTTGAACACACCTGTAGCTGTTGCTTGCGATGAAGCTGTTAATTTAGCTAATAAATATAGTGATTTACAAGGTAGAAAATTTATTAATGGAGTTTTAAGGAGATTACAAACGAGTTAACTATCATGATTATTTGATATAAATAAATAGTATTTTAAAATTATTAAATAAGAATTATTAATAATGACTAACAATGATTCCGATAATTCTCTT
>CACJPB010000011.1 GCA_902595175.1 uncultured Prochlorococcus sp. | reverse complement strand
ATTGCTGAACCAGAATTAGGAGAATTTGATGATAATTTTACTTGGTCGGCAATGGTATTAGCTGCTCAAGGAAAAAAAATAAATCAAATATCTATTGATGAAATTGATTGGTTAACTAAATTACGGAGAGGATTAGAAGAAACCCGAAAAGGATTTGTTACTGAATTATTGGATAAATTGGGAGATGATCCTCTTACTCCTGAATCTCTTGATGATTTAGAGACTCTATTAATAAGAGCTGATGTAGGGATTGATTCAACCGATAAAGTTATAAGTTCTCTTAGAACAAAATTAAACGAGGAAGTCGTGGGTGGAGAAGCAGGAATAAAATTTTTGAAGAAGGAATTAAAATTAATTATCGATAAACCAATAAAAAATTCGGGTTCTGATCTTTTAGTTCCCCAAAAGGGTAAATTAAATGTCTGGTTATTAGTAGGAGTTAATGGTGTTGGTAAAACCACTACATTAGGGAAATTAGCATATTTGTCATCAAAAAGTAATTATAAAACTTTGATTGCTGCTGCTGATACTTTTAGAGCGGCCGCAGTAGAACAACTTAAAGTGTGGGGAGATAGAAGTAATGTTGACGTTATATCAAATCAATCAAAAAATGCTGATCCAGCTGCTGTAGTTTTTGATGCAATTAATTCTGCAAAAAAAAGAAATGTTGATTTATTACTTGTTGATACAGCGGGTAGATTGCAAACAAAAAATAATTTGATGGATGAATTAGCAAAAATAAAAAAAATTATTGATAAAAAGGTTCCAGATGCACTTGTTGAATCATTACTAGTTTTAGATGCAAGTCAGGGACAAAATGGCTTAAAACAAGCAAAAAGTTTCGCTAAATCAGCAGATTTAAGTGGAGCAATTATTACTAAATTAGATGGCACTTCTAGAGGAGGTGTTTCTTTAGCAGTATCTGAAGAAGTAAATTTGCCAATAAGGTTTATTGGAGCTGGAGAAGGTATAAAAGATTTGAGACCATTTAATAGTTATGAATTTGTAGAGGCTATGCTTGCAGATAAATAAAAATTTAATTAATTTTTTTTAAAAACTTAGATTTAATGTTAAAACATACTTATCTATTAGATTTGTTTTGGCAAATAATCAAAAAGAAAAAATATTTTCGAATAAAGTTGTCCAAAATTTTTTAGAAAATGATCCTAAATTCACCCTAAAAGATAAATATAAATTTGCTGAAATTGCATCTTCTTTAGCATATTATTTAAAATCTTTTTCCAACATAAATAAATTACTGGATTATGTTTGCTTAATTTTTAAACATATTTTTTCTGAGAATATAATTTTAATTATTCCTTTAAATTACGAGGGGGAGATATGGAATGAAAATATAAAAATTTCTGTTAATTATGAATATTCAACAATTCATGAAGCCATTAATAGTTTTTTGGATCAATTTCATTTTTCAAAAAATTTTAAAATAAAAGAAATTGTAACTTTTGAAAATGCTTTAAAAAATAAATTTAAAGAATATAAGATTGAAGCAAAAAAAATAATATCCAGAGGCAAATGTAGAGGATTTATTTATATTTTTAGCGAAGATATTTCAAGACAGTCGATTATAGAAGATAGTAATTTTAACTTTATTGAAAATTGTTTAGCTGTTGGATTAGAAAATTATTACTTAATTCAAACAAAGAAAAAGCATGAGAATGTAGATAGAGAAATTTCCACTGGTGCTGAAATTCAATCTCAATTACTCCCGGATTATTGTCCAACTATCCATGGTATAGACCTAGCTGCACATTGTAGACCAGCTCTTCAGCTCGGTGGAGATTACTATGATTTTATGTGCTTAAAGACTAATATTTCTGAAAAAAGGAAAGAAAAATCAAGATGGGCCTTTGTAATAGGTGATGTCATGGGTAAAGGGATTCCAGCCGGTCTTTTAATGACTATGTTAAGAGGCATGCTTCGTGCAGAGGTTCTTACAGGTCTTCCTCCTGATAGAATTTTGCATGATTTGAATCAACTAGCAATAAATGATTTAGATCAATCGCATAGATTTGTGACATTATTTTACTCAGATTATGATCCTAGAACTAGAAAATTGAGATTCGCTAATGCAGCACATAATCCTCCTCTACTTTGGAAAAGTTCAGATCAGAAAATTATTAGACTAGATGCAAAAGGATTTGTACTTGGACTACAAAAAGATGCTGAATATCATTGTGGTGAAATCAAGCTTAATCAAAATGACTTAGTTCTTTATTACACTGATGGAGTAATTGATACTTCTAATACTTTAGGACAAAGATTTGATGAGGAAAGATTAATTAAAACTCTTACAAAATTGTGCAAGCAGTCTTATACATCCCAAGAAATATTAAATAAAATTTTTAAAAAGCTAGACGATTTTACTGGTCAAAATAGACATCTTGAAGATGATGCTTCAATGGTTATTTTTCAATTGAAATAGATATTTTTGTCACTTATATAAAAAAATGCTTTAGTAGAGATACTTAACATTACTAACTAATATGGCAAAAGTTTGGAGTAAAAGGTTTGATAATGCACTTGACCCTTTTATTGAAAAGTTTAATGCCTCAATTGGTTTTGATAGAAAGCTTATTTTAGAAGATTTAGATTGCTCGATTGCTCATGCAAAAATGCTTGGCAAAACTAAAGTTTTATCCTCTTCTGAAGCTTTGCAAATTATTAATGGATTAGAATCAATAAAAGTTGAGTATTTGGAGGGTAAATTTAGTCCTGGCCCACCTTCTGAAGATATTCACTATTGTATAGAAGAAAAGCTTATAAGTTTAATTGGTGAAACCGGAAAAAAATTACATACAGGTAGAAGTAGAAATGATCAAGTTGGCACAGATATACGATTGTGGCTCAGAAAAGAGATTGATAATATTGAAATTTTAATAACTGATTTACAAAAATCTTTCTTAAATCTTGCGAAATCCAATATTTATACCTTAATTCCTGGATATACTCATATGCAAAGAGCTCAACCTTTATCTTTGGCCCATCATTTATTGGCTTATATAGAAATGCTCCAAAGAGACCGTGAAAGGTATACAGAAGTACGCTCAAGAGTTAATATTTCTCCGTTAGGAGCTGCAGCTTTAGCTGGAACAAAAATAAAAATAGATAGGCACTTTACAGCTGCAGAATTGGGTTTTGAAAAGATTTATAAAAACAGTATTGATGCAGTAAGTGATAGAGATTTTTGTATAGAGTTTGTTTCTGCCTCTGCGTTGTTGATGTCTCATTTAAGTAAAATTTCAGAGGAAATAATTTTATGGGTAACTGATGAATTTTCTTTTGCAAAATTAACAGATAAATGTGCCACAGGAAGCAGCTTAATGCCGCAGAAAAAAAATCCTGACGTTCCAGAATTGATAAGAGGTAAGACAGGAAGAGTGTATGGGCATCTCCAGGCGTTATTAACGATGGTCAAAGGGGTACCACTTTCATACAATAAAGATTTTCAAGAGGATAAAGAGCCAATATTTGATACTGCAGAAACAATATCTTCTTGTATTAAAGCGATGACTATTTTAATTAATGAGGGTATTGAATTTAATGAAAAAAATCTATCTGATTCTGTAGAAAATGACTTTTCTAATGCTACTGATTTAGCAGATTATTTAGTTGGTAAAGATGTTCCTTTTAGGACCGCCTATCAAGTTGTTGGACAAATCGTTAAATATTGCCTGGAGAGAAAAGTGTTATTTAAAAATCTCAAAATTGATGAGTTTAAAAATTTTCATCCCGAATTTGATGAGGATGTTTTTGTGGACCTTAAACCTAGGAATGTCGTTAAATCAAGGAATAGCGAGGGTGGTACAGGTTTTGATCAGGTAGAAAAAGAGGTAAATAATTGGCAAAAAAGATTGTTACTTTGAATCTCAATTATTTTTCTACAACAAGGGTATGCTTTGAAGTAGAATAGTAAAGCAACGTTATGAGACTACCCAGTGTAGTTTTTTTATAAGGTAAATTTTTTGTTGAGTTTAAAGTGAGTATTTTTGTTGGCAATTTGCCGTTCCGCGCAGAGCGTGAAGATGTTATACAGCTGTTTGCCCCTTTTGGTGAGGTTTTAAATTGTTCTCTTCCCTTGGAGCGGGATACTGGAAGGAAAAGAGGATTCGCTTTTATTGAAATGGCAGATGAAGCCATTGAGTCAAAAGCTATTGATGGTTTGCAAGGCACGGAACTCATGGGTAGACCACTAAGAATTAATAAAGCTGAGCCTAGAGGTTCTGGTGGATCTCGTAGAGGAGGAAGAGGTGGCAATAATGGCGGCTATGCTGGTGGCTACGGCGGCGGTAATAATGGCGGCTATGGTGGTGGCGGCTACGGCGGCGGTAATAATGGCGGCTATGGTGGTGGTGGCTACGGTGGCGGTAATAATGGATCTAGTAGCTCTAATGCTAATAAATCCTCTGGAGCAGAGGGTTGGGAAGACAGAAGTTATGGAAACTCTTCTGATAACTCTGAATTTGAAAATGGTAGGAGCAGAAGAAAAAGGGGAGTGTCCAATGAGAGCAATGCTTCAAACGATACAAATTAGTAACCCATTTCTTCAAGTGCTGTTGTTAATTTAAATAAATATTCAATATTTAATTCATTTTTTATAGATTTATTTGAGATTTGATTTCTCCAAATCTTAGCTTTTGGTATACCTTCAACTAAATTTATAAGATGTTTACAAATATCCCAAGATTTTCCTCCATTACTTAAATGCGCTTCTATGTATGGAATTAAGGAGAATATAATATTTGAAGCAGATTTGGGTTTTTTATTAATTCCATAAATTTTTTGATCAATTGCAGACCATCTCAAGGGATGTTTATAAATTGACCTTCCAATCATGACCCCATCAAAATCACTCAAGGCTTTTAATGATTCATCGATATTTGTTAAACCCCCATTGATTTCTATTAATAATTCTGGATTTGATTTTTTCAATTTCTTTACTACATCATAATTTAGTGGTGGTATGGTCCTATTTTGTTTTGGATTTAGACCTTTTAATACGGCTTTCCTTGCATGAACTGTAAATCTGTCTGCACCAGCATTTGCGATAATTCTCACGAAATTATTCAAATTAACGAAACTATCATTACTGTCTACACCGATTCTGTGTTTGATCGTAACCGGTAAGTTGCAATTATTTTTTAAGGATTCTATACATTTTGCTGCTTTTTCAGGTTCTTTCATAAGTGAAGCCCCAAAATTTCCAGAACAGACCCTTGGACTAGGACAACCAACATTAAAGTTTATTTCGTCATAACCCCAATCCTGTGCCATTTGGGCTGCCTCTTTAAGTATTTTAGGATCGTCCCCTCCAAACTGAATTGATATCGGGTGTTCTTCATCATTAAAATCTAAAAAATTTTCTTTATTATTTGTAAAAACTAAACTCTGGGCCACAATCATTTCCGTATACAAAAGAGCTTGAGAACTTATTTTTCTCATTATCATTCTGAAGTGCTTATCAGTACAATCCATCATCGGAGCAATACTTAATTTATGAATATTTTTAATAGAATTAGGCTTAACGAAATCCATTATTTTTGCGATTTAACTATATGAATCAATTTCTATCAAGAAGAACTTTTATTCTAATTCCTACCATGTCAATCTTAAAAAAAATCTTTAATCCCATGCAAGTATTAGCATCTTCACTGCCTTCTAAAGAAGAGTGGAATTTATCAAAAGATGAATGGAAGGCTAGGCTTAGTCCAGAATCATATTATATTTTGAGGGAGGAAGGGACTGAAAGAGCTTTTAGCAGCCAATTAAATAATGAGAAGAGGAAAGGTACTTTTCACTGTGCAGGATGCGATTTGCCGCTTTTTTCCTCAGATAAAAAATTTGATAGTGGTACAGGATGGCCAAGTTTTTGGGACTCAATTCAAGGATCAGTAGAAACAAAAGTTGATTTCAAGTTAATTGTTCCTAGAACCGAATATCATTGCTCTAGGTGTGGAGGTCATCAGGGACATGTCTTCAATGATGGGCCACTTCCCACTGGCAAAAGATACTGCAACAATGGATTAGCATTAAGGTTTGTTCCTGAATAAATATTTGTGCGGCCTTCCGCAACTTGTTTTGTGCATCACTTTATTGGACAATAGTTCTATTAAATTTTAGAAAAATGATTGAAAATCAATCAGACAATATTGATAATAAAGAAAATGATGATTCTAATCAGGATAATGCTCCTGATGATACATCATCTACCCAAAATTCAACTACCGAAATTGATGAATTATCTTCTCAAAAAACAGAAGAAATAAATACTGAAGAATTAAAAAATACTATTTCAAATAATGATGCAAGATTAGAACAATTAGAAAAAGAGCATGAAACATTAAAAAATCAATATGTAAGGATTTCAGCAGATTTTGATAATTTCAGAAAAAGGCAGTCTAGGGATCAGGACGATTTAAAAATCCAACTTGTTTCAAAGACCTTAACTGCAATACTACCTATTGTTGACAATTTTGAGAGAGCAAGACAACAACTTAAACCAGAAAGTGAAGAAGCTCAAGCTCTTCATAGAAGTTATCAAGGATTGTATAAACAGCTAGTAGAAGTTTTAAAACAACAGGGAGTTTCACCCATGAGAGTTGTTGGTCAGCAATTTGATCCAAACTTGCATGAAGCTGTATTAAGAGAACCTAGTGAAGAGATTGAAGAGGATTTTATTATTGAAGAATTGCAGCGAGGATATCATCTAGAAGGTAAGGTTTTGAGACATGCATTGGTTAAGGTTTCTATGGGACCTGGCAAACACAATTCACAACAGGAAGTAGAAAAGGATACAGTTGAAGGGGATGTTAATTCAGAGGCAAATACTTCTGAAGATGTATAAATTCCAAATTCTTATTTGAGCATTATCTAATGGCTGATTTTTACCAAATACTTGGAGTTTCAAGAGATGCTGATGCAGATACCTTAAAAAGTGCTTATAGAAAATTAGCACGACAATACCATCCTGATGTTAATAAAGAACCTGGAGCGGAAGATAAATTTAAAGAAATTGGTAAGGCTTACGAAGCATTATCTGATCCTGAAACTAGAGCAAGATATGACCAATTTGGAGAGGCTGGCCTTGGGGGTGCAGCTGGAATGCCTGATATGGGAGATATGGGTGGCTTTGCAGATTTATTTGAAACTTTTTTCAATGGCTTTGGGGGGCAAAATCCACAAGGAGGAAGAACACAAAGAAGAGGTCCTCAACAAGGAGATGATTTAAGGTATGACCTTAATGTTGACTTTAAAGATGCAATTTTTGGTCAACAAAGAGAAATTAAAATTCCTCATTTGGAGACATGTGAAGTCTGTAGGGGAACAGGTGCAAAACCAGGAACAGGACCCAAATCTTGCTCAACATGTGGTGGTAGTGGACAAGTTAGAAGAGCTACAAGAACACCTTTTGGTAATTTCACTCAAGTCGCTGAATGTCCTTCATGTAATGGGGTTGGCCAGATAATTGCAGATCCATGTGTAACTTGCGGCGGTAATGGCGTAAAGCAAGTCAGAAAAAAATTAAGAATTAATATTCCTGCAGGAGTTGATACTGGTACTAAATTAAGAGTTTCTGGAGAGGGAAATGTTGGTTTGAAAGGGGGTCCACCTGGAGATCTTTATGTTTTTATAAAGGTCAAGACTGATTCAAAACTTAAAAGAGATGGTGTAACTATTTACTCAGAAATAGCAGTAAGTTATTTGCAGGCTATTTTAGGTGACACTGTAAAAATCACTACAGTTGATGGAGAGGTTAATTTAAAAATTCCAAGCGGTACGCAGCCAAATACAACTCTTTCACTTGAGAATAAAGGGGTACCTAGACTTGGTAATCCGGTTGCGAGAGGAAATCATGAAGTCTTAGTAAAAGTAAAATTACCGACTCGTATAACCGACTCAGAACGAGAGCTTTTAGAGGGTTTAGCTTCTCAATATTCAGATAAAAATATTAATTCCAGTAGTGGACTTTTTAGTAAATTATTTGGTAAAGAATCTTAATGACTTCCTTAAAGCATTTGGATCTTAAATCTGTTCCATGTCCTTTAAATGTTGTCAAAATTAAATTGGCTTTGGAAAAGTTATCTAAAGACGAACAGCTTATTGTTGAACTAGATAAAGGTGAACCAGAAGAAATGGTATTAAATAATTTAAAAGAGATGGGATGTTTGTTTAAACATATCAAAGAAAACGAAAAATTTATAAAAATAAAAATATTGAATGAAAACTAATAGGAAATATTTAGGTTTAGTTACAAAAAAATTTAATGATTTTTTTTTAGTTGATTTAAAAAATCAAGAAAACTCTGGAAATAATGAGAAATTTTTATGTAAGGTCAAGAAGTCTATAAATTTTAAGGATCAATTAATTTACGTTGGAGACGAAGTAGAGATTGAGAAAATTGATTTTAAAAGTAAACGCGCAGTAATAACAAGTTTAAAAAAAAGAAAAAATCTTTTAGTTAGACCCTCAGTTGCAAATATTTCTAACATATACGTTACTTTTTCCGTTAATGAACCAGAGTTAAATTTTTCTCAAGTTAATAGGTTTTTGATATCAGCAGAATCAATGGAAGTTGAAGTCTCATTAGTTTTGACAAAGTGTGATTTAATTTCTGAAAAAAGAAGATCATATCTAATTGATAAATTTGAAGAATGGGGTTACCAAGTAATAACTTTAAATTTACAGAAATTTGATTGTTTTAAAAATTTATTAGCCGAGTTAAAGCAAAAAGAATGTTCAATTTTTATGGGCCCATCTGGAGTTGGCAAAACTACTTTGCTCAATATGATTATCCCAGGTCTTAAAAATAGTACTGCTCCTGTTTCGAATAAAATTAAGAGAGGAAAAAATACTACTCGAAATGTTGAGTTATTTTCTTTGTCGAATATGAGTTACATTGTAGATACTCCTGGTTTTAATATGCAACCTCTAGAGGTTGATATTAAGTTGTTACCAAATCTTTATTCAGAAATATATAAACAGGTAATCGAAGAAGGCGTAAAGTGTAAATTTCGTAACTGCTTACATTTAAAAGATGAGGGATGTAATTTAAATAAATCCTTCGAAAGATATTCTTTTTATAAAGAAATGATTGAGTCTTCTAAGAGTCACTATTATCGAAACCAGGAAGATTAAGATTTAATCCACCAGTCAAATCATTCATCCTTTCTTTCATAGTTGTGGTTGATAATTCATGAGCTTTTTTAATAGCTTGTAGAATGTTTTGCTCTATTTGTTCTTTATTTGCATTTAAGATATTTTCTTGTACTTCTACCTTTAAGGGAAGTTGGTTTCCACTTATCCAAACTTTTATCATTTCATCATCACTTTTGCCTTCAATCTCCATATTTTCAAGTTCATCTTGTAATTTTTGAGCATCTTGCTGAATTTGTTTAGCTTTTTTAAAAGCTTCTGTAAGTTGTCCAAAGTTAGGAAGTCCAAAACCCGCCATTTTGTATAAACGTTTCTTTAGTTAGGATAGTCAAAACCAATCATTCTTACTTCCGGTTGCAAATAAATCCCCTTGTTTTGTAGTACTTTTTGTTGAATTACTGTTATTAATTTATAAATATCTTTTGAATTTGCCGAAGAAGTGTTAATTATAAAATTTGAATGCATTGTAGAAATTTCAGCACCGCCAATTTTAAATCCCTTTAACCCCATATCATCAATTAATTTTGCTGCATAATTATTTTCAGGATTTTTAAAAACACTACCAAAACTTGGTTGATGATATGGTTGTGTTTCTGTTTTTAATTTGAGGTTATTTTTGGTTGTTTGAATTAATTGTTCTAGATTTCCATTAGGTTCAAAATGTAATCTTGCACTAATAATTGTTAAATCATTTCTTTGAAAAGAGCTAAATCTATACTCAAAATTGATATCTTTTTTTTCAATTTCAAGTTTTTCATGTGTCTTATTATTTATAACTTTTACGGAAATAAGATTTTTTGCTAGTGATAAATTACCTGTGCCAGCATTCATATAAATTGCTCCTCCTAATGTTCCCGGAATTCCTACAGCCCATTCCCCTCCTTGTAATCCATTTTTAGCAAGTGAATTAGATAATGTTGGGAGCATTACACCTGCTTCCGCTTCAACAATTCCTGAATATGGCTCTATCTTTAGTGATTTCAGTTTTTTTGTACAAATAACTAAGCCTTTTATGAAAATATTATTTATTAAAAGATTTGAACCCGCGCCAATTATTTGACATCTTTGTTTGTTTAAATTAGCCCATTTTATTAGATATGAAACTTCTTCAATGCTTCTTGGTTCCGCAAAAAATTCAGCTACTCCTCCCACTTTAATCGTTGTATAATTACTTAAATTACGTTTTTCAGAAAAAATTTTTTTATTCATCAATTAGTTATCAATTTTAATTGTTTTTTCATTTAAAATTGACCAGAAATTATGACAATCACCAGCTCCCATATTCAAAATTAAATCCCCTTTTTGAGTTAATTCGTAAAAATCCTCTGTAACTTCATAATAATTATTTATGTAATGTACATTTTTATTTTTTTTATAAATAAGATCAGTGATAATTTTCGAAGTAATTTTATCTTCATTTCCTTCTCCTGCTCCATAAATACTGGTTACATAAATAACATCTGCTTTTGATAATTCTTTAGCGAATTCTTTAGAAAATTGCTTTACTCGAGAGTATCTATGAGGTTGAAATATAGCTATTAATCTACTTTTTTTACATTCATTATTATGTTTTTGCTCAATCAATAATCTTCCTAATTTAATCGTCTCTTTTATTTCGTTTGGGTGATGTGCATAATCATCATATAAACATCTTTCATCTATTTGGCCTCTGAATTCAAATCTTTTTTTTGGGAGTTTCAGGTATTTTATATTTTTCTTAATGTCTATAAAATCTACTCCTATCATTCTTGAAGCTGCTATTGCTGCAGTGATATTAGATAGATTGTGTAATCCTGGAATTGGAATATTTAAGCTACTAATAAAATTTTCATTTTCATAATATTTTCCAATTGTATACTTTGAATTAATTTCAGTCGGAATTATTGCATAATCAACGTTTTTAGTCGTAGTGTTTGACCACTTACAATTAGAATTAAAATTATTTCTTGAGGTTTCACAATCGAAATTAATTAGTAATTTTTTAGAGTTTTTAGCAAAACTTTTAAAAGAAGATATGACTTCACTTAAATTAGAAAAGTAATCGCAATGATCATAATCAATGTTATTGATTATTCCGATATCAGACTTATATTTATTAATAGTCCCATCAGATTCATCAACTTCAGCTACTAAGTATCTTGTATTTTCTAAATGACAATTAGAGTTGTAAATAGGAATTATTCCTCCAGTTATTGAAGAGGAATTACGTGTACATAACTCGAGTATTGTAGATAAAAATGAACTGGTTGATGTTTTTCCGTGGCTGCCGGCTACCGCCAATGCAGTATAAGTGCGCATTAGCATTGCAAGTATCTCTGAACGATGTTTTATTGATAAATTGTTTTTTTTGCAGTACAAAAATTCTTCATTTTCTGGCTTGATCGCAGAGCTTACAACAAAATTAATCAATTTGTTGGTAAATTTTGAAATAATAAATTCAATATTTTGTCGAATTTGAGAAGTAAAGATTATTGCACCTAATTTCTCTAATTTTTTAGTTTCATCGTTTTTAACTAAATCAGAACCTGAAACTGAACAGCCTTTTTTAAGTAAACCTATTGCTAATGCTGACATCCCAATACCTCCAATCCCAATAAAATGAAAATGACTTTTCAACAGTAATTTTTTATCCAATGTTTATCTTTTACTTAAATCAAAATAACTTCTAGGTAAAATTTTGCTATTTTTTCTTAAAAAAAATGTTTTTTTTTCTTGAATTAATACAAAACTAGTCTTATTTGCTTAATAAATCAAAAAAACCTTACGTTATTGCACAAAATTCAGTATGATCAGCAACTTAGGTTAATCATTTAGAAATTATTAGTTATGACTTTGCGTGTTGCAATTAACGGCTTTGGCAGAATTGGTCGAAACTTTATGCGCTGTTGGCTTAGTAGAGGGGCTTACACCAATATTGAAGTAGTTGGAATCAATGTAACTTCCGATCCCAAGACTAACGCTCATCTATTAAAGTACGACTCAGTCCTTGGTCAACTTGATGGTGTTGATATTCAATATACTGATGATACTTTTGTAATTAATAACAAGACAATTAAGTGCTTCTCTGATAGAAATCCACTTAATCTCCCTTGGAAAGATTGGGGTGTAGATTTGGTTATCGAATCTACTGGAGTCTTTAATACAGATGTTGGTGCTAGTAAGCACCTTGAGGTAGGAGCAAAAAAAGTTATCTTAACTGCTCCCGGTAAAGGTGATGGCGTTGGTACTTATGTAGTGGGAGTTAATGCTGATTCATATAAACACAAAGATTATGATATTCTGAGCAACGCTAGTTGTACAACAAACTGTTTAGCTCCTGTGGTTAAAGTTTTAGACCAAACTTTTGGAATTAACAAAGGTTTGATGACTACAATTCATAGTTATACAGGTGATCAAAGAATTTTAGATAATAGTCATAGAGATTTAAGAAGGGCTAGAGCTGCTGCTACAAACATTGTTCCTACTTCCACTGGTGCTGCAAAAGCAGTAGCACTGGTTTATCCGGAAATGAAAGGCAAATTAACAGGAATTGCAATGAGAGTTCCAACTCCTAACGTATCAGCAGTAGATTTCGTTTTTGAATCTTCTAAATCTGTCACAACCGAAGAAGTCAATAATGCTCTCAAGGAAGCTTCTCTAGGCTCAATGAAAGGCATCATCAAGTACGGAGATGAACCATTAGTATCCAGCGATTATGCAGGTACCAATGAATCATCAATTGTTGATAGTGATCTTACTATGTGTATCGGAGATAACCTTGTAAAGGTTCTTGCATGGTACGACAATGAGTGGGGTTACAGTCAGAGAGTTGTAGATTTAGCTGAGATTGTCGCAAAAAATTGGGAATAACTAAAAGTGTTTGAAAGGTTTGTTATTGAATAATTTATTTTTTTTATTATCTTTAAATTCTACTGATGGTTTACCATCAGAAAAAAACCCGATTTCGTAAATATCTTTATCAAGTTTAGATATATTATTTGCCCACTCTTTTGGCAATGAGAAAACTAATTCATAGTCTTCACCTCCAAAAAAATAATATTCGTCCCATTTATCTCCTTTAGGCCAATCTTTATCTTTAGGTATTTTTTCATAATTTATTATCGCTTTACAGCTGCTAGCTATTGCTAAATCTTGTAAGGCTTGAAATAGACCATCACTGCTATCAGTGCATCCTATTCTCGTTATTTTTTTATTGGTGCGAGTTGTGAGGAGATTATTTAGAAAATTTGGGTAGACTTTAGGGCGGCAAAAATATTCAATGGACTTACTGATTAATTTTTTATTAAGATAAAAATCATTATCGAAATTAACTTTATTTTCTATCATAAATCCTAGTTTGCTAAGACCATGAATTCCTGTAGTTAAGATTATATCTCCTGGTTTACACGCGTTTCTTCGTAATTCAAGTTCACCTTGAATTCCAAAGGCCGTAATTGAAATGATTTTTTCATTTCCCTTTGAGCAATCTCCTCCTAGAATTATCCCGCCATATTCTTTTAATGCTTTATTTATTCCTTTGTATAATTCTTCAACCCAAATCCACTCAGTTCTAGCAGGTAGAACCAGGCTGATTGTAATACCTATAGTTTGCTTGCTTCCACTTGATAATAAGTCAGAGATGTTGCTAACAACTGCTTTCCATCCAAGGTCCCCAGGACAAATAGTAATATCATTGAAATGCACATTTTCTACCAAACAATCAGTATTAACAAGTATATTTTCATTTTTAGTTTTAATCAAAGCACAATCATCTGAAATTTGGTTTTTAGGCATAAATTTTTTTAGCCTATTTATTAATTCTTTTTCCCCTATATCTTTTAATATTTCTTTATGCATTTAATTTGAGGTTTTCAAACCCTTCTAAAACATCAATCGAAATTATTGTGTCATCTTTAGTAAGCTCTTCTAATACATCAAATCCATCTACAACGTAACCAAAGGCAGCATTCCTCCCGTCAATTAAATTGCGACCTGCTGGATTTAATTCTGCTTCATATAAAAAGAAGAAAAATTGCGATGAGCCATCATCAACTGCTGTATTTGAATGGGACCATCCTAGAGTTCCAAGTGTTGCGAAAGGTAATGTTGGCGTCTCTGTGTAAAGACCTAAATCTTCAAATGTTTGATTATAAAAAGTATCTTTTTCATTAGGAATTCTAATTTCCAAGGGAACGTGACGTTCTTCGTTTGTTTCAGGATCTATGTAACCAATATCTTCACCAATTGGGTCACCTGTTTGCAGTACAAAAAATTCTTCTGCTCTGTTGATAGGTAAATCTTTGTAGAAGTTTTTTGAAGATAAATCTATAAATGCTCCTGCTGTAAGTGGAGCATTAAATCCATCTACAATAGCTTGCATATCTCCTTTGGAGGTTTTTATATTGACCTTTGCTCTGCCCAGTAATCTTGGTAAATTATCAAATTCTTGGGGAATAATGTATGGAAATTCGTTTGGTAGAAAATATTCTTCTAATCCACCTATTTTATCTAAAGCATCTCTTCGAGTCGCTATAAATGAGTATTTATCCTTTGATTTAGAGTAATCTTGAAGATTTTCAAGATTTTCTTTGAGTTCTAAAAATGTTTTTTCAGCAATTTTCTTTTTATCGTTTGGTAATTCTTGAATAATTTTATTCTGGTATTTTTTTAGTAAAGATTGACATTTTGTAACAGTTTTCGTAAGAGCGGGCCATCTTCCTCCTCTTACAAGGTCACTAGTTTCTTCCAATTTGTGTTGAAGTTCTTGTAATTCAATTTGCTTGATAGGGAGTGCGTTTCTAAGGATTGCACTAGGGTCTTTTACTGCATTTCCTGTAGGTAAATCAGCTAGTACTTGAATCGGTTTTATGAGAAAAACCAGTAAAATTACAATCGATAGAATTAAAAAAAGTTTGTTCTGATTTGATAAGAATTTTTGCATAGCACTCTTGCAGGTTTATGATCCTTGGGGATGTAATACAGGAATGATTTCCAGTAACGATTTTCGCACAGGTACTACCATCGAATTGGATGGACAAGTTTGGCGTGTTGTAGAATTTCTACATGTCAAGCCTGGCAAGGGTTCTGCTTTCGTGCGAACAAAATTAAAATCAGTTCAAAGCGGCAACGTGGTTGAAAAAACTTTTCGAGCCGGAGAATCAGTACAGCAGGCTATCCTTGAGAAGTCTAACCTGCAACACACTTATGTGGAGTCTGGTGATTATGTTTTTATGGATATGACAAGTTTTGAGGAGACAAGACTTTCCTCAGAACAAATAGGTAAGGGTTCTAAGTATTTGAAAGAGGGTATGGAGGTTAATGTAATTTTCCATAATGGTAAAGTTTTAGAAGTAGAACTTCCAATATCTATTACTTTGAAAGTTACAGAGACTGATCCTGGAGTTAAAGGTGATACTGCAAGTGGGGGCACGAAACCAGCTATTCTAGAAACAGGTGCTCAAGTTATGGTTCCTTTATTTATTTCTGTTGGAGAAATGATTAAAGTTGATACTCGTAATGATAGTTATCTTGGACGTGAAAATTAATGGCTATGAAATTAGATCATGATGACTTAAATCGCTTAATAGATAAAATCTCTACAAGCGATATTCAAGAATTCTTACTAGAGGGAGAAGATTTTAAACTTGAAATAAAAAGGAACTTATTTGATCAAAATCAAGTTGTTAATAATTTAGTATCTAATAATTCATTTGATAGGCAAACAATTGCTAATGAAAAAGCCTTTAATAATAACATCCCAGTTGTTAATGAGCCTGAAGCGCCTCAGGTAGCGCCTCCTGGACGCTCTGACCTTACTGAAATAACATCACCTATGGTAGGAACCTTTTATAGAGCTGCAGCCCCTGGTGAGGAGCCATTCGTAGAAGTAGGAAACAATGTTAAGGTCGGCCAAACTATTTGTATTTTGGAAGCTATGAAGTTAATGAATGAAATTGAATCTGAATTTAACGCTGAAATAGTAGAGATTCTCGTTGAAAATGGGACACCAGTTGAATTTGGTCAAGTTTTAATGCGTGTAAAGCTGTCTTGAATTATTGGTCATTTCTACAGCAGTTTTTATAGCTTCAATCATGCTGTGAGATTCAGCTACTCCCTTTCCAGCAATATCAAATCCCGTCCCATGATCTGGAGATGTTCTTATAAACGGTAAACCTATTGTGGTATTTACTGAGTAATTAAGAGCTATTATTTTCATTGGTATTAAACCTTGATCATGATACATGGCGAGAATACCATCATGCTTTTCCGCATCTTTGTAATTCCATGCTTTTACGGAAGAATTCCAGCAACTATCTGGTGATAAAGGGCCTAATAATTTTATACCTCTATTCTTTTCATTCCAATCAATCAATGCATCATTGAGCCAATCTTTTTCTTCACTACCCAAAATCCCCTCTTCACCAGCATGAGGATTTAATCCTGCTACTTTTAAAGTAGGTTTATCAACATAGGTATTACAAAAATCTTTGAAAAGGTCTAGTTTTGAATGGATTAATTCTGTAGTTAATTCATTGGGAACCTCACGAAGAGCTATGTGAGTTGTAGCTAGTAGCGTATTGAATCTCCATCCTGTGATTGGTGATTTTGCTGTGAATAACATTCCAACATTTTTAACTCCACACGATTTTGCTAATACTTCAGTTTGCCCAGAGAAGTAATGTCCTGATAGTGACCATGATTTTTTGCAGATTGGTCCAGTTACAAGTGCTGAATTAGGATGTTCTTTTACAAGTTTAATTGCTTGTGTTAAGTAATAGAAACTTGAATTGCCATAGCTTGATTTAGAATCATTATCTGCTGAGGAAATTTCGAGATCATGTATCTTTAAATCTTTTGGATTTGCAAGGTTTTCTAATCCTAGGGATCTAAGATGTTTGTATGTATTTTGTAAATTTCTTTTTGATCCAACCAATATAAAGTCAATATTTTCTGATATCTCATTAGAACAAAGTGCTTTTAAAATTATTTCGGGTCCAATACCTGACTCATCTCCCACGCTTATTACTACCTTCAAATCCTTTTTTGTATTCTGAAAATTCATAAAGAGTTTGTAAATTTATTTTTTAACTATTCAAATAGCAATTTTTTAAACCTATTCTATAGTTTTTATAAATTAGTTTATATCCGAGTGTTTCGCATAAAAGTTTATTAGAAACTCTTCTATTTTCCATCCAAAAAGATTGAGCGATAGGTGATAATTCTTTTTTTGCATCTTCAAATAACACTGGCCTTGGCATTGTTAAGCCAAGTAAATCGTAGCAATATTGAATAACTTCTATCTGAGAACAGGGTTGATCATCTGCAATATTAATAATTTGATAAAACTTTAAGGAATTTTTATTTTGTAATAGATAGATAATTGCATTTGTAATATCAGCAACATGAATTCTTGAAAATACCTGATTTTTTTTAGAAATAACACGAACTTTTTTATTTTTTATTGCTTCAAAAGTGGATCGTCCAGGTCCATAAATACCAGGTAACCTAAAAATTTGTACAGGTAAACCAGATTCAAGCCATTCTTTTTCACAATTTAATCTTTTATGACTTCTTTCCTGAAAAGGGTTTGGGTTATCAATTTCAGAAACCCAATCACCCTTGGTGTTCCCGTAAACGCCTGTTGTAGATAAGTAGCCAACCCATTCAAGGGATAAACTTTTTAGCTGATCTTTAAGACTGCTTAATACTGGATCTTTTCCATTTTTGTCGGGAGGTATGCAACTAAGAATATGTGTGACTCCATCAAAAGTTTTTTTAGTAGGAATAATACCGATTTCGCTGTTGAATAGGAAACTATCTGGATCTTTTTTTTCAGATCTCGAACTTGTTAAAGCGGTATAACCTAATTGCCTAATTTTTTTTGCAAAGAAACTACCGCTGAAACCACATCCAAAGATTAAAAATTTATTTTTATTATTTAGTGAACTTGCAGGATTCTTCATGTGATGCTAAAGTAGTACATATGTATTATTAATGATGAAGACAGTTCTTAAACCTGAATTAAAATTAAAAACTTATTGCATTAGCAAAAGTTATTGTCGTCTTAAAGAAAAAGAAATCAGTTTTATTAACTTTAAAGTCTATCAAAAACTATTTGTACTTCTCATTTCACTTTCGACAATTTTAATATTCCCAGAATCGCCAAGAGAATTGGAAAATATATGTGAGAGTTATAACGCTAAAAAAATATGTAATGTTTGGTAATCAAGCTGCTCTATATTCTGATCCATCTTTTTCGTTATTTTTATTAACCTGAAAATTAGGATTAGCCCATTGCAGTAATCTTATAGCTAGTCTTAGATCTCCATCTAACCAAGCTCTTATAGCCATTGCTCTTCGAGGATCATAAAATTTTTGTCTTCTATACCAATACAAAGCATTTTCATCTGATTTATCACCATTACAGGAAAGGCATGCTGGGACACAGTTTTCTGTTGTACTTAAGCCTCCTTGGCTTCTTGGTATTACATGGTCAATAGATTCAGAAGTTTTTCCGCAATATATACAACTCTTTCCTGTAAACTTATGAATAGATTTTCGCCATTGTCTTAATCTAAACTTAGGACATAAATCCTCTAAAAACACCGCATCATTAATATGCATTTAGAATATTTAGTTAAATAAATAATGGCTTGAATATATTAAAAGTCAATAATTATTAATGCCTTTTAGGCTACATTGGCCAGTAAAAATTTTTTTTAGTGTGTTTAGATACAAAATAGTATTTAGTAATTTTAGAACAAATTATTATCTTTATAAAAAATTGATCAATAACTATATCTATCAAGTGTTTCATCAGTAAATTCTTCAGAAATTCCTCTATTGGTTTCTTCTAATTCTTTTTCTAATTTTTTTCTCTTGTTTTCTCTATCTTGTGCTTCTTTTTCTTTTCTTTTTTCTTCTTTTTCTAAATCTCTTATTAGTTGTCTATTTGGATGAAGATTATCTAAATATTCAACGCAATAACTAAATTTCTCTTTTTCTCTTATAACTGTTTCAGTAATTTCCGCTGCTGCATTTTTAGGTGAAGCTTTGAATAATCCTCCTTTTTGTTTTTTTATATATGTATAAGCCGCATCCCAACTACTTTCATGGTCATTGCCCCCATCTCGCATAGTACAAAAAATTTCTGCACCAAATGAACTTGCATTTACTTTAAGAGTAGTAAGGTTTAGAGAAGTGAAAATTCCCAACGCTAATAATATTTGTTTTTTTAATTTTTTCATTAGCCATTTATCTTTTATTTAAAAATATCTTTTATTGTGAATATGTCTATAGAAATTTACGATTTAATTAGTCCAAATATATTCAAGCATTTCACAACTAATGGAAGAATTAGAAGCACGGTTATTAATCTTACTGCGTGAAGAGTTGCTACTGCAGCTCCTACTCCGTATTCCGACCCAACAAGACTCATTCCGCTAATTCCCCCTGGTGCAGCACCTAGAATTGTTGTTATTACGTCTAAATTAAGTAATCTGCTTGTCCATAATCCAATTGCCAATCCAGTAATAACTAAAGTAAAAGTTATTAATATCGCTGGCTTCCATAAGTTTTGAATATCAACTAACGAGTCTTTTGTTAATGATGTACCAATGACAGTTCCAATTCCAATCTCTAAGATTGTTCTTGTGCCGATTGGCCACTCGGCTACATCGACTTTTCCACTGATGCTAAGTATGCTTGCGCCTATTAAAGCACCTGCAAGAGGCGCAGCAGGAATACCCGTTTTTAGAGCTAAAGCTCCAAAAATTCCTCCTGCAACTAGATAGTAGATTAGATTTATGTTTGGCATAAATTTAAGAGATGTTTGAACAATATATTAATAAAAAATTTTTTTTGCTTTAGTTTATAATCAAACAATATTTTTTTTCCTCTCGTAATGTCCCCTTTTGTTGGCATAATATTATGTAAAGCATGAATTTTTATGTCTTCAAAAATTTCATACAAAGAAAATAAAAACCGTATAAAGAAAAAATTATCTTTCTTTGAAGGTGGTCACCAGTTAGAAAAATTAGAGTTTGCTCTTGCAATAGCTCAAACTAAGGGTGATGAAAAAAAATCAATCGTTCTTAGAAAAAAGATTGTTGAATTAGGTGGAAATGTTGAAGAGCCAGGAACTTAACTCAATTTCCTGCAAGATATTTAGATACCACAGCTAATGCTTCACCAGCTTGGTTGCTTGTAATTTTGCCAAGGCTGAGAAGAGTATTACTTATGGCAGAAATTACTGTAATAATATCTCTATCGTTAACATAGCCTAAATGTCCGACTCTAAATATTTTCCCCTTTAAGTGATCTTGTCCGCCAGCAAGTAAAATATCAAAATTATTTTTTATTGTTTTTCTAAATTCTTCAGCATCCATTTCTCCAGTTTTTATTGCAGTAATTGAAGGACTTAAATATTTTTCGTTTGCAAATAATTTTAAATTTAAAGCCTTCGTAGCATTGCTTACCGCCAATTTATGTTTATTGTGTCTGTAGAAAATGTTATTTAAGCCTTCTTCTCTCATCATTTTTAAAGCTTCATCTAAAGCAAAAATTAAATTAACTGCTGGAGTATATGGATTACTGTTGCTTAAAAGACTCTTTTGATAGGATTTTAAATTTAAATAAAATTTTGGTAAGTTAGATTTCTCTGCAGCTTCCCAAGCTTTTTGGCTCATTGATATAAAACTAAGCCCTGGGGGTATCATATATCCTTTTTGTGATCCTGAAGCAACAACATCTAATTCCCATTCATCTACTGGTACATCGCAAGCTCCAAGACTTGTAACGCAGTCAACAATTGATAAAGCTGTGTTGTGTTCGCGAATATATCCACTTATAGTTTTTAGATCATTAATTACACCTGTGGAAGTTTCAGAATGAGTTAAGATAACTGCTTTTATTTCTTTTTGTTTATCTTCTTCTAATAGCTTTTTGAATTCTTCTGGATTAAGCGGAGTGCCCCATTCTGAATCAATTTTTATAACTTCTAAACCAAATTCCTTAGCAACTTTTACCCATCTCTCACCAAATTTCCCATTCTCTCCACAAATTACTTTATCTCCTTTACTTAAGGTATTTATTATTCCAGCTTCCATTGCGGCAGTCCCACTACCAGTAATTGTTAGAACATCATTTTGAGTTTGATGAAGCCATTGTAAGTTTTTGGTAGTGCTTTCAACGAGATCTTGGAACTCTTTACTGCGATGTCCTATTGGATGCTTACTTAGTGCTTGTAAAACTTTTTCTGGAACTGGTGTGGGTCCAGGAATCATCAATGATAATTTTTGTTGTATGGCCACTTTTTGTGAAATAGGTCATTCTTAGATTAGTTCTCATTATATATTTTTCAATTACTTGATTTGAAAAAAGGATTTTCTTTACCTTTGTGGGTTGCTGGAGCTGCTAGGTCAGCATTAAAAAAACTAGTAGGGTTACCATTTGATAATTATGAACTAATAAAAATTCCTAACGAAAAAAATGAAAAAAAAATCGAGATTCATTCTGTTGGTTTACTCAAAGATAATTCGCATGCTTTAGGAATTACCTTTGCAAAGTCTGGCTTAGATCTTGATATTACACAAAACTTAGAAATATGGACAATAGCCACTTTAGAAAAAATTTCTTTTAATAATTCTGTTCAAACAATTCCAATAAATATTATTGCAGGATCAGGGGTTGGTATAAAAAAAGAAACATCAGAGATATGTATTTCTGATTTCGCAAAAGAAGTTATAAATAAAAATTTATTAGATATTATGCCCGAAGGCTTTAATTTGAAATTAGAAATTATTTTTCCTAATGGAGAGTTCTTAGCTGAGAGAACTAGTAATAAGTCATTTGGTATCGTTAACGGATTATCTATTATTGGAACTTCTGCTGATACTTACTCTAGTGCTTCACCTGATCAATTGGAAGAGGCTAAAGCTAATCTAGCAAAATTAATTCAAAATGATTTTAAAGGGAAAGTTGTTTTTGTTATTGGAGAAAATGGGTTAGATTTGGCAAAAACTTATAATGTTGATTTACCAATTATCAAAATTGGAAATTGGATAGGTCCATTATTAGTTGATGCCGCAATAAAAAAAGTTAAAACTGTAATTCTTTTTGGTTATCATGGAAAACTAATTAAGTTAGCAGGTGGTATTTTTCATACTCATAATCATTTAGCTGATGCAAGAATTGAGATTCTTGTTTATTTTGCTGTCCAAGAAAAGTTGCCCCTTGAAATAATAGTTAAATTATCTGAGTTAAATACTCTTGAGGATGGATTATTACTCCTTGAGCGATTTAATAAATCTTTAGCTGATAAATTGTTTAAGAATCTATCAAATACGATAGAAAAACGTTCTTTTGCTTACGTAAATAGGTATGTAAAAACGAATATGGAAATTGCATCAATCATTTTTGATAGAAAAAGAGAAATAAGGTGGGCTGGAAATTATGGTAATAATTATTTTTCTTATTTTAAGTGAGATTAATTTTGTCTTTCATTATGCTTTTGTAAATAAATTGAGCTAACTTTTATACATGAGTCAAATACCTTTAAAAAAAGAACGAGATCCTTCAATATTGATTTTAGATTTCGGATCTCAATATTCTGAATTGATTGCAAGAAGAATTAGAGAAACCAATGTTTTTTCTCTTGTAGTCAGTAACTCTATTTCAATTGAGGATATTAATGAAATTAATCCTAAGGGGATCATTTTGAGTGGAGGCCCAAATTCTGTATATGAACAAAATGCGCCTAAATGTGATGAAAAAATTTTTAATTTAGGAATTCCTATTCTTGGCATATGCTATGGAATGCAATTAATGGTCAAAGAACTTGGAGGATCTGTTATTTCAGCCTCTAAAAAAGCTGAATATGGTAGAGCGCCAATTAATATAGATCTAAAATCTGACCTTCTCTCTGATGTAGAAGATAAATCTATTATGTGGATGAGTCATGGCGATTCAATTAATTGTTTGCCTGATGGATTTAATAAAATTGCTCATACTGAGAACACACTTCATGCAGCAATTTCAAATGATGTAAAGAAATTATATGGTGTACAATTTCATCCTGAAGTTATTCATTCAGAATTTGGGATGACAGTAATTAAAAATTTTGTTTATAAAATTTCTTGCTGTGCTGCTGATTGGACAACTGAAACCTACATAGAGGAAACTATTCCTAGGATAAGAGAGAAAGTTGGTAATAAAAAAGTTTTGCTTGCTTTGTCTGGAGGAGTTGATTCTTCAACTCTTGCTTTTCTACTCAATAAAGCAATAGGAAATCAGCTTACATGCATGTTTATAGACCAAGGATTCATGAGAAAAGGTGAACCAGAATTTTTAATGAATTTTTTTGATAAGAAATTTCACATAAAAGTGGAATATATAAACGCAAGGGAAAGGTTTATTGCCAAATTAAAAGGGATTACTGATCCAGAACAAAAAAGAAAAATTATAGGCGAAGAATTTATTAGGGTATTTGAAGAAGAAAGCAATAGATTGGGACCTTTCCAGTATTTAGCTCAAGGTACTCTTTATCCTGATGTTATTGAAAGTGCTGGTACTAATATTGATCCCAAGACTGGTGAAAGAATAGCTGTAAAAATAAAGAGTCATCATAACGTGGGTGGACTGCCAAAAGATTTACAATTTAAATTAGTTGAGCCTTTAAGAAAACTTTTTAAGGATGAAGTCCGAAAAGTGGGCGCTGCTTTAGGTTTGCCTGATGAAATAATAAAAAGGCATCCATTCCCAGGCCCAGGATTAGCTATAAGAATTTTGGGAGAGGTGAATAATGAAAAACTTGACTGTTTAAGAGATGCAGACTGGATAGTAAGAGACGAAATTAAAAAAGCAGGTCTTTACAATGATATTTGGCAAGCATTTGCAGTATTGCTACCTGTTAAAACTGTGGGAGTTATGGGAGATAAAAGGACGTATGCATGGCCAATAGTTTTACGTTGTGTATCTAGTGAAGATGGTATGACGGCAGATTGGTCAAAAATTCCTTTTCAGATTTTGGAGAGGATTGCAAATAGAATCGTAAACGAAGTAAGTTCAGTTAATAGAGTTGTTTATGATATTACAAGCAAACCTCCTGGAACCATTGAGTGGGAGTGAAGAATAGGTTATAAACCCAGTTATAGACTCAAAAAGTAGGTTTCCCTCAGGTTTCCCTCAGAATTTATGTTTCCTATTTGTAATGGATCTTAACAGCGAGGTTTCCCTCAGGTTTCCCGTGGAGTGAAAATCCTGTCTCTATAGAGAAATCGTAGAGATTTAAATTTCTCTACACTTTGTATTCAAAATACAATATTTTTTTACTTTTTAGGTTGTAATTTTATTTGCTTCCCAATGTGCCTTCACTTGTATTATTCTTAGTAGTACATCTGTATTACTATTATGATTGCCGAAGAAGAGTGGGGTTATCTCAATGATTGGGAAGAAAATCAATTAAGAAAGAAAAGAACAAAGATTTGTATGTGCTGTGATCACTTCCGTTATGCGTGTACTGTTCAATGCGTGACTCTTTTAACTTGTCCGGTCCACCAGAAACTAATACCTCAAGGAGATCATCTAATAAAAGGATGCAAATACTGGGTAAAAAGAAGAGAACTTCGTGAAGGTTGGTGTCCCGAAGTTGCTTAATTTAGTTAATTATTTTTTTAATCTTTTCCAGATTCCATTTATCAAATTTCTATAATAATAAAAGAGAGTTTTTTCAAAATGGCAAAAGGTTATTGGTTATCAACAGGATCTATTAAAGACGGTGAAGGAATGCAACCTTATTTAAAAGCACTTCAAGGTTGGTTGCCTTCTGTTAATGGAAAATTTTTTGCTAGAGATTTGGCAACTATTGAGAAGGAAAGTACTCTTGGACATCTAACAGTAATTATTGAATTTCCGTCAAAAGAAGATGCCGTTTCTGCATATGAATCAGAGGAATATCAAAAGATGATTCCTTTAAGAACTCCATATTCTGATCTGACTCTTACCATCTTTGAGGGAGTTTGAAAAAGGAAAAATGTTTAAACTAAAAATTCTTTCATGGTTAATATTATTAATAAATTAAGGATAAAGTTTGCTCTTAAGGTTGCTCCGAATATTGATTTCTATCGTTATGAAGTCAAGTTTAATTTAATCAAAGAATGAGAGGAAATTAGGATTGATTGAATCAGTTAAAGAAAAATTATGAAAGTTATTTCTTATACCCAATTAGTAATAAAAGAGAACGGTAAACAGATACAAAAGGGAATGAACTTTGCAATACAAAAAACATATTCTGTAGTTTTGATGTCAACTCAAAAAAATGCTCTATATAATGACCATATTTTGGAAGATGGTGTTATTGAATATGAGGGACATGATGTTCCTGTAAATTTAAATCCCCAAAAAAAATTGGTTGATCAATCTTTATTAACACCCTCAGGAATACCAACTGAAAATGGTAAATTTTTTCAGGCAGCACTCGATTATAAACACGGAGTAAAAGAACCTTCACAGATTCAAGTGTATAGAAAATTGAGAAAAGGTATTTGGGTTGATATGGGTTTTTATGATTTGATCGATGCTTATGAGAAAAATGATCAAAAAAGAAAAGTTTTCAAGTTTTTGTTGAAACCAAAAATAGATCTAAATCAAGATGATCAAGAATATTTAGATATGCTTCACAACAGACAAATTCCTGGTGAAGTTCAAAAAGAGGTTTATGAGCGTGATAGGGGTAAATGTAGGATTTGCGGTTCAAGCGATAATTTACATTTTGATCATATTCTTCCTTTTTCAAAAGGAGGATCATCAAAAGTAGCATCTAATATTCAACTTTTATGTGCGAGACATAATCTGAAAAAAGGAGCAAAATTTATTTAAAAAAATAAGAGGGCATTTGTTTGCCCTCTTCGAGTCTTATGCACCTCGCTGTCCACAAAGTCGATGAAGTGCTTTTGACTCCTGAATTATTTCTACTACTGCTGAATAGAAAAAGATAGTCGCACAAACCATAAAGCACTAATACTCGGGTATTAATACCCTATGAATTTCAAGAAAAAAGGAGGACAATATAGGTATAGATCTAGGAGGTCTTATGAAACTATTCAATCAATTCAATGTTCTTCCAAGATATCTAACCGCATTTAATTATGCAGGTTTAAACTTGAACGAGACTCCAAAAGAATTAGAGCAGTGCCCTCAAGAATTCCAAAATTTTTGGGATAAGGAATGTAGAGAACATCCGACTAACCAGAATTGTTTAATTTACTGTGACTGAGTAATTAATTTTTAGTTTTTATTAAACAGACTCGATCTAAAAATTGGTTTCCCTCAGGTTTCCCTCAGGAAAATGTGTGTTATTATGGGTTCAAACATGTTGGTATCACTACGTTTATGACTGCCTTATTTCTCGGTACTATAGAGTGGGAGTAAGTTTTCAAATTTTTCAAAAAATCTAAAGTTTTTTAAGTAAGAAATTTGTAAATGAGATTTTAAACGTAATGTCCGATATTATTAAATTAAGTCGATCTACAGTTGAGAAATATATTAGTTGTCCAAGATGTTGTGTACTAGACAAAAAATATCAAATAAAACCGCCATCATTACCATTTACCTTAAATATAGCTGTAGATAATTTATGTAAAAATGAATTTGATTATTATAGAAAAATTCAGGAGCCGCATCCTTTATTTATTGAATATGGAATTGATGCTGTGCCTTTCAAACACAAAGATTTAGAACGTTGGAGAAGTAATTTTCAAGGGATAAGATATAAGTCAATCGAACACAACTATGACTTTGGTGGAGCTGTAGATGATATTTGGCAGAAAAAAAATGGTGATCTTATTATTGCTGATGTAAAAGCAACATCTAGAAATAATTTTGATTGGTCTGAGACTTTTAATAAATATGAATATGCAAAAGCTTATAAAAGACAGTTAGAAATGTATCAGTGGTTGTTTAAAAAAAATGGTTTTCAAGTGGCTAAAGAAGCTTATCTTTTATATTTTAATGGCAAGAAAAATCAAGAGTTTTTTAATAATCAATTAAATTTTGACGTACATCTAATTAAATTAGATTGTTCTACTTCATGGGTAGAAAATAAGATAATTGATACGGTAAATTTATTACGTTCGGAAAATTTCCCCAAACCCTCATTAAATTGTGAATACTGTAATTATTTAAAGAGGCGTTGGCAGTTGTCGATAAATTAATATTAATGGGATAACTTTTTATTTTTCTGGAAAAATAATAAATAAAAGATAATCTTTAATTAGATTATTAATTTAGACTTTTGATAAAATCGAAAAATTCTGAAAGAAAGATAACTAATCATCTGCAACAAGATGTAGTCAAGGTATCTGGTAAAACAATTTTTATTAATCCTTTTTTATATTGGCGGAGATTTGATGAAAATACCAATAGATGGCTTAGAGAACCTGGTCAAATGTCCGAAGATCAAATTGCACCAAACAGGAACCGTTTTTATCCAGAGATAGAGTGGGCTGATTTAAGTCATGAGCAAAAGCTTATAAAAGATGCAACTGTTGAGATGTTTTTAAAAACTCTCGAATTGATAAGTACATTTCATCCTTATCTTAGTTCCGGACAATTATTAGAAGTAGAGAGAAAAATGGCGATTATAAAAAAAATCCCTTTTGAAAAGTGGGTGACAAAAACTTTCGCCAAAAAAGCCAGATTATTAGAAAATGAAAAAAGAAAATTTCAAAGAGAAAGATTTTTTAGCAGTTGGAAGGAATGGTTTAGTCTTGTAAATACTCAACAAGCCATTTTGCCACTAATAGTCACGATATTTATTTCTTCATTTATTGGATGGTCTTTGGGAATATCAAAGAATAGTTGTAATCCTTATTTTGAACAAAATATAGATCAATTAAATTAACTTTTTTTTATATTTTTTAAGATCTAAGTAAAAATAATTTTGAAAAAATAAATTTTTTATTTAAAATAATATTAATTAAAAATTACTTAAAAAAGTATAAGTTTTATGCGTGAAAATTTGAATTCAAAAAATATTGAAAAACATGAATCTAATCATAATAATGAAAATAGTGATTATAAAGATTTAAACACTAGACTTAAAAAGATAAAATCAACTATTGCTTTATTGGAAAAAACAATATTTAAATAAACTTTATATTTTTGATAAAAACAAGTTCTAATAAAAAACCTATTTCTTTAAGGAGACAACCTTTAGTCATACTCATTTTTTCTTCTATTTCTTTTTTATTGATTCTATTTAGGTTAATTTTTTTACAACTTTTAAATTATGAATCTTTTAAGAAGATGTCAGATGAGAATAGGATCAGACTTATTGCTTCACAGCCAATACGCGGAAGAATACTAGATAAAAATGGTTATGTTTTAGCAGATAGTAGACTTAAATATTCTTTAATAATAAAGCCTCAATCTGTTAATAAAAGCAATTGGGAAAAACATAAATTAAGAATTTCTTTTTTGTTAGATATTGATAGTAATGTCATTCAAAAAAAATATTCTTATGGTCTAAAAAATCGAAAACTTTCAGTGACTATTCTTGATGATTTGAGTATAGATCAATTAATAAAATTCAAAGAAAATGAAGTTAATTTAAGTAGTTTTGAAATAGCTACCAAATTAATAAGAAATTATCCTTATAAATCTCTTGCTGCCCATGTAATTGGTTATACTCAGCCAATTACGGAATCAGAATATAAATTCTTATCTAAGAAGGGTTATAAAGTAAATGACTTAATTGGAAGAACAGGAATCGAGTATGTTTACGAAGATTTTATAAGAGGCGAATGGGGTGGAGAAATGGTTGAAGTAAATTCAGTAGGAAAATTTCAAAGATCTTTGGGTACAAAACCTCCAGTACAGGGTAATGATATTAAACTAACAATCGACCTTAATCTGCAATTAGTTGCTGAGGCAGTTCTCAAAGACAAAAAAGCTGGAGCGATAATAGTGATGGACCCAAGAGATGGCGCAATAAGAGCTATGGTTAGTAGGCCTAATTTTGATTTGAATTTTTTTTCAAAGGATTTTAAGTCTGAAAAAGAATACAATTACATATTTAATTCTCCTGAAAAACCTCTTTTTAATAGGGCATTAAATGCTTATGATCCAGGAAGTGTTTGGAAAATTGTTACTGCTTTAGCCGGATTGGAAAGTGGAAAATTTCCAAGAGATACCATGTTAGATACGAAACCATGTATAACTTATGGGAGTCAATGTTTTAGAGAGCACAATGATTTAGGCTTTGGGGTAATAGGCTATGAAGATGCTTTAAGAGTTTCTAGTAATACATTTTTTTATCAAGTAGGTTATGGAGCGGGAGTTGATGAAATTCATAAGATTTCCAGAAAGCTGGGTTTTAATTCTTTATCTGGAATTGAAATTTCTGAACAAGAAAACATGGGCTTAGTAGCTAGTAGTCAATGGGCTAAGGATGGTAGAGGATGGGGGCAACCAGGAAGAACTCCTTGGGTTCCAGAAGATATTGCGAGTATGTCTATTGGACAATTTGTTGTTCAAGTAACTCCAATTCAAATAGCTAGAGCATATGCAGCGATTGCTAATGGAGGTTATCTAGTGACTCCACATTTGACTAAAAAAGATGTAAAAAGTC
This sequence comes from uncultured Prochlorococcus sp., assembly GCA_902595175.1. Taxonomy (GTDB): domain Bacteria; phylum Cyanobacteriota; class Cyanobacteriia; order PCC-6307; family Cyanobiaceae; genus Prochlorococcus_A. Next base: position 4,930 of record CACJPB010000011.1, on the reverse strand, counting down.
TTTCAGATAAAAAACGTATTCCAATTGACATTGATCCACAAAATATTCAATTGATTAAAAATGGTCTCAGGAAAGTAGTAGAGTCTGGCACAGGAGTGTCAATTAATTATGGAGTTACAAATTTACCTCCAGTTTCAGGTAAAACAGGAACTGCTGAAGATGGCGAAGGTGGCTTAGATCACGCTTGGTTCGTTTGTTTTTCTCCTTCGGAAAAGAGTGAGTTGCTTATAGTTGCTTTTGCACAAAATACCCCAGGTGGAGGTTCTGTACATGCACTTCCTATGGCCAAAGAAATTTTAAAATATTGGAATGAAAAAAATTGATATAAATTGTTTGTTTTATAGTTTATGTTTTTAATTTTTTCATTTGTAAAAGTCTTTGAATAATATCTTCAATAGTTTTTGTATCTATAGGTTTACTATATGAGGACAAAAGTTGTCTCCCTAAAACTTGACTTCCTAAATGTACTAATTGAATTCGTAATGAGGTCAGCAGTTCTAACCCTATGCCACCAGAAAAAGTTGCAATTGCAATCGGTTGACCATTAAATAAATTTCTAAAGTCATCTCCCGAAATAGAGAGCCATGCTATAAAGTTGGAAAGAATTGGCGGTATTGATCCATTATATTCAGGCGCACAAATCACCCAACTTTTAATTTTGAAAAGCTTTTTCTTTAATTCTTTTATTTCATTTGGAATATTTTCTTTGCTGTGAATTCTTGGATTAAATAATGGAATATTAAGGGTGGTAAGATCTAAAATTTCAGAACTTATTTTAAGTTCATTACTTTTTTCAAGGAATTTTTCAGAAAGTTCTAGATTTTTCCCACAACTAGCTGAAATAATTATTAGATCCTTAGATTCAGTCATAAATAAGATAAATAAATTTAATAGTTAGAACCGGTTTTACGGTGATGAACTGCTGTAAGACAATCGGATTTTAGTATATTACCGTGTAGTACTTCAGCGTATATTACCCAATGATCTCCACATTCCATTCTTTCTTTTACAGATGCGTCCAACCACGCTAAAGAGTTAGGAATTATTATCTGTTCATTAGGAGTTAATTCAATATTTAAACCTTTAAATCTATCTTCACCTGGTGAAAAAGATTTTGTGAATCTTTTCAATGGTTCTTTAAAATCTTTTTCACTTAAAATATTTAAAGCAAATGAATCTCCAATTTGAAGTAGAGAATCTACCGATCTATCTTTTGCAACTGCAATACTTAATCCCGGTGGAGAAAAACTTGCTTGACTAACCCAGGATGCAAGCATAGCTCCTCTGATATTATTATCATCTTTTCCTTTAGAGGCAGTTAGAATACAAAGTGAGCCAATTACTCTTCCAAGAGCTTGCAACTTTGGATCAGTTTTACTTGTAATCATTCCAGTATCTGTTTTTCTAGATTTTTTCTTAGCTTTCTTTATAATTTTTCTTCCAAAATGAGTTCCTATTTCTTCTAGCTCTTTAATTTTTGGTTTATTTGGACTGAATTTAATTCTTATAGGGTCAAAACTAAACTGAAAACCACCATCTTTTAATTTCGATTCAAGTAAATCTATCGCTTCGCCACTCCAGCCAAAACTACCAAAAATCCCAACTGGTTTATCTCTATTGCCTTCTGACAACAATGTACCTAGTGCACTTACTATAGGCGTTGGGGCGTGCCCCCCAAGTGTGGGAGATCCTATTAAATATCCATCAGCATTTTGGATGGACTTTATAAGTACATCATTTGATGTAAATTCACAATTAATACTTTCTACTTCAACAGAAGTTCTATTTATCCCTTTGGCTAAAGCATCGCCTATGGAGGCTGTATTTCCATAAGCACTTGCATAAATAAGAGCGATTTTAGGATTATTTGTTGAGAGATTTTCACCCCATCGAATATAGTCATTTAAAAAGCTCTTTAAGCTATATTCGATAGCTGGACCGTGCAATGGTGCAATAGTCTTAATGTCATAATTTGCAATTTTTTCAGTTATTGATACCACTTGATTAGACATTGGTGCCATTAGACAATCATAGAAGTGTTTTCTATCAATTTCTGTACTAACTCGATTTGTCTCAGACCAATATTCAGATGCAATATGTGCAGAAAAAATTTTTTCACTTAGAAGTATTTCTTGATTGCGTTCATAAATTATTAAGCCTCCAGGCCAACGTGCCGTTGGAATAGGAATTAACTCTAGTGCAATGTTACTTAAATCTAAGTTAAGTTCTTTTTTAACAATGTTTATTTTGGGTAATTGAATTTCAACGAAGTCTTTTAAGCTGGGATTTCTTTGATTCCAAAGTTCACTAATAAGTTTAAAGCCAGGATTTGAGCAAGTTATAGTTAAGTCTTGAAATTGCTTATTAACGTTTTTTATAGTTTCTATAATTTGGGGATTGATATGTCCAGAAATGACGTTAATTTTTTTTAAATTATATTGATGAAAAGATTTAGAAATTATCTCATTAAATAAGCCTGAATATTGTTTTTCAGGTGGATGAATAATAATAAGTTCTTCATTATTTTTTATTAAAAAAGTGTTAAAAGAGGTTCCCTTTTCGAGATTAAACTCAAGTTCAAATCGTTCTTTATTATGGTCAAGAAATCTAATGCAAGTAAAATTTTCAGTAATTTCAAATTTTGATAAGTTGTGATTTTTTGCTAGCAAGCTTATATCTATTTCTGGCATCTTAAAGACTTATTTACTAATAGTGAATAGTAACTATCCAGTGGTAAACAGGTGTGAAATCGACATTGTACGTATCTTCAATACAAATACGTTTTTTCACCCCATTTTTAACACACTTTGATTACGAGGTTTGTAAGGAGATAACTTAATCTTACTATGTCCACGCAATGACTGAGACTGTTAATGTGGCAGTTTGCCAGATAAATAAAGAACCGACGTTTAAGATAAAGCGGTCCGATGCGATTTTAATAGCGGTTTAATAATAAATAAAAAACTAGTTATAACTAGAATCTACATTTTTTTATTTGTTCCTTATTTTATTAATTTTTTTTTAATTCACTTATAAAAGGACAAGTAGATGAAAATAATTGCTCGAGATAAGTACCCTTAACATTTTCAATTTTATCCCAATTTTTACTATCATTTTGAATATCAAAAGTTTTGTCTTTACAATCAAAAGTTAACTTATTTTTTATTAAATCTATACGATCAGGAACTGGAGGTATATAGCGAGGAGCAACTGCAGGAACATAATAACCTTGAGTACCTCCTACTTCACGGCAGGAATTATAAGTAAGACCGCCTGCACAATTAATCAAACTGCATCCAGAGTTGCAAATTATTTTGCCAGGTTTTCCTGGAACATAATAACCTTCTTTCCCAGGTTGAGTATAACCAGGTTTTCCAGGAATAAACTTTTCTCGAATTAATGTCATAGATAAATATCTTCCATAGGAACCTCTAATATTATCTTGTCCTAAACTGTTTAAAACAAAACCTAAGGAATAATCTTCATAAGAATTTTTTAATGAAACTACGCCGTTATTGTTTATAGGTCTTCCTTGCAGTAATAAGCAATTATTTATAAGTTTAAAACTTTCTGAAGATCCATAAAGACTCTTTTTATTTTGCAAGCAATCACAAAGAATTTCTGCTTTATATTCAGGATAAATTTCTATTCCATTATCAGTAAATCTATTAATACAAAATTCGGTAGAAGATAGTTCTTTCTTTCTAGAATTAGAATTAACAAATATAATTAACGGAATTAATGTGATCAAACTAATCAGAAAAAGCAATTTATTTTTATAAACAAAATTCTTCATTAATTAATCTGATGTTTTAATAAATATATAGTATTTGCGAACTTCAATCAAAAATATAACTGTCACATGTGACAGTTATCAAAGAATAATATTACGTGTTTCATATTTAAAGAAATAAATTATTGTTTGGATGTGTGTGTGAGTTGCTTAAAATATCTTTACTTTTAAAATGAAAACTCTCATAGTATCTTTTTTATTAGGTGCGTCTTTTCCAGTCCATGCTTATGAGAGCATTGGATATCGAAGTTATCGTCAGTCGTATGATTCACAACAAGGATATGCTTATGAAAACAGGTGTTTCCGTTATGAATACAGGGAAAAATATATTCCCGGCAATTTAATGTCACCTGGTTATGTCACATCTTTTAACGAGAAAGTTTCTATTCCATGCAATAGTCATCGCAAAGTATTCAATCATTATCTTCGCAAGACTGAACCCCAAAGTACATATGTTCAATATCAAACTGCTCCAAAATGTACTGTAAGTACAACTTTAGGGGGATTGATTGGGGGTGGAATCGCAGCATCTCTATCAAAAAGTGATGCATATGGATGGAGTATTCCTCTTGGTGCAGTTTTAGGAGCAGGTATTGGAAATGCTGAGTGTAAATAGTTGTATTTTAACTAAGTTTTCGTGATCAATTGTCAACTGATTTCCAACAATAAAAAAAAGCTAGTTATAACTTGAATTTAAATTTTTTTAATTAATTTAGGAACTATAATTTATCTAAATTAAGTTAGTGATACCAATTGCTCAATAAAAACTATATTTAAAATTATGATTAATAGTGATTAGCAACTTTTCTGTGATGAACAGCCGTCTTGCATGATAGATCAGAAACATTACCATTTTCAACAATTCCGTAAATTATCCAATGGTCTGGAGTCTCTAGTCTGGAACTAACTTTACAATCTAAAAAGGCGAGTGAATCTGAGAGAACTGGTCCGCCTTCAGCGATATTGCTAATTATATCTACATCAGCAAATCTATCAGCTCCAGGGGCAAATCTTTTTAAAAAATGTCTGAACATTTTTTGATAGTTATCTTCTCTTAAGATATTCACAACAAAACCTTTTCCAACTTGCATATATGATTCAATAGCTCTATCTTTTGCCACTGCAACCGTAATCCCT
>CACJPB010000010.1 GCA_902595175.1 uncultured Prochlorococcus sp. | reverse complement strand
TTGGGTTACATGGTTCCTTTGGATAAAAAGAGGTGGTTTAAAAAGATAAATTACAAAAGCATTTTTACGGATTTACTAAAAACAAAGCAGTTAAAATCTGAAAGCTTACTTGAAATCTACATGTAAGAATTAGGTAATTGAGAGATCGTTTTTAGCTAAGAAACAATCTCTTTTTTTTCAAATATTTTTTCTGATAAAAAAGTGTTTGTCAGTATCCCTATTGACAAACACTCATGACGATCATTTTTAAAAATTAAACAGGCAATCTATTATCAATTTCCACTATTCCAGAATCCATAAGACGGCCGATTTTAATAACTAAAGCCATATCTAACCTTGAAAATTCAGATTGATGGTTAGTTATCCAATCAAGCTCAGAAAGAGTTATAACTCCCAAAGTATTTACTTTAAGAAAAAGTAAGCCTAAATTCATTTTAAAAAATTCCTGGAATTATCCATCCGAATAAGCCATAATTTACAACTAATGCAAATAAGCCCATCATTGCCATTCTGCCATTAGTTCTCTCGGCATTTTGCCAATAAGTTGTTTTTGAATTTTCCATTTTATAATTTGTAGAAATGTTAAATAGTAGGTTTTTAAACGAAACCAGGAATTATTTGACCTGTTGTTAGGTATGCTCCAACAGCAGCAATTAATCCAAGCATTGCGAATCTGCCGTTAAGAGTTTCAGCAACAACTTTTTCTTTTTCGATTGTTTTGACTTTTGTGTTTGTGTTTTTCATTTGATTAGAAGATGAATAGTTTAAATTTTCGCTTTGAAATTGCTTGGTTAAATAAGCAACGAGGATGGCTGTAAAGAATACAATTACGGCTAAGAAACCCGAAAGAGGACTCATTAAAAAATGCCAGGAATAATTTGTCCGGTAGAAACGTAAGCTCCTACTAACGCAACAAGCCCAATCATTGCCCAACGACCGTTAACTTTTTCTGCATTTTGTGGGTAGCTGTCGTAAGAAACAGACTCATCTATGTAAGGACGTGTCTCAGTAGGAAACATATTCTGTCTGCCACCAGATTCAGTAGTAACGTTTGAATTAGCCATTGAAGTTATGTAATTGTTAATTAATGTAACACTACTATTAACAAATGTAAAGTATTAGGCTTATATTAAGTTATTTTCAAGATACATACTACACAAATGTAGCATTAACGTAACAAAAACTATTAATTAGTTGTTTTTGGGGGTTGCTTTTTTATTCCCTTGGCATCTTAAGCTGGGCAAGTATTCTGTTTAAGTGATAACAAAAAATTCTTTAAAAGTTTTAAATATCGGTCTAAGCAGGAAATGCTTGATTTGGACTTCTATATTCTTGAGTAGAGTCAATTCTGAATAGCTTATTCCTTTGATATTGAAATAAATTGGTCAGGATCATAATTAGAAATCCAACTTAGTATTTTTTCTTCTTCTTCTAATGTTCTTGTACACGCAAAACCATATTTTGCTCTCACTTTTTCAGAAGCTTTATGCAAAGCTTGAATAGCAAGAGATTTGAAATCTGAAATTTTTAAAGAATCTCCAGGTTTCAAATATTCTAAAATTACTGTAGAAGGTGAATATAGAGATGTTTTTTTACCGTCAGGTAAATTTATTTGAAAATTGATTTCAGGCATTTTTAAATTAGTATCCTTTATTTTTATATGAAAATTTTAATTGATTGGTGCATTATTGATTTAACTTGCATGAGTAAATCCAGTGAGAGGGGTATCTTCTTCCCAAAGCAATTTCGCTCCATTTGAATTTTTGATATAAACACTGCTATTCCCATCTTTAAAGTTGCCGACATGACAGCAAATTAGTTCTTTATATGCTCCTAAAGCTTCCTTTAAAAAAGGAGCTTTAGATGGCTTGATAGCACAAAGAAATCCATAGCTGGGGAAACAAGTAAGCCAGTCGAATTCTGTTACTCCTTCAGGGCGTTGAATTTTCTCAAGATCAATTACAATTGTTTTTCCAGCAGATTCAGCAAACATAACTGCAGTACCTGTTATGCCGCCCATGCTTATGTCCTTGGCTGCATGAATAATATTTTTTTTAGCAAGAAACGGAATCAATGAAAAATGTTTTCTAAGTAAAGTTGCAGATGACTTCGTAGCCGCATCCCAAAAGGGATAATCTTTAAAAAAGCATCCATCTTTGTTGGCTATTATCCATAATTGATCTTTAGACTCTGCGAATCTTGAAGAAAGAATAGGACCATCTACCAGTCCAAGAATTGATACTGATAAAGCAGAATAAGGACTTTTTTGATTTGAGTGACCTCCAACCATTGGGACATTGAATTTTTCACAGGCAAAATTCATACCAGAAAGAATTTGATTATGTTTTTCGAAATCATTTTTGTCACTCCAAATACTGTTAACTAAAGCTAAAGGTTTACCGCCCATCGCAGTGATGTCACTGATATTTACCAATACACTGCTCCAGCCTGCGAACCAAGGCTCTTTATCTACTAAGCTTGGACTGATTCCCTCACTTGCCATTAATAACAAACCTGATTGTTTAGGGATTACTGCAGCATCATCTCCAAGCATTGCAGATTTACCAAGTTCACTGAACGGGCTGTGTGAGAAAGTTTTTGCCGCACTTTGAATATCTTTTTTAGATTCAATACCACTATGAGTTTGCAATTTTTTAATAAGTTTATCTAACATTTTTTGTGGTCACTTCCCACTAGATATGAGCCTAGTCTGATTAATTTTGAAGGCTTGTAATAATTTAAGTCAGCCTCCATTAAGTGATGTTTAATTCCTTTGATTTCAATTTGTTTAATTGAATTCCATTTAAGTCGTCTAAAAAAACTTACATTTTGTATCTGAACGGTGGCTAAAAATTGATCGCATCCCCATCCATTTGCTGTAGTGACTGCTTTCCAGATCAATCCTTTTCCTATTTGGTTAAATTTACGGAAACTAGAATCAACACCTAGTCTTCCACCGTACCATTTTCTTTTTTCTGTTTCATAAATTCTTACGACGCCAACGACTCTCTCTTTATCGCCATATCCATAATTCAAAGAAACTATTGGGTACGCAACTTGATCAATTTCATCAATATCTGATTCAGTAAAAATATTTTGTTCCTCGCAAAATATTTTTTTTCGTAATCCCCAGTAGTCTTTGATAAGGGGAGAATTCTCTTCAAGCAAATGAAATGAAAAGTTTTCTGAATTTGAATTTGGAGATAGCATGAAATCTTCTGCTTCAATCCCGATACCTGATCTTACAGAGGGTGTGAAATAGTATGGCGCAGAGCTAAAGCTTCTGCCAATATCCTTACTTGAGGGGTCAATAAAAAACATAATTTTTTAACTCTCAAATAGGGATAAAGCTGAGCAGGCACCGCACTTGGCACAACCAGCTGACATTTCATCAGATTTTATGTTGCCTTCATTTAGTAAATGCGAGACTGATTGATAAATATCAATCATGAAATCAGTGCTTGGGGAGGGATGATGTTCTAGAGGAGTTCCTGCTATTGGCACAAATGGAACTATAAAAGGATAAACTCCTATAGATATCAATTTTTTACTGCAATTTATTAGAGATTCTTTGCTATCACCTAATCCTGCTAATAAATATGTAGAAACTTCTCCCCTTCCAAATACTGCGACACTTTCTTCAAAGGATTTATAGTATCTTTCAAGAGGAATTTCAGATTTGCCGGGAAGAATTTTTTTTCTTATCTCCTCCTCTACAACCTCTAAATGCATGCCTAAACTATCTATGCCTGAGTCTTTCATTTTTTGAAACCAAATAGGATCATCAGGAGGTTCGCATTGACCTTGGATTGGAATATCAACTTTAGCCCTAACTGCCTTTGCGGCTTCTGACATTATTCTTGCTCCCCTATCGCTAGTGTTGGGGGTCCCTGTTGTCATTACTAATTGCTTTATTCCATCAAGTCTTACAGCTGCTTCTGCAACTTCAGCAATTTGATCTGGAGTTTTTCTTACGATGGTTTGTTCATTTTTCAAAGATTGTTCTATTGCGCAAAACTGGCAAGATTCTTCTCTATTTCTGAAACGAATACATTTTTGGAGAATAGTTGTGGCTAATACATCCTTGCTATGAAGAAGAGCAATCGATTTATAAGGTATACCATCTTTTGTTTTTAAAGAATAAAAATTTGGTTCTTTTGTTGTAGATAATTCCTTGATGTTTGAATCTTCGCTATTTTGGAGAATAAATTGTCCGTCAGACTCCTCTGAAAGTTGATAATTAGACTTTTTAGATACGTGATTATAAACGGGTACCATTACAGTCTTTCCTTCAATTGTTAAAGCTCTATGATCCGATGGACCAGCTCCTCCTTTCCTACCTCTGTTGCCCTTTTTGGGAGTTGAACTTATCCCATTAACTTGCAAATCAGTAATAATTTTACCTATTTCAGACATGATTGATTTCCTCTAAATAGTCTTTTGCACTTAGATCTTTTGGGATGGAATTTTTCTTATTTGTCATCTCAAATACCTTGTTAGGGGATGTATCTAGTTTTAGAGAAAGAAGATCTGGACGACTGTAGTGACCAACACTATCCATCATTCTTTTCCTTTTAGTAATCAGTGATAAATTAATTTCTGCTATTGCTAATCCTTCTCCTTCATCAAGTGGTCCTGCTAAATATTTGCCTTCTGGACTGATAATTGCTGTGTGACATCCTCCCTGAAATGCTTTGTGAAGGTTGGTTTCGGACGTTATCTTTTCATAATCTTCTGGATCTAACCATCCTGTTGAGCAAATCACAAAACATCCAGCCTCTAAAGCGTGATGTCTCATTGTGACTGCAGTTTGCTCGGTAAATATTGGACCAACTAATGAACCAGGAAATTGTGCACAATGTATTTGTTCCCCTTTAGCCATAAGAGCAAATCTAGCTAAAGGGTTATAGTGTTCCCAACAAGCCAAAGATCCTATCTTGCCAAGTTGAGTATCTACAACTTCTAGGCCAGAACCATCGCCTTGACCCCAAATCATTCTTTCGTGAAACGTAGGAGTTATTTTTCTTCTTTTTAGAATAATTTCACCTACTTCGTTGAAAAGAATTTGAGTGTTGTACAAACTTCCACCATCAAGTTCATTAACCCCTAAAAGAACTTGGATATTATTTTTTTTAGCTGATTTCCCAACTATGTCTGTAACTGAACCCGGGATTTCTACTGCTTGCTCATATAGCTTCATATGAGATTTACCCATAAGAACTGGCGGCTCTACAAATGAAAAATATGGGTAGTAAGGAAGAAAAGTTTCTGGAAAGACTATCAACTTTACATCTTTTGTAGCTGCCTCTTGGATCTTTAAAAGAACTTTATTCAATGAACCATTTAAGTCAAAAAGTACAGGTCTAACTTGAGCAGCAGCTACTTTAAATGTTTTCGTCATTTTCTTGGATCTTATGTCTTACAAAGTCCAAGTATCTAAAATAAATGCCCCCTCTTTGCGATGCATTAAAACGATATCTAGAACATCTAAAGGACTTATTGGTTTTATCCCCGGAGTAAGAGCTCCTTCTCCATGTCCGTACAAAGCTTGTAATGCAAATCGACAGGCATAAACTTTTCCGCCTTGACTCATAAATTTTTCTAAGCGAGCATTAAAATTTAAATGACCATCAAATGCTGCATCTCCAAGCTTTGGAAAGCCTCTTTGTAGTCCTAATGTCACTCCAGGACCATATAGCAATATTGAAGTTTCAAAACCCTTGTTTATAAGACGACTAGCTTGCAAAAGATTAACAAGACCAATAGATCCCTCAAAAGCGACAGTATGAAAAGTTAGTAAGGCTTTCTCACCTGGTTCGGCTTTGACATCTGGGAATACTTTTTCTTCATAATCAACTAAGAATTCTCCAGGCTGATTCGCGGGACGAGTTACGGATGGCATGAAAATTTATAAAAAACTTAAATTATTTTCTGACTTGATTTTCAAAAAGAATGTAACCGATATCACCAAATTTGTTAACTTAAGATTTCAGATCAAAAAATTTTTTAGTGAGTTTGATAACAAATTGAATCTCATAAATATGACAGAATTCACATAATAACGAAAAAGATGGCTGAAAAATTTTTAAGTCAAATTTCTGCTAAATGTTCTGTCATTATTATTGGTGCCGGACAAGCAGGGTTGTCTATTGCTCATTCACTACAAAAAAAAGGGATAAAACCTCTTATCTTAGAAAAAAATTATGTAGGGTTTTCTTGGAAAGAACAACGTTGGGATTCTTTCTGCCTTGTGACTCCAAATTGGCAATGCACACTTCCTGATTATCAATATTCTGGCAAAGATCCTAACGGTTTTATGGATAAAGAAAATATAGTTAAGTATTTAAAGAAATATTCTGAATTTGTAAAGGCTGATATTCTTGAAGGGATTGAAGTAAAACATTTAGTTAAAAAAAATGAAAAATATTTTATTTCAACTAACCGTGGAAATTTTGAAGCAGATCAAGTTGTTATAGCAACTGGAGCTTATCATGTTCCGAACCGACATCCTCTTTCTGAGAGATTACCAACTAATATCCTGCAAATTGATGCGAGAGAATATAAAAATTCAAATTCATTACCAGATGGACCTGCCCTAGTTGTTGGCAGTGGTCAATCAGGTTGTCAAATAGCTGAAGATCTATTTTTTGAAAAAAGAAAAGTTCATCTAAGTGTTGGGAGTGCTCCAAGATCTCCCAGAATTTATAGAGGAAGAGATGTTGTAGATTGGCTTGACAGAATGGGTTATTATTCAATGCCTATTGGTGAGCACGATGATCCTAAAAGTGTAAGGAATAAAACTAATCATTACCTAACTGGAAGAGATAATGGAAGAGAAATAGATCTTAGAAAGAGAGCCAAAGAAGGTATGAATCTCCATGGGCGACTTAAAGAGATAACAATTGATAATATTCAATTTTCAAATGATCTTTCTAAAAATCTTGATGGAGCAGATTCTGTTTACTGTAGAATAAGGAATAGTATTGATGAGTGGATTTCAAAAAATAATATAGAAGCTCCTAAAGATGAAATATATACTCCATGTTGGGAACCAACTGAAGATGTCAAAGGCACTCAACTTGAGTGCAAAAACTTAGCAGTAGTGATTTGGTGTACAGGTTATAAAAGTGATTTTAGTTGGGTAGATATTTCAGTTTTTGACGGAACTGGTATCCCCGTTCATGAAAGAGGTGTGACACAATCTCCTGGGTTGTATTTTATTGGTTTGCCTTGGCTTTATACATGGGGCTCAGGACGTTTTTGTGGAGTAAAAGATGATGCAAACTTTTTAGCGGATATAATTTCATTGAGATCAAATAAATCAGCTGCTGCTAAAGAAATGCTGGAGTGCAAAGCTCTTTTAGGTTCTTAAACTTCTAGTACTATTAAATAAAAAATAAATTAAAAATTAAATTCTAAGAAAAAAGTGATTTAGGTATGAAATACTACATCAATTAACTTTTGGGAATAATTAATTTAAGGATATAAATCTATTTCGAATAATTATGGAATTCGCAAAAAAAATCATGACCGAAAAAGCTGAAAAGCTTAATGGTAAAGCCGCAATGCTTGGAATGTTTGCTCTTGTAGGGGCTTATTATTTTACTGGTCAAATTCTTCCAGGTATTTTCTAGTAAAAATCCTTTTCAAATTTTTTCAGGGCTTTATCAAGCCCTTTTTTATTGGATTATTATTCCCTTTTTAATTATCTAATAATTCAAATAATTTACTTATTAGAAGCTTTCTTTTAAAAAAAGTTTTATCAATATATTTTTTATTCTCTTGTTTTAAAATTTCCTGACCATTTGAGCCCAATCCTTTATAGACAAATTCTTTATCTTCTTTAATCCACTTATTTATCATTCTTTCCGTTGTCTCTATATGGAATTGCAGTCCGTAAGCAAATTTACCAATCCTAAAAAACTGCTCCTTACAACGCGCACTACTAGCAATGAGTACTGCTTTATTAGGTAATAAAATCCTATCTCCATGCCAATGCAGTACATGAAAAGGGTCTTCAAACAGTGCTTTAAAGTTTTTATTTGATTTATTAATAAAAATTTGAGACCATCCAATTTCTGGTAATGCTTTTGGAGGTGATCCATTTTTAAGAATTTCTACATCTCCTCCAGCCGCACTCGCAAGCAACTGAGCACCTAAGCAAACACCGATTATAGGTCTTTCATTTTCTAATTCTTTTTTTATAAAATCTCTTTCTAACTTAAGCCATGGATATCTGTCGCTTCCAATATCTTTAACTCCCATTGGTCCACCCATAATTAAAATTAAGTCACCTTTTTTTGTTTGCGGCAGAATATTTTTATTATCTAAACGAAAAATTTCGATTTTCAAATCTCTTTCTTTAGCAAATTGTTCAAAAAGACCTGGCCCCTCTATTTCTAAATGCTGCAAAACTAATAGGCGTCTTATTTCCTTCATTCACTTTCCATTATTTCAGCTGATTCAGAACAGACATTAACGCTAAACCATTTCATTGCCGACCAAGTATTTTCTTGGTATGTACCTGCTGCAATGCTTACAAAACAATCATTTTCATACCAACTTCGATAACTGGGAGTTTCGCCCGTTCCTTTTAATCTATTTTCTAAGCCTTTCCCATATTTTTTAATTACAAGATTTATGGCTTCATTCTCAATTTCTCTTTGCCTTTCATCAGCAAAACCTCCTAGCGGAATAAAAAAAATAATTGATGCAATAAGTAAACGTATCATTTAGTCTTTTTTTAAATGTAGCTAATTTCATATTGATTAATTAATTTCTTTAAATTATCAACTCTATTTTGTCCATTATTTAATGGTCTTGAGGAGTCAAGAACGGCTGCACAACATAGATGCCAAGATGATTTTTCATCTAGTCCTAATTTTATACATATATTTTTTGGAGCTTTGATAACTGTATTTATTTCTGCGATATGTTGAGTAGTTTCCCATAATTCTCCTTCAAGAAAGTCAATTTCAATACTTGATAATAATTCTGTAGCAACGTAATCCTTAATTAGTTCAGTTAATTCCACAATATTTTATTGAAGCAGGAGAAGTTAAGCCATCTCTTAATATTTGTATAGCAAGATAAAAAAAGAAGCTAGTTTGCATCTCATCTTGAATCGCCGATCGATCATTAAGAAACTAAATCATTTCGTATTGATCAAGTTTGATTTTTAATTTTGTTGCTTGTTTAATTAATGACAAAGTTTCTTTTCTGCCAGTTGATTTATCAGCCTCGACTAAAAGATCGGCGTATTTCTTTGCGATTTTTTTTTCCATAATTTAGGTTATATAAATACCGTTTTTGAATCTTGAATCTAGCGAGTCAAAACTAGAAGTAGATAAGGAGTCAACGGTTAAAACCTCAGAGTTAACAAATTGGAACGGGTTAACTCGTACTTTTATTTATAATCAATTAATGAAAAAGCTTTTGGTATCTACGATTACATTGTTTTCAAACCCTGATTTAATTTATAGTTATCCATCAATAGGATTGAAAATTTTCAAATAAACAAAAAATCCTTTTATTGAAGGGATTACTTATCCGTAATTGTGAGATACTTCCGTCCACCCTTTTTGGTGAAGTTCGTGCCACTTTTCCCAGGCTGAATCTATGTTGAGTTTTTCAGAGGATTTGTACCCTCCTGGTTCTCCAAGGTGATTTGTGTAGAAAAGATGAGTATGAATTTTTAAATTAGGTTTAGGAGAATTTTTGCATTCTTCGAAAAAGATCATTCTGCTGCCTTCGGGGTTTAGTAGACATCCGATTGGCTTGCTAGTGCTACAGCCAAATGAGTAATTAGGCTTCATACTTTCACCTTAATAGGCAATTTAAATATTAATACATTTGTACTATAAATTATATTCATTTTGTTTTGCTGTCAATCCTTTTAGGGTAATGTACTTATTTACTAAAAATTATTTTGTTTTTTAATAAAAAAGATAATAAAGTTGAGCTTATGAATTACAGGGAAGATTTAGAGATCAAACTACAAAAAGTAACACTTGCAATGCAGGAGGTTGTGGAGGATGTGTATAAAACTGAAAAGGAGAAGCAAAAAATTATAGGCAAACTGATTGACTTCAAAGAAGCAATAATATCAAAAGGTATTGAACTTAATATTGAATTAGAGGCAGCCTAGAAATATTGTAAATCTCATGTATATTTAATAGCTTTTAGAATATTAGTATTTACAGATAAGGTTAATTTATCAAATGCAGCCTGGAACTTTTGAACTATTGATTCTAGTATTTATTTTTTTAGGTCTTCAAGCCTGGTGGATTATCCCAATAGTTATTCAAAATAATAAATTAAATAAGAGAGGTAAGGATTTAAAAGAGGAAATTAAGCAATTAGAAAAGTTATATAAAAAATAAATTAGTTATTATTTTTGCAAAATACCTATATATTGGTGAAAATCAAATATCTAATGAAATTAAAAAAAATTTTTCCATTTTGCTTCCTTTTTATTGGGACTTTAGCTTTACCACAAACTTCTTTTGCTGAAGAAAAGATTGAAGTTATACCTATTATTCAAAGTTCAAAAGGACATAGTGGTAAAAACTTTAATTATCTCGAGGGTAAGCCTGAATTAAGACTCTTAAAAGTAAAGATTCCAGTTGGCTTGAAAACTCCAATTCATACTCATCCTGCCCCAATGTTGATTTATGTCACTAGAGGAAGACTAAAACATGTTAGGGGTGAAGAAATTAATTTCTTTAAAGCAGGTGATGCATTCATAGAGAGTAATAATGGGGGCCCCCACTATGTGAAAAATGTTGGGAAGAAGCCTGCCATACTTCATGTGGGAGTTGTATCAGTAGTTGGAATGCCTACGGCCATAAATAAATAAGATTTTTCTCAAAGTTGTTCTATCAGTATGAGGATTAAACTTTTATGAAGAACAGCTGTAGTGAGATACTCCTCCATAGTTAAAATACTGGCTTGGCTTTAGTCGATTATATTTTTGATCTATTTCTGAGGATTGTTCTATATATGGATTGCTAAAGACATTCTGTAACTCTTTTATTTTTTTGTAATTTCCTTTTTCAGCTTCTTCATATGCGGGAACGACCATCCATTCGCGCCAAGTATAGACTGGATTAAGGGATTTCATTGATGCTGATTTCGCTTTAATATTTCCCTCTTTCTTCAAGATTGATTGCCAGTTTTGAAGCCATACTTCCCACCTATTATTGAGCTCGTCATTAATTGGTAAATAGAAACAGTCTTTTAAAGAATCTAAGTTATCAGGGATTTCAGAGAGTTTGCGGAACAAGATTGTATAGTCTGCTTTTGAAATGACCATGAGATTAAAAAAATCATTTATTAGAGCTTCGGTGTAATGTTCTAAACCAAGCTTGTTTGCCCACATTTTCATCAATTCCTTATTCATTAATTCAGAAAAATCCTTTTCGATTTGATCTAACTTTTCTTGATCTTGTTTGCTTCGTGAAAGTAACGGACTAAGAGATGAACAGAATGTTTTAAAGTTGATTGCCGCTGCAGAAGGCTGGTTAAAAAATGAGAAATGTTCACCTCCACCTGTCCATGGTTGAAATCTTGGATCAAATAATTCACAGAATCCAAAGGGGCCATAATCCAAGGTATAACCACCAGCAGCACAATTATCACTATTGAAATTACCCTGGCAATAACCAACTCTCATCCAGTTGGCTATAAGTGATATAAGTCTTGATCTGTATAAAGAAGCCAGTTTTATTACTTTACTTTCAATTGAAATTTCATATTCAATTTCATCTTTATAATTTCTATCAATTAGATGTTGAACTATCATCTTTAGTTCATTGAGGGCCTCATCATGCGCATTATTACGAACTCGTCTTGCAAAAAGTTCAATCTGGCCTACACGTAAAAAAGATGGAGCGACTCTCGTAGTAATTGCCGCTTGATTATCAATCATGATATCAGGTTCAAAATATCTCGACCCTTTGGAATACCACGGTCTTCTAACTATTTCTGAACGTGAGACATAAAGTGTTAAAGATCTTGAGGTGGGGATTCCCAAGGCATCCATAAATTCCTGTGCGAGAAATTCTCGTACGCTGGACCTTAAGACAGCTCTACCATCTGCTCCCCTACAGTAGGGAGTTGGACCTCCTCCTTTAAGTTGCATTTCCATTCTTCTCCCATTGAATAAACCTTCAAAAACAGAAATTGCTCTGCCATCGCCATAACCATTGCCAGTGCCAAAGGGACATTGCTGGGTATATTCAGTCCCGTAAATTGATAATGCATAACCTGTTGCCCAACCAACAGGACTCATTGGATAATTAGCAACAGAAATATCACCTGAGAAAAAACGACAAAAATTCTTGTCTTTAGTAAGTTCTGAACTTAGCCTTAGTTCTTTAAAAAGTTTGTTGCTATGGGAAATATATTCTGGTTCTGGAATAGCAGTTGGAACAACTGGTACGTAATGACCTGAATATACTGAACGCGGCTTATGATCATTTCCATCTTTTGTTGATAGAGGATCTGCTCTAAGATAATTCATAAAAGAATAGTCAGATAGTTTAGAAAAATCAGAAAAATTTTCTATAAGCTTTTCTTTTAGTGAATCAGATTTGGTTGACATCAAATTTGTAATATATTCTTGATTGCGTTGTAGTAATTTCTTTAAATTCAACACCTAAATATATCTTATATATTTTTTTATAAGGGATGCATTGCTTAATAAAAACTAATCTTTATTCAATATTTTTTTTGCAAAAAGATTTAAAATCTAAGAAAAATCCTATTAATGCTATTACTATTGAAACAACTATTCTAGATTTTAAACTAAGTAATACGTTTGAACAATATGAATCTCATATGAATGCTGAGGAACAGCAATCGATGTTTAAAGAAATGGGAGTTAAAACATTTTATATTGGTAAATCATTAGATGATCCTCAAAGGGCAACTGTAATTTTTCAAGGACCAGAAAATGTTATGTACGATATTTTTATGAATCCTGAAACAAAACCTATTGTTGAAGCTTCAGGGCATATTTATGAGGGTACAAAAATAACTCGATGGATTTCTTGAAAAAATAAATTTTTTATGAATTATCAACTTTTAATTGAATCATATTCTTTTGGGACATCCCTTTCTGAGCAAGAAATAGAACTTTTAAGTTTGGAACTTGAAACTCAAATCATGAACATAAATATATCAACAGAATTTGGCTGTTTGAAATCAGCCCCTACCCATATTTGCGAAGGTCTAAATTTAAAAAAGGATACTTATTGGATTATGTGCCTTGCTGAAATATTAGATTTACATAAGCCACCCAAATTTGGGAAAACTAAAAGTGTGGAGGTCTTCGATTTACTTCTTGAAAAAGGACTTGTAATTGGTTAATTATTTTATTATTTGAATACTAAAAATAATGAAAGGGTTGATTTTTTTTCAAAATTCGTTTCTCTAAAGATATATCATTTTTAGTACTGCTCATGGTTATGCCCCAATCTACCTTGGAAAGCTTATTATTTTTTTTGATACTTTCTCTTGTTGCAACTTACATTGTTAATTTAAAGTATTCGTCAAAATTAAAAATACAGAAGTAGTTGTTTATTTATCTTTTTTCTTAATTAGATTTATTTCCTTGGATCACTCCATGTCTCTTTGTATAACCAGCTTAAAAAAGTAAGAGTAAGTATATTCCCAAATGCATAAGTTATTCCTAATAATGGGTCATAAATATTGGCAATAATCGTCGACATTATTAAGATTATTAACCCTGAAACAACCAAATCTTGAATAGGCAAATGGTTGAGATTCACAGAATTTATCATTTGATAATTGATTTTAATAGATTAAATTAATTATAAAACCAATAAGTACCTTATTTATTTATAAGGCAATATCATCTAAGATTATGAACAATTTTAGGATTGCTAAAATAATTATAGTTTTTTCATCATTATCGTATTTGAGTGTTTCTTTTTTAAGAAATTACAATTCTCCAGAAAATATAGAAAAAAGATGTATTCTTAAATTTGAAAAAGATTTTAAAAATAATTTGGAAACATCTCATGAAGAATGGAATCAAATTTTAGATTTAGCTGATAACAATTATTTAAAATTTATGGGAATACCTCAGTATTAATTATGGGAGAGGCAAAGAGAAGAAAAAATTTAGGTATCCCGCCTAGAGAAAAAACTGAAGATATAAAGTTGCCTCAACTTGATAAAAAAGCCATACAACAAAAAGTAAGGTCTACATTGTATAAATATCCAATTATCCCTTTTCTTTTTTATGGAGCAGCAATATTGATCCTAATAGGAGGTTTATTTTATGTTTTTAAATCCTTTAATATTGCTTAATTATGATGGTTGTTAATTTTGATATTTATGAATCTTTGGAATAATCAATTAAAAAAACTTTAAGGATAATAAATGAGAAATTTTAATTCTGCAAAAAAATTAAATAAATAATATATGAGACTTATTTACGATTGACACCATTTTATTGTGCTGTAATTTTGGATTAAATTAAAACTATTTATGAAAAACATAAATAAAAAATATGCTGAAATAATGCGCCAAGCTGATAGTGCAGTTGGAAGAAAAGAAGTAGTTAGTTTATTAAAAAAAGCTGCAATGATTAAGTCTGAATATGAGGAAAACTTAGCTGCTTAAATTAGAAAGCTATTTTATTAGGATAAATAAAACAACATAAAGAATAATAGATGAGGATGCAGCCATAAAGATAAATGGAAGTATCATGCCAGAGTTTAACCATCTTAAAAGTCTAATTTTTTTGTTAATTATTCTTGCCATTTTTCCTGAATCTCTTATTTGCAAATTAACAATTAAATTTATAGTGTAAATGGTTAATTAATCTTTTTAAATATCATTCTTTAGCTATTTTGAAATTAATTTTTTACAGAAAAATATTTTAATTACAACTGAATTTTTTATTTTGACATAAATTTTTAGGTAATTAATACCTTGTATTCTTTAAATTTCTAAAGCAAGATTTAGAAACATTAGATTTCTAAATAATGATTGAAAATTTTAAAGAGAGCCCTGAAGAATTTAAAGATTATGATTCAGAACTGTTACTTAAGATTCTCAATAAGACATCACTTGAGAATAAAAAAGGTGAGGATAAAGTACTATTTGTAGATGAAAATTGGAAAATTAATTCAAAAAATATAAGTAATATAATTCCTTCAGACAATTCAAATTTGAAAAGAATATTATCAGATATTTTTCCAAATAAAAAAATAGTGATTCAGGATAATAATGATGGGTCGCAAACAATTTTATTATCTTAATTTAGGAATTATTAAAACCTTATTTATATTATCTATTAAATATTTAGTTTTTTGAGAAAAATTTAGTAAAAATTACTCTCGCGGAATTTTTTTAAAGATGTTATCGTTCATTAACGTTCATCCAAGTTTATATCTCTGGACGCATGAAATGGGAGTAGGGAACGGGATTCTCATTAACTGCATAAGACCATGAATAACCTCTTACAAATAAGAGAAAAAATCAAAAGAGCCAATAGGCTACATGAAGCCCAACTTTTGGCTACTAAAAGTGGAGAAGTTACTCCATACAGAAGATCCGTCTTTGAAGAAAGAATCAGGAAAACACAAAAAGAAATGAAATTGAAAGACTCAAAAAATTAAATTCTTTTTTGAAACTGATTAATTAAGAGGGGGTTTTATCACTCTCTTTTTTTATTTTTATAAAAACAAAGTAATTATTAATTTATTTTTTCGATTATCGATTATTAAAAACAACATAATTTTGATGCCTTTACTATTGATTTAAATTATATAAATGGCAAATTTAATTCAGTAATTAAGAGGTAAATAAATATGTTTAAAGAGAAAAATGAACAAATTAAAACCTCACCCAATAAATCGAATTTAGATCAAGTTTTATGGTTTATAGAAAATTATTTGCCCCAAAAGAAAGATCGAGGTGTTCAAAAAAAATTGTATATGGATAATCTAGAAGCAGAGACTATTAAGATATTTTCTAAATTAGCCTCTTCACGTTCTAAAACATTATTACCAACTACAAAAAATACGACAATCTCTTTTAACTTTGGTAATTGGGCCTTGCCTTACCTGAAATTGCTTAAGAAAATAGGAATAGCTAAGTAAGAAAATTTTTAAGGACTAGGAAAAATTTATCCTGAAGATAGAAATAAGAAAAGATTAAAAAGTCTCAGAAAGTTCTTTTTGAAATATAAGACGGAATACTTACTTTACATAAAAAATACAATTGCTAAGTTTAAAATAAGATATCTATTGATTATGTTTCTAAATTATCTGCCTAGTGAAATGGTTGAAGTTGTTGGTTTGACAATGATTTTTTCATTCCTAGTTGGAACTATATTAATTTTGTTATTTACATCAGATCAGGCAAATACAAAGAATCTATATTTAAAGAAGGCTAAATAAAATTAAATAATTTATCCTTCTTTAAAGACTTATTTTTTAAATAAATTAACTCGCAGGTGCAGAACATAATTTTTAATATTGAGATATAAATAAATTTAAGATTATGGGTGAAGCTAAAAGAAGAGAGGAATTAGGATTGCCACCTAGACAAAAAAAACTTGAATTAAATAAATCAGATAGATACATTTCATGGCTTCCTATTACCAAATCAAGAATTAAGAAATACCCTTATATGGGTGTGGCAACAATGGCACTAGGAGCGATAATTTTCTTAGTCAGTGGCGGAGCAAATAGTATTAATTAATTAGATTTTTGTCCTTATTTAGAATTTATCTAAGTTCTTTTTTGTAATAGTCTAAGGCCAGATATTATAGAGATTATTGATGTTATACCAAGTAATATCGAGTAGAAAGGTTGCAAATTAATAATGCCAAAATTACCTGTATGCCATTTGATTAACCAAAAAGCATCTACCCCTAATGGCTGAAGAATACTATAAATAGTCCCAGATACAATAGTAATTAGTAATGGGATTGCTGAAATTGAGGTTATTTTTCTGTGAATTTTTCTTTTATTTGAGTTCACCTTTTCATTTATTTTTTTGTTTTGAATATGGATAGCCATAATATTCCCAAGCTTGAAGATACAATAAAAATCCATGCCAGGCTACTCACTAAATTATCTCCTCTAGTTAATCCCTTTTTATTTAGGAACTTATGTAATTCTTTTTCATTTTCACATGGAAGCCATTTGTCCATGTTTTTATGTGTGCCATTACAACCAAGTTCTAATGATTTTGTTAATGCCTCTTGCTCAGAACTAAAAGTTCCTTTCATATGAGCAATAGAATAAAAATTGAAATTAAAAATTAAAAGAAAGAAATAAGAGAGAATTTTTAAACTCTTTATAAAATACATTCATTATTCTCCGGTAGGGATTTTGTTAGGAGAAATTTTGTCAAATATTTTTCTTTTGCCAGTTTTACTAAATGAAACTACTTTGTAGTTCTCATAATTATGAGAGTGCGAGTCGAGAGAATGTATTTCCATCCCTGGAGAGCCAAGTGGCATGCCAGGAACTGCTATTCCATTGATATTTGGTTTTTCTCTAAAAAGTTTGTTGATTGATTCAATCGGGACATGTCCTTCAATCATATAGTTAGCTATTTGAGCAGAGTGACATGATCTCAGATTATTGGGAATTTGATATTGGTTTTTAATTACTGAAACATCCTCAACTATATTATCAACAACTTCTAATCCATTAGCTCTTAAATGATTGATCCATTTTTTGCAACAACCACATGATGCTGATCTGTAAGAAACAACTTTTGGGATATCTATATTTTCTTGAGTTAAAGCAATACTCTTATATGGATTAATTATATTTGTAAAAAGAATTCCAGAAAAAATTAGATAATTTAAAAATCCTCTTTTAATAAATATTTTATTAAGTGCCATAATAATTACGACGATTAAATTTAATATTTAAATTAACCATAAATGAAAATTTATTAAATCGCTATTTAATAAAAATTAAGACACTCATAATTGCCATTAAAAGATTTTCGATAAAACTAATAATTCCCAAAGGAGTTTTTGCATATCCACCAATACATGCACAATTTAATTTTAATTTATCCAAATAAACTGCCTTAAATACCGAAATCATGCCAGAAATTCCTAAAATTAGAGCAATAAAAATAATTAAAGAGGGTGGAGAAGAATTAAGAAAACTTATTCCAATTAATAATTCGCAAAAAGGATAAATATATATCCAGCCATCAAATTTAGAAGATATTAAATCATATTTCTTATAACTTGTTCCAAAAGCTTCAATATCCATAAGCTTGAGCATAGCTAAAAGGCAAATTGATATCCCCATAAAAATTTGGAAACTTTTAAGCAATGAAATGGTTATCAGAAATGAAGTACCAAAGACTGCAATTAATGGGGTAAATGACTTAATCTTCATTTTTAACTTTTAAGGATGGAGTCACAAATACTAGATGGATTTGCTTGTTTAACTATTTTTAGTCTTTTGATAAGTTTGTCTCGATCTATTTGATGTTTTAAATATTTAATACATAAATTTTTTTCCTGATATACCTCTGCTATTGGAGCAATCTTTAAAGCAATAGCAAAAGTACCAATAACTAAAAGAATGTTTGTGGCTAGTCGAATGTTTGGTCGAAAATTAGATCTCATTCGTATTCTTTATTTCTTTCAATAACTTCCCTTAAATATATATCTTTTAGCTCATCATTGTATCCATTTTCTTCTGCAAATTTCTCTAATTCCTTCAACTCTTTTTCTGTCATTAAGCAGATTTGGATATATTGTTTTTCATATCTTCAATTTGGTTGATTAATTCATCTAACCATTCTGTATTATTTTCTGATCTTTTCTGAAAATATGTAATTTTAGGTTGATTGATTTCTAGTGTCTCATAATCTCCACTCATAAATTCCCCCTAAATTTATACTCTGCATAATTTATCTAGAGAAATTATGCCCATCAATAGGTTCTATTACTTAAAAGACATTTCCCATGTGTAACAAGTCATCTTTTTAATAGTATAAATATCAAGGAATTTATCTCTAAAAAAATATGGCAACTAATGAAGAACTAGAAAAAAGAATTGAGACCTTAGAAAAAGAAGTACAACACCTAAAAGCTGTTCTGCAATATCAAATGAGAAATAAGAAAAAGTGATTCTTATTGTATAGCAATTACTTTTGGTCAGATAAGTATTTTCTCTTTGTTGTTTAGGGTACCTAATGTCAAAGCTAATAATTAAAAATTAGTACATAATTAGTCACTTTTTGAAAAATAACTTTAATCATTGATATTTAGAACATATTTGTTTTTATATATATAAAACTACTTAATATGATTAACTCAATAGCTATTACATTGTTATTTTTAGGCTCTTTAGTCGCTTACAAAAGACTCAAAAGAAAGAAACGGAGATTTCACGCACCACCTACAAATCAGCTTCCTAGTTGAAGCTTAAATTCCGTCTTCATCTTCTCCAAAAGGATTGTATCTAATATCCCAGATGAGAACTACTGCTATAGACAAAAACAATAGCCCAAAAATAACTTGAGGAGGAGGAAATATCATCAACGAAGTATAACAATTATCAATAAGTTTTGTTTACGAAAATTTTAATGGATAATCGATATTGTTTGGTTCTAAATGTTTTACATAACATGCTGTTGTGCAATCTACTCCCTCATTATTGATGCTACAAGAAGTTATACATTCGAAAAAACTTTCCAAAGCATCTGAATCTTTAATATTTGAATAAATGTCATTTTTCATGTTTAATCTTCCATTCTGAAGCTTATCTAGCAATTAATTTTTAATAATGTCAAATTTTGGGTAAAGTACCTATTTACCAATTTTTTTAAAAAAACTATTGAATATATAAGTTTTTTTCCACCCTTCCTCCAATAGTTTTTTATATTCGTTTCTCGCTTCTTCTATAGATTCAACCCTAGAGCCTTTCATAACTGGCTTACTTGATCGCTTAAAAACGCAACCATAAGAGATTAAAATTGCATTAATCATAGAAGAGTTCATAGAACTATCTTCAAAAGGTTGGAATACTTTTATCCTTGATCTGGCTTTATTGATTAAAGTAAATTTTTCCATATAAAAGGGGCGTTAGCTTCGCCCCCATCAAAAAGCGGGACAATCCCCATCACCCACCTCTTTAAAATCTTAGCACTACATATGGTGTTTATAAGTATTTAAAATTACCTATTGATGGGGTTGTTTGTTTCTGTTTAATTTGTCATTATAGGAGTCCCCATCACCTAGGCTCGTAAGAGTCTTTTTTTTTGCTATTTTTCCCTTTTAGGCTTAAGCCCTTTTTAATTAGTATTTAAAGACTTTTTATTTAATTTTTAAATTCGATAATTAATAATTAAAAAAATAATTTTATTCATGCAAACTTACATCGTTCACTGGCAATTTCCAGATCAAGAAAGTCATATGCAAGGGGCCGAAGCTTTTGCAGGTTTTGTTGAAGGAGGATGCGAAGGTGATGAATTTGATGGTTTTAAAGTTCTTAATCGAGTAGTAAATCCTGAGGGAGCTAATGGTTGGGCAATAGTTGAATCTTCAAATCATCAGAACATTTGGAAATGGAGTAGTATCTGGGTCGATAATTTTGGCGTAGAAATTGAAGTTACGCCGGTTTTAACGGATAGAGAATTTCTTTCCGTCCATAAAGAAATTGCGGCAGCCTCTAACTAATAGTTAATCTTTCTGTTTAACTGTTAATTTAATATAAAAGGGTAGTAAATATTTTTTATGGCAAAATTTTCTTCTGAAGAAATTGAAAGTCAATACAATTTAATAAAAATGCTTTTAGCTGAACCTGAAAAGTATAGAGATGCTATTAATGCAATAAAGAAAGATATTGCATATATGCCTATAGAGCTTAAAAAAAAACTTGAAGAAGATAATATTATCTTATGAATGAATCGAAAATAGTATTAATCATGACCTTTAATTTTTAAATATTAGTAAATAACCATTCTCGTAAACTAACCGAGGGAGTCTAAATCTCTACGGTGGTGAACTGTATTTCTTTCATTATGTGGAACTTTCTGTTCTCTCATTAAATCTGCAATTGTTGGATAATCTTTTGTATTATCAATATCTCTTGCATTTTTATCTTGAATTGCGAATGGGGATCTTTTTAAATTCATAATTAATTTCCTCAAAATTTCTGTTGGATTCTGATTACAGATCCTGGATTGTCATGTACGTAAGAGTTGAATTCTCTTGCAAGCATTAGGCAATCGTATGCATCGCGTGCATAGAAGCCAACTTCATGTGTCTTATTTGATGAATCTTTGTAACTCAAGACATATTTATTACAAGATTTTATTGGTGTTGAAGGCACTTGATTTATTTCTGTAACAACTAAGTTCTAACTAGGGATACTTATCAACCGACTAATAAAGAAGTACGGTTTAAGGCACAAATATATACGGATAGAGGACCAACAACTTAATTTAAAAATAAATATAATAATTCGATATTTTTTAAAAGTAAGGCAATAATCTCGTTACTCCTACATAACTCTTAATTTAAAGACGGCCTGTTACTGCAAGCAATTTCCATCAAAAACTAAAACTTTATAAAAGAATCAATTATCTCGCTAAGTTAGTTACTTCAAGATTATAAATATATTTTTCTCCATCATCATCACCATCGTCATCATCATGAAAGGAAGAGATTAATACAAGAACTCCTCCAAGTCCTAATAACATAGATAAATAGAGAATTGGATCTGTCATAATTTGATTTTGAAAGATTCCAATTAAATTTGAGGAAGCTTTTAAATATCATTATTTTTTTTTAATTATTTTGAAAAAAAATTTTCTACGATCAAAAAATTGTTTTTTATTTGAGAAAACTGAAAGTAGATCTAAAATAAGGTAAATTTACTGTTTTTTAAGTGAGTTTTAAAAATATTTTAAAAATCAATGTGCGGAAGATTTGAGCTTAAAACTAAATTTGAAAAGTTGCCAAAGGTTTTGAAACAAGACTATCCAAGTGGACTTGATTCTAAATATGATACGCAAAGTCTAATAAGACCTTATGATCCTGTTCTTGTAATTAAAAACGAAGGAAGAATTAAAACTACTTTTATGACATGGGGCTTTATTTCTCCTTGGGCCAGAGACCCGTTTGATAAGGAGAGACCAAGACCATTTAATGCAAGATCAGAAACCGTAGAAGAAAAAAAATTATTTAGTGGGAGTTGGAAAAATAAAAGGTGCCTAATACCTGCGAGCGGTTTTTTTGAAAAAAAATATCGTGTTCGAAAAGAAAATTATGAGACTTTTTGGTTGGGAGGAATTTGGAGTAAGTGGACTTCATCAGATGGAGCAGAACTTGAGAGTTGCTGCGTTTTAACAACTGAGCCAAACGATTTAATTAAACCTGTACATCACCGCATGCCTGTGATCATACCTAATGGATATGAAGAAAAATGGACAGAGCAAGTTAAAGATGTAGATGAATTAAAAGGATTATTTTCAATCATGATGAGTTGGTCACCTGATGGTTGGCTTTTAGAAGATGTAAAGAAAAAAGAAACTGATCAAATGAGTTTGTTTTAAATGGAAAGCTTACTAAATCCAAGGTTAGATTAATGGCTAAATCTTATTGGTTGATTAATTTAAATAGATCAGAAGTTAAAAGATTTATGAAAAACGATAAGAGCGTTGATGGAGTTTTTGAGTATATGTTTATTGATACTGGAAAAATAGTGGGAGGATCAGGAAACAAACCACCAGTAATGACAAATACAGTTTCTGTTGAAATAGATTTGGCTAGAGAAATTTATGAAAGATTACTTTCTCAGGGATGGAGGAAACTTGAAAAAATTTGGTCTTAGAAAGAGAGTTAGATCTTTGCGACAGAACTGGTTGATGAAAATAATTTTAAATCTTATGAAGATAATATTAGCTAAAATTGGCTCTCGAACTAAAATATAAGGAAATTAGTTAATTATTTAGTGCAGATAAAAAGAAACATCCAAAATGGCTACCAGAATAAATAAATATTTAAGCGAAGTCGGCTATTGTTCCAGAAGAGAAGCAGATAGATTAATCCTTGAAGGAAAAGTAACCATTAACGGCAAAATTCCAGAAATTGGTGCCAAAATAGAAGAAAGTGATCAAGTAGAAGTTAAAGGTCAAAAAATAGAAAAATCAACTAGACAAAAAAACATATACTTAGCTTTTAATAAGCCTGTAGGGATTGTTTGCACAACAGATAGAAAAGTAGAACCCAATAATGTTATAGATTTTATTAAGTATCCTAAAAGAATTTTTCCTGTAGGAAGATTAGATAAGCTTAGTGAGGGATTAATTTTTTTAACTAATGATGGAGATATCGTAAATAAAATACTAAGATCAAGAAATAATCATGAAAAGGAATATATTGTAAAAGTTAATCGTCAGATTAATAGAGACTTTATTCAAAGCATGAGTAATGGAGTTGAAATATTTGGCACAATAACTAAAAAGTGTATCGTAAAACAATTGGGCCCAAAAAATTTTAAAATAATATTAACTCAAGGACTTAATCGTCAGATTAGAAGAATGTGTGAGGCTTTAGGTTATAGAGTGCGATCATTAAAGCGTGTAAGAATTATGAATATTAAGTTAGACTTGCCAACAGGAGAATATAGAGAATTTAGTAAAGAAGAACTCTTAGAATTAAATGGATTACTCGAGAACTCTTCGAAAACATATGACTAATTAAAACTAACCAGCAGGGTTATTAATAATTTTGAGTTATACATCTCCCAAAGTTATCCAAATATATAAATCACTTACTAGGAAGGCCTAAAATATACGATTTCAAGCTCTTAATGCATTTATAACCCCTTTTTTCTTCTGGAACCTTATAAAACCTTCTACTGTTTGTTAGATTTCCCTGTTTATTCCTTAACGTTAACTTAGTACTCCATAAGGTTTTTAAAGAGCTTACTCTCTAATCAAAATGAAAAATGTACCTACTTTGGAATTTTTTAAGGATAAAAATCAACCTTCCAACGCATGACGCAATAACTTAAAGGGTTATAACCATTGCAGTTCCAGAACTTAAATATTTTTACAGCAAAATGATGAAAAATTGCATTATTGAAAAACGCCCAACCAAAATAAATAGCAAATGCAGTTATAACAAATGCAGCATATTGAAGCCAATGTACTCCATAACTATCAACTCCATTTTTATCAAAATTTGAATTACTCATTTAAAGAATTGGATATGCTATCCAACCAAATAAGGTGTAGTTAATAATCACAGCCATAAATCCAATCATTGCTAATCTTCCGTTGGTTCTTTCTGCAATAAACCAATAGGTATTTGGCCATTCAAAATCCTCCCCCGTATTGGAAACTTGATCTTCTGAAACTTGAGTCTTTTTGAGAGTATTTCCTTGATCAAGATAATAATTACTATCTGGATAAAAGCTTTCGCTTGAAAAATTATCTTTAAATTTGTTCATTTTATTAAAATTTTTTATTTTAACTATCTTAAAAAAGTTTTTTTATTTATGTTGTTATTTCCTGTACGATTCCCTTACAAGTAAAATTGCCATTCTATGAGATCTCAATCGAGGCAAAAGTATTGGACCCCGCGACCTATTGCTACCAAATCGCCTGGGAAAATACTAAATAAATCTAAAAAGAATATTGCTCAAAGTTGGCAATAATCTAAATCCTTTTTTTTCTTTTGGAAGAAGGAAATTCTTACAATACTTATCACTATCTCTAACAAGCTTTTCTAATTCTAATTTTGATTCTTTATAGCTTTGACTTTTTTTATCACCAAGTTGATAAGTACATAAGAATCTCAATCTTTCGTTTCTGATTACTGGCTGTAATTGCCTGATAAGAAAAAATATTGTGAGTGAAAGGCTTATAAAACCTGTAAAAATAATAAATGAGGAAAAAATAGATGAAGAAAAAGAATAATTATTTTCCCTTTTTACTATTTTTCTAGATTTGGAATGAACTTTTTTTGTTGTTGGATTTTTTCTTCCCTTAATACTATTTCGAGATATTCCTTTCGTTCTTTTTTTAAACAAAGTTCTTAAGGTATATGCTCATATGTTTCTTTTATCGTTTAGAAGGTGGCAAAACAAGTTTTTAATACATAAAAAGTTTTATAAGGTATTTAAATAAATTGATAGCAATGTTCTTTATTTTTCCCCTAAAGATGGAATCACCTTTTGCAAAAGGATGGGATAAAAAAATAATTGTTAGGATGGCGTATATTCGATAAAACTTGTTGCGTAAATAAAACGCTTGCTAATTTTCTATAACACCCGCTACTTTTCTTTCCGCTAGTCGTTTTTTTAGAATTAAATAATTTTGTGAAGCCCATTTTCGAGAAATATCAAATTCAGCATCTAATTTCTCTCTAAGTAATTTGCCAATTTTAAATACTTCTATGAAGCCTAGATAAATTATTACCAGCACCTTAGTTATGTTTACTACAACAGCTGCCAACTTTTCAATTGTTTGATCTTGCATTTAAATTTATTGAAGCTCACTAAAATTACCAGTTTTAAGAAATTATGCAAATTAATAAGAAAAAATCTTATGCGTGTTATTTTCATTTGGCAATGGCTATGAAGTATTAAAGGGATTTTAAAGAAGCTTTGATGGAATCATCACGACCCATACCTTGGAGTTTATGGAATAGTTGGGATAATAGTGTTGTTGGTAATTTATAACCGATTACTAAATAAATATTTTTAACAAGAAACCCTTCCAGAAATTCCAACTACTGAAAGGGTTATTAAATCGACTCGCAACTATATAGAATCAATTTATGTCTTGCAGCAAACGTAGAGTGTGCTGACGAGGTTTGGCCTCAATTAATTTATAGCAAAAGAATATCAAATAAACTTATTTAAACTTCCCAATCTATGTCATAGTTGTCAACAATATCATTTTCATAAACCCTCGCAAGTTCTCTATGTAAAATTTTTACATCCATATCTGTAGTTCCAGTTTCGTCTTGCAACTTGATACAAATTGCTTTTAATTCGTCATAAGCTTGTTCTAGCGATATTTTTTTTGATATGGATTTGCCATTTAATTTTTATCAACTACTTCTCCGCCATATTCTCTTGCTATTACATCTAAACACCTAAGTATATCCTCGTTTTTTAATAGATCTGTTTGCTCTAAATAATTAAGAAGAGTTCTTATTTGTACGATAGTATTTTCTTCTAATTCCTTCATAAGTCTCTTTCTATTAACTCTATCTTATATCCAACAGGATCTTCTACTAACGCTAAGACAGTAGATCTTGTTGCATTTGTTTTCCTTCAGTCTTTCGTATTCAACTATTTAAATATACCTTCTAAAAAGTTCTAAAAAATTGGCAGTTTAAATGAAATTTGCTTTTATGAGTATAAAGTTATTTTTACTATGCAAATCTCATTTTTTGCAAAAGCAGTTTTGTTTTTAACTCTTTATTTTATTTCTGATTTATCAATTAAAAATAATATTTTGAGAAAAGTTATGAATAGAGCTAATAGAGCTAAAAAAATTTAAACTTCCCAATCAATGGAATTTTTAACCAATTTTTGGAATAATCAACCCACTACAGTCATGGGAATGGGTGTAGCAATATTTGTATTATTAGGAATTTATATATCTTTGCTCCAGACATATCAATAAATTAGTAAATTATTTTTTTAATTTTTTCTAGATTCCATTTATCAAATATTAATTTCATTTCTCTTTCGTAGTATCTTACTTTCTTAGCGAAAGGTAGTTGTTGAATAATTATCCCAAAAGGAAATTTAAAATAAGAAGAGACATAAACAATATAAAACTCGACAAAAGAAGGTTTTGGTGGGAGAGGTAAATTTTTTATATATGCCCAATCAATGCAAGGTTTTAGTTGCTTATCACTAGCGATAATATTTTTTTTACATCTCCACCAAGAGAATAGATAAATACAAATAAAAATAGGTAACGGAAGAAGTCGCAACATTAATTAAAAAGGTATTTCTTCATTGATAATTAATTAAGGATAACCACGCCTTATGTTACATGCGGTGCAAGTAGTAATCGTTTCATTTAATCTTCAAACTTTGCATATTTTTTACAAGCAGTGATTTTTAATTAATCAAGAGCTAGTGCTCCCAAAGGACTCACCCTATCAAATGAGATTTTCTTTGAATCCTAGTTATAGAATTGATTATTTGAATAGTGTTGATCGCTTGTAAAACTAAATATAAGTATATCTTCGAAGATTATGTAAGGTGTTTATAGAACTTAGAGCCCCCTTTACAAAAGTTAGTAGAGGCGGATTTTAATGTTTTAGCATTGAAAGTTTTAAAAAAAAGATACTTAATCCAGCAACTTCTTAATAAATAAGATGAAATGGAAAGTAACCGTCCAAACAGGAAAGTTTGCTATGAGAGGTGTAAATTAATTTCATTAGATATATCCGCAAGTAAATAAAATTTTTGTAAATATTTTTAGGAACTTCCGAAAAGAGAACATAGATTATTTTTTCTCTTTATCGAGAATTATAATGATGTTTATTAATTAAAAATATTAATTATTTATTCTTACAATGAAGAAAGATATCAACCAGCTGATCCAAAAAAAAGAATATGAAAAGGCAGAAAAATTATTAAAAAATTTATATGATAAAAATGAAATTGACTTTCTTCAGTTACATCAATTAGCTTTCTTAAATATCATTAAATCCAACAATGAAGAAGCAATAAATTTATTAAAAAAATCGATAGAAAAAAATCCAAATTATCCAAATTCATATAGTGATCTAGGAAGTTTATATCTAAAAAATAATCAAATTTGTGAAGCAAAAAAATATTTTTTAAAATCTTTGGATTTTAACGAAAATTTATTTAGCTCTCTAAATAATCTAGGTCTCATATATAAGAATCAAAGAGAATATAAATTATCGATCAAATATTTTTTGAGTGCTTTGAATGTCAACCCTAAGAATTATTTAGTGGTGTATAACTTAGCTCAATTATTTGATGAGATCGAAGACTATGACAAGGCAAAGGATTTTTATATAAAAACAATCAATCTAAACCCATCATATGGAAATGCAATAGTTGGTTTTTATAACTTGTTATTAAAAACATTTGAATGGCGAATTATTAATAAATTAGAACCTAAACTAAAAAAGTTTGGTGTTAATTCTTATCAAGGTGGTGACCCTTTGACATTACTTTATTTAGAGGAGGAAAACTACACAAGAAAATTAAGAGCAATAAATTTTTTTAATTCAACCTTTAGAAGGGACCATGTAAAATTAAAACCTCAAAATAATAAAAAATTAAGAATAGGTTATATTTCAAACAATTTTATTTTTCATCCAGTTTCATTTCTAATCTCAGGAGTTATTAAGAAGCATAATCGTAAAGAATTTGAAATTTATGGTTATTCTATAAACCCAAAAAAAGATCAAATTACAGAAAAAATATCAAACAATTTTGATGTTTACAGAGATATATCTTTAAAATCTGATGATGAAGCTGCAAATATAATTAGATCAGATAACCTGGATTTCATTATTGATTTAATGGGTTACTCTGCCGGATCAAGAATGGGAATATTATCTCAAAAAGTGGCACCTATACAAATTAGTTATTTAGCTTATCCTTCGACTACCGGATCAAATCAAATGGATTACTTGTTAGCTGATAAGCATGTGATTCCTGAAACAGAAGTTGGTTACTTTACTGAAAAAGTAATAAATATTCCTGGAACATTTATGTGTTTTGACGATACTACAAAAATCTCAGAAAAGGTAATTAAAAATCAATTTTATAATTTCAAGAAAAATAGTTTTATTATGGTTGCTTTTCATAGACCTCAAAAATTAAATTTAAAAACAGTCATATGTTGGTGTGAAATACTTAATTCAATTGAAAATAGCTTTTTATGGATTAGAAAGCCAAACAAATATGCCATGAGAAATCTTTTAGAATTTTTTGAAATGAGAGATATAGATCGTACTAAAATTATCTTTGCTGACAGAGAGCCTTCTTATGAAAAACATCTTTCAAGATATAAAGTTGGTGATTTATTGCTTGATACTTTTAACTACAACGGACACACTACGACAATTGAAGCTTTGTGGTCAGGACTCCCAGTAATCACCCTTCAAGGTAAAAATTTCGCATCAAGAGTAAGTGCAAGCATTTTAAGATCGATTGGTTTAGAGGTATTAATCGCAAAAACAATTGATGAATATAAGGAAAAAGTAATTTTTTATTCGAAAAATCGAAATGAAATTAATGTTCTCAAAAATAAGTTGTTTAAATTGAAGAGTAATGGAGAATTATTTAATACAGAAACTTTTACTATAAATCTTGAGAATGTTTTAAAAGATTTAAAGAGATAATTAATAAACAAACTTACATTGATAAATATCGATAGATCAAGGATAAAAGTGTTTGAACTATTTGAGGATGTATCTAAACCTTCTACTAGTATTGATGCAATGATAATTTCCTATAGTTGTGTTTATAAGAGGAGTATTAAACCAGTTATGAAGGGAAGCAGAGTGGAAACTATCGAAGCAGCCAGCAAAGAAAATAAGCAGTTATTAGACGAAGGATGGAAGAAAACAAGTATCTTAAAAAGTTACTTCTAGAGGCATCTGCGAAGATTATAGAGCCTCCCCTAGAGCTCCTTTCTAATGTGAGAATGTAAACAATAAAAAGAGAGTCTGGCAAACTCTCTAGTATTTGATGGTTTTTAAGAGTCGGGGCGACAGGATTCGAACCTGCGACCTAGTGCTCCCAAAACACCGCACAGCACATTAGCATCACTAGGTTTTTAAGCTATAACTATTTTCTTACTAGGTTCTGCGTGCTTTGTCTTGTTAAATAAAGCAATAATAGACCTTAATTTGACCTCTTTTTAAGGATTAGTAGCCCTACTAGCTCTTTTTTTAAGGCATATATCTATTGGATGATTATTTTGAACAGCTATAGTTGCCTCTAATTTTGACCAAGGTGTAATATTAACTGTTGAATCTTTTACTATATATTCTTCGTCCAAATCAGTTTTAATAATAATATCTTCATTATTTTTATCCAAAGTAAAGGCATTAACAGCAGTAGGTAATGCGATAGCTGCTAGTAGTGGGAGTAGCAAGCGTTTCAAATTAACCAGAAATCCAGCGGTTTATTACTGTTCCTTCATAAATATGACCGGATGCTTCAACTATTGGCTTAGTTTCTGGATTAACAAAGATGTCGTAACAAGTATTTACTGGCCCTTGAAACATAACTGTTGCTCTCTTAGGGTCTTCTAATGATTTGCCAATATAAAAGGTTTTTACTCCCATCTCTTTAAACATGGCCTGTTGTTCTGGAGCATTCATATGAGCCTCGTATTCCTCAAAAGTATTGCTTAATTTGAAATCTAAAACAGTTGTTTCAATTGACATAAAAAAAGGAGCTAATTACCCCTTATTTTAGATCGCCTGTCAATCAATTAGTAATTAATTAATTTTCTTTTTCCATCTCTAGTTTCTACTTTATTTATTCTTAACCCTATAAAAGCAGCCCAAATAACTGCAAATAAAATTGGTAAAAAAATGATTGCAAGTTTCATCATTGTTTTAATCCTGTTATTTGCTCAAAAGAATAACCTTTAAACAAATAGGAAAAAATAGGTACTTTATCTAATTAAGCAGCATCATATTCTTCATCTTCAAGCTCTCTCATAAATCTTTTATCTAATAAGTAAGCGTCTAAAAGCTCTGCTGCCATAAGTATCTCAGGAGCATTTTTAGATACTTCTTGGGGATCTTTATCTAATAAGTAATTGTCTAAAAGCTCTAGATTGTTATTTTCTTTAATTTCTTTATCGCTGTCTAATAGCTCTCTTATATAGGTATATACAAGTTTTTTATCGTACCCACTTTCTCTAATTTCTTTCATCATTTCGATTGGAATTTTCATAATCGTCAACCCCTATGTGACAGTCTTTTAGAGGAAAATAAGCCTAAATAAGCCAGTAATAAACGTATTTAGAGCAAATTAGAGCCTATATACGCATACTTACGAAAAAATAAGGAAAAAGCAAGAAAATTACCATTAAGCAGAATTGACGTTATCCACTATCTGTCCATTTTAGACGTGGACAAATTTCTCAATAAAAAAGAGAGTCTGGGAAACTCGCTAGTATGACTTGGCTTTTAAGAGTCGGGGCGACAGGATTCGAACCTGCGACCTAGTGCTCCCAAAGCAATAGTGTGTAGTTAGTGAGACAAAGGCATTTAAGCTATAACTGGTGCTATAGATTGAATATGAGACTCTGTAGATGTACATAAGTGAATAGTTCGTAATTGAATCACACACATTTATGTGTAAAAATTTATTCCATAGAGAGCACTAGTGTCTTTGGTAGAACAATGGATTAGCAACTTTAGAACAGCACTAAAGAGCAAATGCGGTAAAAACTGGACTGTCTATAACTCCAGAGGAAACGTAAGGTTACAAGTTGGTAAAAGACCAAATGAAGAAACTTTATCTACTGCTTATAAATGGTCAGAAGATGCCTGGATAGATGCCTTAAATAGAATTGTTGTTATTCAAGATATATATGAAGAGTCAAAAGGAAAGATAGATTTAAAAATAGCCTATGCAATTTCATCTGGTGCTAGTTCGATTCTGGAACTTGATTGGCCTGATGCCTTAAACAGCTATAGAGCATTTAAAACTAATGTTTCTGATAAAACTTGGAAGTCTAAGCATTTACCTGTTTTACATATTGCCTTGACATTATTGAACAAAAAAAAGAAACCAAAGAATGGAGAAGAATTATCTAATCTTGCTTTATCTAAATGGACTAAGGGAACTACTCAAAGAAGGCACATGAGAATAGCTCTAAATAGCTTTTTAAATTATGTAGTCCAGAGACAAGATTTCCCTTCTAAATGGCTACCGCCTGTAATGTCAGATGATGAAGCAGTTACAACCACTAAACGTATAGGTTATCCATTATCAGATAGTCAGATTCTTAGATTGGTTGATTCTGTAAACAATCCCAAATGGAAGTTTGCTCTACAACTTATGGCTACTTATGGACTTAGACCAAACGATTTAAAACACCTTCATACAAGAAATAATGGTAATGAATTATGGTCAGATTATCGTAAATCTCAGGGCGGTAAAAAAGGTTTAACAACACAACCAAGACAGTTATTTCCTTTATTTGTAGAAGATATAGATGGGAGTAAAAATAATTGGAATTTAATGAAAAAAATCCATATAAAAGAAGAATTACCAACTATTAATGATAAGGGTGGTGCAGGTCAGGCTGTAGGTCGATTCCTTAGAGATAACAAAGTATGGCAACAACTAAAAAAAGAAGCAGAAGATGAAAGACAACAGCTAACTCCTTACAGTTTTAGACATAGATATGCTTATATCGGTCATAACAGACAAAAAGATGATGGTACTTATAGATCACCTAAAAAGATTGCAGAAGCTATGGGTCATACATTAGATGTTCACCTAACTTCTTATGCCAGATTCCAAACTAAGGAAATGGTAGAAGATTTTGATAGAGAAACAGTAGAGGTTAATTAATAATGCTTTGTACTTTTACAGAAGCGTATAAATGTCTAGGTTTTAAATCCAGAGCTTCTATATATCAACTTAGAGATAAAGGAATACTTGAACCTTATTTAAGACGGATAAATGACCAAAAATATCTTTTTATGGGTGCTATTAA
This sequence comes from uncultured Prochlorococcus sp., assembly GCA_902595175.1. Taxonomy (GTDB): domain Bacteria; phylum Cyanobacteriota; class Cyanobacteriia; order PCC-6307; family Cyanobiaceae; genus Prochlorococcus_A. The sequence goes on along the minus strand of CACJPB010000010.1, from coordinate 5,269 downwards.
AGGTGTGACTTTAGCCAAACATATTCAAAATAATCTGACTTCTAATAACTGGATTCCGATTAACGATTATGACCTTGAAAAATATATTGAACTCGCTAAATCACAATGATTTGCTCTTAATTGACTTATACGCTGTCTAAGTTCATATATCGCTGACTCTAGATAATTTCGGAGCTTTAAGATGACTCACAATAAATTGCATAGAAAGAACCTAAGTTAAATCGTAGTGGGTTGAATTAGGAAGAATAAAATCTTCTAAAGGCTTATCAAATAGTGGTCTTATCTCCTCAGGAGTTTTCATTAACCACTTATCTTTAAATCCAATATCTATTAAAAAAGGACACTTTAAACTAAAAGCCCATTCATACATATTTATAAAGCTGCTCATTGGGTCTATATAGAGAGGTGTGTTGTAGTTTTCCCATGAATGACGAATTGTGTCGTAATTGTCGAAGCTGTAAAAACATGGAAACGATTTCTTATAACGAACGACCATATTCCAAAATCCAGTAAGAAAACAAAAATAATCTACTTCTTTTTTAATTTCTTCTGGTGGTGAATTTTCTATCTGATCCATAGCTTCTCTGACAATTTTTAATTTATCTTCTACATTCTCAAATCTAAAAGATTCTGTTTTGCCATCAAATTGCAGTTGTTCATGCATATGATCTTGATTAATAGTTTTTAAACCTTTAAAAAAATTTTTATCTTTCCAATATTTATAGAATAATTTTGCATATACGAAGGTTTCATAATCCTCAGGAGGAATTTTTAAATCAGTAATATCTTTTTCTACAAGAATATTTTTATATCTTTTACCTCCTCGCATTTTTACTTTTACATGAGTCAAACCAACTTTAAATACAGAAGCTTCTAAAGAAATTTTGTTGTAATCAATTCCACTACCATCAATCCCATAATAAAATTTCATACCTCTTTCAGTTCCCCATTTAAAAAAGCCATACCAATCAGATTCTTCCCTATCCTTAAAATATGATTCTTCAGTATGAAGTTTTGGTGGTTGCCATATCTTTATGTCAGGGTGATATTCGACAACATAAAATTTTGCTCTTTTGTTGGGTTTTAATGTGTAATTTCTAGGTTGAAAATTCTGCCATAACCCTCCATCAAAAGGTAAGTAGTTACTCATACAATGTTCTTTTATTGCATCTAGGCTTTCTGGCAAAAAATCTTCTGTTGTTGTATTCCAGTAATAAGATCCCATCTAATCAAGCGGTGCAAGTAGTAAACGTTTCATTTAATTCCACCCATAACAATATTTGAACCTATCTTTCTTGCATTGTAAAAATGCTTCTTTAATAATTTCTTTTTTTTCTTTTCTTTTTAATTTTCTATAGCTGCATTTTCCTACAGCAGTAGATGGGAAATATTTATACCTTTTATCTCTTTCTTCTGGAAATAAATATGTAGCTGGCCATTTATATTTTTCATCTCCATGATCAGATAACTTAATACCCCTCCCCGCTTTAAATTCAACAATATGATCAGCAACACCATTAGCACAATTGACAACTATACCTTTTTGAAATGCTGGATAATAATAAACCCCTGCATTAGCTGAAGGAATTAAACCTAATAAAATCGTTCCAAGTAGAAAGCGATTCATTAATATCCTCTACTTTTTACGCCCTCAAGACTTCTCATCCACCATTCGCCAAAAGTACGAGTTGCACCTTCAATAAATTCTGGTGTTGCTGGTTTACCAGTTCTTTCTAAAACAATTTTTGGGATTGCTTCTTTTGCCCACTCTTTGCATAGTTTAATTCGTTCAATCGATTCAACTCGAATATCTTGTTTTACCAAATTTTTATCATCAAAAATATCATTAAGATCTAATTTATGACCCGAAGCAAGTAGATAAAATAAATCATCTGCAATATCTAAACTTTCTTTAACTGTCTTATCGCTATTGATGCTTTGGGCAAAAGTACAAGCACTCATAGCAATAAACCTAGAGAAACAACTATCCTCACCAAATTCTTTGCAATCAAATTTCGCCTCTTTTCCAAGTCTCTCGTATGGATTATTTAGAATTTGAGATTTTGGTTCAGGCTCAATTTCTGTCTTTGAATAAACAGCAGTAGGTAATGCGAGGGCTGCTAGTAGTGGGAGTAGTAAGCGTTTCATTAATAGATACTGTTATCGTTGCATACTTTGATAATTGGTTTAAGACTTGCTCTAACTTCAAAAAAATCAATGTTAGGTTTGCGTCTCTGAAAAAGTGCAAAGTAATTTTCTAGTTCATTATTTGCTTTTATAAATGATGAACAAGTCATTTCAAAATCTTCTACTTCTTGAAATTTAAATCCATTATTGTAGTTATCTATAAACTCAGGCCATCTTGTTCTCATCAACATATCATCATAAGTATTTGCATTAACAGCACTAGGTAGAGCGAGAGCAGCTAGTAGTGGGAGTAGTAAGCTTTTCATTTAATCTTCATCTTCGTCGTAACCATCTTCATCATAATCATCTTCATCGTAATCATCTTCATCTTCATCTTCGTCATATTCTCCATATTCCAAAGCTTCATATTCTTCCTCAAGTGCCTCAATATAATCAATCGTTAACCTTATTTGTTCATGAGCTCTGCTAACCATATCTTTAATATCATTTGCAGCCTCGATATAAATATCTGGAGCCAAATCAGCATTATATTGTTCAAAAAAATCATCAATTTCTTGCATAAGATCTTCATTCTCAAAAGACATATCATCATCAAGGCCGACGAAAGTAATATCTGATTTTAAGTTTGTAAAATCATAATTTTTGAGCATTTTTTGAATTTTCTCTTCAGTTAATCTTTTAACTTTTCTATTAAAAATTTTTATACATTGAAAAAATTCTTCTCCAGTTTCATAAAGAAATTTACATAAATAAAATCCTGCATCTCTTGTTTTGCAAATTACGTCTAAATCATAAACTGAACCTATATTTTCATCACACCAAGCCTCGTTATATTTATAAAAATCTGGAATTTCTACATGTAATTTTGTGAGGTCTACCTTATCAACCATAAATATAGATCCTTAATAGAATTTCGAAAATTTTAAATATTTTAAATCAACTGTCAATCTATTTTATTTTCCCTTTAGACCTTAAATATTTAATTTTTTGATCAATTACTCTTCTGATTCTGTTGCCTCTTTTCGTGTAAGGTAATTCTTTAAAAATTTCCTCAAATATTTGTTCATCTGAATGTAGTAAATCATCAGAACATATCCAAAGAATATAATTTATTAATATATCTCCATATTGATTGATATTTTCATAGTAGGGTAATTTAGGTCTTTTACCTTTCCTTTGAGGCAGCGTTAATTTATCTTTTTTTTTTTTAGTTTTAGTATTTGATTTGTTAACCACTTCTCCGGATTTAATCGCATCATCAATAACAGAAAGAAGTTTTTCAATTTCCTCTTCTTTTCTTTTTGCCCATGAAGGACCCCAGATTCGATGAAATTTCCAACCTAATCTTTCTAGATGAGACTGTCTTATTCTGTCTCTATCTCTGGCAGTTTCAGTGGAATGATAGGCGGCTCCATCAGCTTCTATTGCCAATATGAACTTGCCTTTTTCTTCTGGATGTTGAACAGCAAAATCAAGCCTATAACCAGAAACTCCATATTGAGGAACTAATCCAATTCCTTCTTTAACAAGGGTGTCATAAACATCTTGTTCGAAAGAATTCATCGGTGTTTTTTCAATGACTAAGTCGCCCATATCCTCACCACCACTTTTTACAAATCTCAAATACTGTATAAAAGCTTTTAGACCTATTTTGTTTAATTTATTATCGTCATATCTATAGGGATCTATTGTTGAAATAACCTCTAGTCTTTTTCTAGATCTAGTAATAGCAACATTTAATCTTCTCAATCCAAAAAGATTTTTATCATGATTAATCGGTCCAAAAGCAGTTCTCAGTGTGTCATGATTATGAGGCCCATAACCAGTTGAGAGGAAAATAACATCTCTCTCATCTCCCTGAACATTTTCAAGATGTCTAATAATAAATTTCTCCTCGGGTTTATTCTCTGGCCATAACTGAAGACTTAAGTTTTCGGATTGTCGCTGGAATTCTTTATATATACTCCTAGCATGATCGGATCCTAATGTTATAACTCCTAAACTTTCATTGGGATTATTTTTTAAATGATCTATAGCCAAACTAACTGTTTTCTCGATTTCAGCTATGGGACATTTCCCTGAAATATCTTTAAAATCTCCCTCAACTTGGTGATAAACAAAAGGGGATTTTTCAGTGACTGATGGAGCAGTTATAAGTCTACTTTTATAAAGATCTTGATGCCTATTTGAGAAGGCTATTAGTCTTTCATCTTCAGAACGATAATGCCAAAGTAGAGTTTTTGTCCCATGGACTGGGGGAAGGGCAGTTTTTACTGCTTCCAGTAAGGATTCGGTCTCGGCAACATTATCAAAAGATTCATCACTGTCTTCTACATATCCAATATCATCGTCAAGTTTTTGAGAAAAGAAAGAAGTTTTTGTTGGAGATAACTGTTTTGAATCTCCTGCAACAATTGCTTGTTTTGCTCTTACTAGTGAGGTTATTGCTCCCTCAGGTTCAATTTGACTCGCTTCATCAAAAATAACTACATCAAAAAAAGGTTCATTTGCAGGCAATAATTGAGAGACAACGAGAGGACTCATGGCCCAGCATGGTTTTAAAGACTTTAAAAGATCTGGAATTTCAGTGAATAGTTTTCTAGCTGATTTTTTCTTTCTTCTTTTTGATTCTTGAATAAGTATTTGTATGCCATCTGGTGAATTAGTTCTTACTCTATGGGCGTTCTCTGCAACCATTCTTCTAATTCTTTGTCCTGTTTGTTCCACGTGAGTTGCATCAGATTTTCTAAATGTTTCTACAGTTTCATCTAAAAATTCTCTTGAAGATATTGCGAGAGCCTCTTGATCAATTCTCACTATTTCTTCAACCTTATTAGCCCATGAACTAATGATTTGTTGATATATAGTTATTGATGAAAAGCCTTCAATGATATCTTCAAGAATTTGCTCTATTAGGCAATTTCTTTTAAGTCCAATAGCTTCTAATTTATTTAAAGCTTTTGTAATTTTTACTGAATTTGGAAGCTTCTCTCTTAAAGAATTTAAATCATCTAATTGGTCTTTTAATACATCAATATAAGAATGATTGTTTACAGGTGAATTTATAAATAAATTAAGGCTCCTTGATTCTTTAATTATTTCTCTAATAATATTCCCAAAC
>CACJPB010000009.1 GCA_902595175.1 uncultured Prochlorococcus sp. | reverse complement strand
GGTCAGATGGTAGGCTCTGAGTCTATGCAAAGAATATTCTTTTGGATAACCGCCATACTAGTAATAGCCGCATGGTTTTTTGCAAAGTGGGTAGTCAAAGGAAGATTTGGAAATATCCTTATAGGAATACGAGATGATGAACCAAGAGTTAGGTTTACAGGATACAACCCAGTTATATTCAAGACGATAATATTTTCTATTGCTGGAGGACTAGCAGGAATTTCGGGAGCTTTATATACCGTTCAGTCTGGAATAGTATCCCCTCAATTTATGACGGTTCCCTTTTCTATAGAAATGGTTATATGGGTTGCTGTTGGAGGGAGAGGAACTTTATTGGGAGCGATTCTAGGAGCAGTTTTCATCAACTATGCAAAAAGTCTAGTAAGTGAAGCTTTACCTGCTAGCTGGATGTTTATTCAAGGAGGATTATTTATATTAGTTGTAACAACTTTGCCAGAAGGAGTTTTAGGATGGATTCAAGGAGATGGTCCCAGGAATCTTCTCCAAAGATTTGGTTTGAAAAGGAAGATTGAAACCTATCCAAGCTTAGAAGTTAACAATAAGGAGGGGAATAATGAATAATAAAGATCTTCTAAATTTAATAGATATTACTGTTAGTTTCGAGGGTTTTTTAGCTCTCAACAAACTTAATTTAAATTTGAAGAAAGGAGAATTAAGAGCTGTAATAGGACCAAATGGCGCAGGTAAAACAACATTTCTTGATGTAATTACTGGAAAGGTTAAGCCAACAAATGGTGAGGTAATTTTTAAAGGGAAATCTTTAGTAGGTAGAAAGGAGCATAAAATAGCCAGACTTGGAGTTGGAAGAAAGTTCCAAAGTCCAAGAATATTTGAAAATCTAACAGTTAAGGAAAATCTTGAAATATCGGTGACAACTCCTAAAAGTCCTTTAAACCTTATAAATAAAAGTATTAAGGATGAGCAGCTTAATGAGATTGATCGTCTTTTGAAGATTGTTAATTTAGCTCAAAAAGTTGATTCTAAAGCTGGATCTTTATCACATGGGCAAAAACAATGGCTTGAGATAGCCATGTTAGTAGGTCAGAAGCCAGATTTAATGTTAGTAGATGAACCTGTTGCCGGTTTAACTGATGAAGAAACTGATCTTACAGCTGATTTATTAAAATCTTTATCAGGCGAAAATACAGTTGTGGTAATAGATCACGATATGGAATTTATAAGAAGACTTGATAGCAATGTATCAGTATTAAATCAGGGCACAGTATTATGTGAGGGAACGATGGAAACCATACAAAAAGACAAAAAAGTTATTGATGTTTATTTAGGAAGACCTGAAGACTAGTTATGGAAAATTTACTCGAAATAAAATCGTTAAATACTTATTATGGCGAGAGTCATATTCTTAGAGATGTAGATTTAAATGTTAAATCAGGAGAAATGGTTTGTTTGATTGGAAGAAATGGAGTTGGCAAAACAACTTTATTGAAATCACTAATTGGTTTGTTAAAACAAAAAAAAGGCGATATTTATTTGATTGGTGAAAATATCAACAGAAAAGCACCTCATCAGAGGGCTAGGAAAGGAATGGCTTACGTTCCTCAAGGGAGAGAAATTATTCCATACTTATCAGTTGAAGAGAATCTTATGTTAGGGATGGAGTCTCTACCCGGTGGATTATCTAAGAACAAGAAAATAGATCCATTTATATATGATCTCTTCCCAATCCTAAAAGATTTTCTTCAAAGGAAAGGAGGAGATCTTAGTGGAGGACAACAACAGCAATTAGCTATTGCAAGAGCATTGCTAGGCAAACCTCAACTTCTATTACTTGACGAACCAACGGAAGGTATTCAGCCGAATATAGTTTTAGACATTGAAAATGCAATCAATCAGATAATTAGAGATACTGGAATTGGTGTTTTATTAGTTGAACAACATTTGCATTTTGTAAGACAAGCCAACAGATATTATGCTATGCAACGCGGAGGTATTGTTGCAAGCGGAAATACTAGTGAGTTGAGTCAAGCGGTTATTGATAAATTCTTGAGTGTTTAATAGATTATTATTTTAAATTAATAATAAACTTTATTCATTTTTCACATCTTATAAGGTCTATACTGTTTGGATGCTCATTAATATACTTATTAAATTCCATTGCTAATGTTCTAGCCTCGTAAGCGTCAAAAGCATAAAAACAATTTTCCATTCTTATATTTTGAAAATCACGGTAATGCACTGTATAAGGCTTCAACATATTATTTTTGTTAATTTTAATTTGCTAAAAAGCAATTATGTATATTTCAACCATGCATATATTGGTAAATTTAAAGCACAACTTTTGTTGTTATCAAAATATATTGACTTATATTATGTAACTAAAAATACTTTATAGAGACAAAAAGTAATTAATCTATTTTTTTATTTTTAGTATCTTGCTTTTTACCTTCTATTAAAAATACAAATTTTGATAAAACAAAACCAAAGACTGGGACCCAAAACCTTTCATAAAAAAATTTCATAAAAAATTAAGCAGCTAATGATTCGTTATCTTCAATTTCAGTTTTATTAATACACTTCAAATCTGTAGAATTAAATAAATTTTGCATAAGTAGAAAATCAAGTTCCCCTTTCAACAAATTAACATCGGATGAAAGTAGATCATCAACAAAATAATCAAAAGTATCTGAAAGAGGATTCACAATTTATATTTTTTTGAAATTATGATCGCATTAACAACAAAAGTCAACCAAATTTGAATATAAATTTTTGAGTTTTTGAAAATTAATTAATAAAGACTAAAAAATTAAATAATAAATATAAAAAAGAAAAATAACAGATTTAATATCAAGCTTAGGGTTTTTGAATTAAATTTCATTCATCTTGCTTTTCTTAATTTTATATCTCTCCTTATTAGCATTATCAAAACGACAATAAACATATTTGCTAGAAAGAAATTTAATGAATTCATCATCGAACCATTTAATACATTTATAGCAAGACTATTGATGTGACAATTCGGAAAGAATCACTTAAAAATTTTTAAAACCAATAAATTTTATAGCAATCAAATTTGATATTAATAGTTAATTTTAAATATTATTTTTTAATTAACTCGAAGTAACCATTTTTATTTAATAAGTACTTATCAAACCAAAGACTTAATAGATTGTCTAACCCTACTCCATTCATTTTATTTAGTTGCGATGTCTTGTAGTCTGAGAGTGCAAGCAATAAATACGGAAAAATCATATCAGAAACCCCTTTTGGCAGTTTTTCTAAAGGCACTCCATGCGCTCTATCCCATAAAATTTGCATATCCTGAGAGAACAAAGAACTCCAATAATTAAAATTACAATATAACTTGTCTGGAGGGAGGAGATTTACAGATAAAACTGGGAGAGATGAATTCATAGGAATATTTTGTATAGATTAATTGAAATTAGGTTTTGAAATGGTAAACAAATTTAATATGAAAATCTCCTGGAAATACAAATTAAATTTAACGCACAGTACAGCACTTAGCAACACCTCATTAAGTGCTATATTCATCCATCATTTCCTGAAATTTAAGGAATGATAAAAACTTTTTATAAGTTTGCAAGTCAAAAGCCTCTTTATTTGCCTCATTTAAATGGGTTGATTTAATAGGGTTAAATTGATTTCTTAAATTAGTATCGATTGAGAGTTTTGAATTATCGGTAATTGATTGATATGATTGAGTTATTATACCATATTTTTTATCGAATATGCCTCTTATTGAAAGTGCTTCTTCCACCAAAATACCTATTATTTTTGAATTACTTAAATTGTTCTCTATGCTCAACTTATCAATTATTCTCATAACATCTTCTCTAGGAATAAAACCGACTCTTTTTTTCTTGGTAGGCATTTTAAATTAACTAAAGTTCAGCACTTGACTGTAATAAGTGTTGCACTATATTCATTATAAGTCAATTAAATTCTAATGATTTTACCAACAACTTTACTCTTAGGAGCCCTTGGATATCTTTTCTATACTTCAAAAAGAGAACTTTCACTAGATCAACATGACCTTAAAGAAAATCAAAAAGAAATTGATGATTTGTATAAAGATTTGGAAGATCTATTTATTTAAAATACCTGCATTAAAATTAAAGAACTTTGTTTCTTGACCAAAGATATACAAAATCTTAAACATAATTAGAATAAATTTATAGATACAAAATCAATGACTGTCCATCAAGACTACGAAATAAAAATCAATCTTAATGAATTGATTGAAAAGAGAATTCCCTGTTGTGATTTACTTCATCCAAATCATTGTCTAACAGAAAAACAAGTCTCTGAAATTGCACATGATATTCGTATGGATTTAAATTTGCATGATCTTTACAAGCAGGTGGATCAACACATCATGAATTATGTAAATGCAGCTGGTATTGATAACAAAGATCATTGGGTGGAATCAAATCTTCCAGATTTAGAGAGAGATTTAAAAGAAGAAGTTGGTATAGAATTTGATTAAATTTTTCCTATAAAAGATATTAATAAATATATTTCTTTTCTAAATCATCTATTAATTTATAAATACTTTTAGCTGATCTCTTTCTTTTCTTTAAAATTCTAAATACTGCAAAACCAATCAATAGTGTAAAAATAGGTGTGAAAATAAAAATTTCATGATACATAACCATCAATAAGAAGCCTAATATTAAAATTATTAAAAAGTATGCACCAATAAAATAGGTACTTTATACAAATATCCTTCACTATAAAAATTAAGATTTCTCATAGAAAAGTGAAAGAATTAAATTTTTTTGTAGATTATGTAGATATAAATTTTAATTCAATAAAGATAATGATTAATTATTTTGCTTTAACAGTAGCTGAGATGGGCATCGGCAAGATAGAGTTAGCAGTTATTGGTGCAGTAATTTTAATATTTCCAATATTATTTGTTTATGCATCTAAAAACCTTGATTCCAAGGGGGTGTTTCAATGGATGATGGAAAAACCCGATGATTGGATAGGTAAAAAATAAGACTTTAACAACTTAAACTTTACTAGTTAAATTTTAAATTTTCTAATTTAGAAATCGCAAAATCATAAACTTGGCAATTATTTTCTAAATCATTAACTATTAAATTTTTTAGTAGAGAATAATCTAAAAACTTATTGAGTTTATTATTTTTAAATTCCTTATTAGTTTCTCCAATAGCAAATGCCAAAGCTCCCTCATAAGAAATACCGAATTTGGAAGTGTTACAGTAAGTTTTTGTGAACTTAGTAGAAATCTTTTTAGTATACTTTTCAAGGGTTTTAGAAGAAGTATCCAATGAGTAAACTGGGCTACTAAAAAGAAGAAGCAAAGTTAAAGTGAATATAGTAAAAACTCTTTTGATCATAATATTTCACAAATTGCCAATTTAATATAGTTTAGAATTTAGCTCTGGCGACTATGTATTATTTAAAATATAATAATTTAAAAATTTTAAACCACAACAGCTATTTCATATTTTGGAAGATAAAAACTCTCTAAATGAGTATTTTATAGTTTGAATTTTTTTTGGTATTTTTTTTAAAAAACGCCTAAATGCTTTTGGCATAATAAAAATTCCATATCAATAATTAATAGATAACAAATAATACTTGGGTATTCAATAAATACTTATCCAAAAATAAGTAAATTAATTATTAAGTATATTGATTGAGCTATGGAAATGTATTTGAACATGAATTATTGTTTAGTTAAGTATTAAATACAAAATTAATATGGCACTACCAGAATTTATTTATGCTCCTATTGATGGCGGCACTATACATAGATATGAAATTAGTGGTGGCAAGAGAAAATTCTTAAGATTTATAGGTTGTTATTTGGGCCAATGCAATTTCCACAAAAATATTGATGATGCTATTGATTACATAAAAAATTTGAAAGAATCACAAAAGATACAAAAAACATGAAATAAAGATACATAAATATTATAGAGACTTAATATTTTTCAAGTAATACATAATTATTGCTACAAATAATAGAGAATTTTCTTTTTATAAGTAATTGATTATTTACTTGGGTTATAGTTCCGAAAGATAAACAGGCAATTAAAAAAGAAATTAATTTATGGAAAACAGACAAATTAATTTTTTTAAATCAAAAGACTTAAATACCGTTCTTAAGCCATTTAAAAAAGGAACGGTAGTAAAAATTGACTCGTTTGATATTAGAAAAAATCAAAATGAATTAAAAATAGGTTTATTTGGTTGGTATGCTATATGCCCTTCGAAGGAACTAAAAAAAAATAAGCTATTTTATTTTTCACTCTATGATGAGCCTCTTGTTCTTTATAAAGATGAAAATGAAAACGTTAGGTGTATTAAAAATATTTGTCCACATAGGGGAGCTTCTTTTTTTGAAGGAACATTATCAGATGGAGTAATAACCTGTCCCTATCATGGAGCTAAATTTTCATCTGGTGGAAGTTGCCAAAATCTCGATAGAATTACATGCAGATATATAGTAGATAATAACTACGATAACTACGCTAAAAGAATTCACTTATCTCAGTACAAAGCCTTAGAAAAGAATGGATATATATTTGTACATTTTTCTAAAAAATCTGACACTGATTTAAACAATATAAGTGAAGATGCACCAATAAGTAATTACGAATTATATGAAAATGGGTTTACGCATAAGGATTATGTATATGAAGAGGTATTAGTTGACTTCAAATGTGATTGGTCAAGAATAATTGAAAATCACTTAGATATCCTTCATCTTTTTTGGGTTCATGGCGATACAATCCCTGATAAAGATGTTAATAAAAACGTTCTAGTTAGTTTTAACCAAAAAATTAATGTTACTCCTCAATACATTGAAAGTATTTATTACTACAAGAATGAGCCTACAAAAGAATTTATCCGGATAAAATACATTCCACCAGGAAGAATATTAATTTATAAAGGTGATCCCTCTGCAGCAAGATATTTACAAGTTTTAGATCATATTCCACTGGGAAGTAACAAATCAAGAGTAATAGTGAGACATTACAGAAAATTTTTAAAAAATAAACTACTAAATAATTTCATATTGTTCAAAGAGAATCAAAGAAAGATTTTTTATAAGATCTTCGAGGAGGATTATATGATTTTAAAAACACAAACATATAACCACAATATGGGATTTATAAGTAAAGATGAAATAAAATTATTGGGAGAAGACAGAATAATAAATTATTTTTGGAAATGGTACAAAAAGTCCGAAGATAAAGATGAACCGTGGAAAAATAATATAAAATCCCAAAATCTTGATGTATATGACAAAGTGATATTGAAATATCCTCCTGAGATAAAGAAGTTAGAAATCGCAAATAATATAGATATCATTAGAAAAACATTTGTAAGATTTGCTGCTCCGCTTATATTTTTTATGTTAATGATATAATTTATGAAGAAAGTTGATAGACCTTCATGGTTGAATTGGCTATATCTTTTTATATTTATTTTTAGCTCAATTCAATTGATTATATTTTGGAGTAATAAGTTTTAGTCTTGAATAAATTTTGGTTTGACGCAAAAAATATAAATTGTTTTAAAAATGGCTTTAGAGTAATTAATGATTTAAATTTAAAAATAGCGTATTCAGAAAATGTAATATTAATTGGGCCAAATGGTTCAGGTAAATCATCCTTAATTGAAATAATTAATAGAAACATATACCCAGTAGAAGCTAAAGAATCGAAACTGAAGATATTTGACAAAGAACTTATAAATTTATGGGAACTAAGAAAAAAAATAAGTACCGTAAATAATGATATAAAAAATAGAATAAATCCAAATTTACAAGTTTTTGATTTAATTTTAAGTGGATTATATGGAAGATATTGTTACGTACAAAATAAATCTGAAAAAGATTCTAATAAGGTGGAAAAAATCATGAAGAAAATGAATATATCTAATTTATCTAAAAAGAATTTTTCATATTTATCAGATGGAGAGAAAGAAATTTCCCTCATCGCAAGGGCATTAATCAAAAAACCAAAAATCTTAATCCTAGATGAACCAATTGCAAATTTAGATTATAAATCAAAGTTTTTTGTAATTGATAAGGTTAATGAATTATCAAAATTAAATACTAAAATTTTATGCGTCACTCATGATATTTCAACGATTACAAAAATTTATGACCGAGTGATAATGCTAAAAGATGGCAAAATAATCGCCGATGGAAATCAAAATAAGGTTATAAATAGTGAAAACATTAATAATTTATATGGTATTCATGTAGAGGTAACTAATAATAATGGACTTTGGAATATAAAAAGATTAATTAAATAACAATTATGAAAATAGCTATCGCAATAGCTAGCAATACTAAATTTTTACTTTTTAAAAATGAAGAGGATTTATTTTTAAATGAAGAAGATCCACATTTAGAACATACAATCTTACCTCCTAAAGATCGATCTGAGACGAATGAAGAACATCCACAATTAAAACAAACTCTATTTACGCCCATCTAAAATAATAGAATTAACAAATCTACCTAAATTATATTCCTAAATATAATGTAAAGAAAAACTTCAAAAATACAATGATAATGAGAATCTATTGCAATAAGCATTTTTTTAGTGCATAATTGATAATAATTCTCATTATCATAATTTAATTAATGAATTTCCATAGTTATGGAGACTCTCCCCCAAAACTGGTAAGGATAATAACTGGGCAGTCCGTTTTAATAGATCCTTCATCTAGGCCAAAAGGAACATGCTTAGAAGTTGAAAGTGGAATTGCTCGAGTTTATTGTCCTTGTGAAGAAACTGAAGGGATGACACTTGCATTCTTACAATCCGGTGATCAATTAAGAACGGACCTTTTATGTAGTGAAGGTGTCTGTGTTGAAGCGTTAACAGATTTGTCTTTTCATAGCAATGTAAATATTGCTGAGAATATTGGTTTCGATGCAGTGAATGAATGGACGTTGCAACTCCTTAGAATTAGACACCTAGGAAATGCAGAACAGCGATTACAAGCCTTGTTTTCAATACTAGTAAACCGTCTAGGTAGAAGATGTGGTCAATGGTGCGAATTGCCCTTTAGGTTAACACACGAAAGGATTGGAGAATTAATCGGTTCTACACGCGTAACATCAACAAGATTAATTTCTAAATTAAGATCATCTGAGTTATTAATAGCTCCAATTGGAACCCAAACAGTCAGTGTTGCGCCTTCTTTCATTGAAACATCGCCGCTATAAAAATATGAAGGAATCACAATCACTTACAAACAACTTGTTAATGGAAGTTGATTTTTTATCGAATAGACTCAGAAATATCAAGCAATCCTACAAAACTACAGAAAATAAAGCATTGAAGGAAAGGTTATTTACTGAAAACAAAAATATTTTTAAAAGAGTTAAGGAGATTTATAAAATAGCTGAACTCTTAAGTAAAAATAATGGGAAAATCAACTTTTCGAATTTGCTTTTTGAAATAACCAAAAGGACATTAAATGAATATAAATTTGAAAGTAATTTATTTTTTCTTTAAATCACTATCTATTAACAAGATTGCCGAAGGTTGATTAGAAGCAAACTTAACCTTGCCCAGTATGTTCGCAAATTCATCTTCTGATTGTGTTTGAGCCTCTATAATTGGATCTAAAAATACGTTAGTTCTTGTATCTGAAATTCTTTCTGATATGGAATAAAGTTGTTGAAGAGATGAAGTTAAATCAGCCTCCATATTAAAAGAATAAGAAATCAGCTCCTCTATAGAATCCCATTTTTGAACGGGTGCAGGAATTTCATCTAATTTTACACTTTGTCCTCTTGCGATTAAGTAATCTGCAAATTTCTGAGCATGTTCCATTTCACCTTGAGATTCACTTAGAAAATGTGAAGCGAATCCATTTAAATCACGTTCTTGAAACCATAGATACATAGAAAAATATTGAACATTGGCATATCTTTCCATTGTTAGATGTTCAAAAAGGTTATCTAATAAACTATTGTCTATCGGTTGAGCAACGGCTCTTCCAGATGGACCAAAATTAATTAATTTCTTTGTTTTTAAATTATCTTCATTCATTTTCAAAATTAGGATCTAAATAAATAATACAACATTTTGTATAAATTAGTAATTGATAAATCCTTTAAATTAAATTAAATAATATGATAATGAAAATCACTCGCAATACTATAAATGAATTTAGAGTACAGTTTTTCTGAACTGCTATTAACCAATAAAATATATATAAGTAAAAAAAAGAAATGTAAAAAGAAAAAATGCTCTAATTGGAAGGGAGGAAAGTGTAATTGCCTATAAATAAATTCTATATATATACTTTATGTGCCCCAGGATATAAAAAATAATAACTATTTTTATTTATAGAAAGAGAACATTTATCACCATTATTTAAGAGATTATTAATATCAGTTCTAACCCGCAATATGTTTCCATTAATAGTTACTTTATATATAAGAAATTCTCCAAGAAATTCTTTAGATATTACATTCGCATTTCCAGATTCTGACCTTTTAATTGAAATAAATTTAGGTGAAATTGACATACTTTTGATATTTGCATTTTGTAAAACCCCTGAACTATTTATCTCACCAAAACAAGAACTATATGAATTACCATTTTTTTTGAGATTAACAATATTGTTACCTAAAATAAAACTACTAACAAATATGGTCTTGGGATTATTTAGAAGGTTAATTGGTGTATCAATTTGGTGTATTTTCCCATCATTCATAACAGCGACTTTATCGCAAATTGACATCGCTTCTTCCGGATCATGAGTAACCATCAATCCGCTTGCATTACAACCTCTTAGGATATTAGGGAGTTCACTTCTCAATTTTAGTTTGACATGCATATCAAGACTACAAAAAGGTTCATCTAATAAAATAAAATTTGTACCTGGAGCAAGAGCTCTGGCAATTGCAAGTCTTTGTTTTTGGCCTCCAGAAAGTTCATGTGGGTACCTGCTAACAAAACTATCAAGACCAACAACATTTAATAAATAATCAACTCTAGATCTGTCTTTTTTGTTTTTCAAACCAAAAATTACATTTTCCAAAACAGTTAAATGAGGGAAAAGTGCATAGTCTTGAAAAACCATACCAATATTTCTTTTCTCAGGACTAAGAATTTTTTTGCTACTTGAAATTTCCTTATCATTTAGAGAGATCCTCCCTTTAGAGGGATATTCGAACCCCGCGATTAATCTTAAAAGAGTAGTTTTTCCACAACCAGAAGGACCAAGCAACCCTAAAAATTCACCATTTTTAATTTTGAGGTTAATTTCGTTTAATATCCATTTTGAACATTCTCGTTTATCATATTTATGATGCAAATCATCAATTATTAACGCATCATTTTTCACTAAGTTCTTCTTATTAAATATATTAAATTAGCAGAAAATATTCACCTTAAATATCCCTTGTATAATTTTATACACCATTTAATTTTCAAATTTAATGAGAAAGTCTGAAAGAGCTGAAATAATACGCAAGGAACTCAAAAAGCTATATCCATCACCTCCAATACCACTTGATCATACAAATGCATATACACTTCTAGTCGCTGTAGTTTTAAGTGCTCAATCAACAGATAAGAAAGTTAATGAATTAACGAGAAGCTTATATAAAGTTGCAGATAATCCAGAAAAGATGATGCAGCTAGGTATTGATGGCATTTACGAATACATAAAATTTTTAGGTCTATCTAATCAAAAATCAAAGAACATCTATAACTTATCTAAAATATTGATTGAGAAGCATAATGGTACGGTCCCAGATTCTTTTGAGAAGCTTGAATCTCTTCCAGGGGTAGGTCATAAAACAGCATCAGTTGTAATGTCTCAAGTTTTTAAAAAACCCGCATTCCCAGTAGATACTCACATACACAGGTTGGCACAAAGATGGGGCCTATCAAATGGCGATAGCGTAGTTCAAACAGAAAAAGACCT
This sequence comes from uncultured Prochlorococcus sp., assembly GCA_902595175.1. Classification (GTDB taxonomy): domain Bacteria; phylum Cyanobacteriota; class Cyanobacteriia; order PCC-6307; family Cyanobiaceae; genus Prochlorococcus_A. The sequence goes on along the minus strand of CACJPB010000009.1, from coordinate 28,150 downwards.
AAAAAAAATTTTTCCTGTTAATGATTGGAATAATTTACATTTGCAAATAATCTTTTATGGCAGAGAATACTGCACAGCAAGAGGCTGTGATGGAACAAAATGTTATTTATGTCGCACTCTTTATCCCAAAAGAAAAAAGAAATTTATATGTAAAAAGCCTTAAGAAATTTATATAATATTAAAATTAGTTTTTTAATCATGAAAATAGCAATTACTGGTGCATCGGGGAAAACAGGTTATAGAATTTGCCAAGAAGCAGTTAAGAAAGGATATAAAGTAAGGCAAATCATCAGAAAGAATTCAAAAGTCTCAGCAGGCCTAGAGCGTTTAGAAACAATTAGGCTTTCTTTAGACAAAAAAGGGGAACTTGATGAAGCTTTAAAAGATATTGATGCTTTGATAATTGCGACTGGAGCGAGAGCATCATTAGATTTAACAGGTCCTGCAAAGGTTGATGCATTAGGTGTATACAGGCAATTAGAGAGTTGCAAAAGAGTTGGTATTAAAAGAGTTATTTTAGTTAGTTCGCTTTGTACTGGTAAATTATTTCACCCATTAAACTTATTTGGTTTAATTCTTATTTGGAAGAAATTAGGTGAAAACTTTTTACGCAATTCAAATTTTGAATGGACTATTATTAGACCTGGAGGACTAAAGGAAAATGAAGATATTAAATCAGAAAATATAAATTATTCAAAAGAAGATACTCAAATTAATGGCTCAATACCTAGAAGATTAGTTGCGCAATGTTGTATAGATTCTTTAAAAAACAAAGAATCCATAAATAAATTAATAGAAGTTACAAGTTCGAATGATAATAAAAAGATATCTTTTAAAAAAGCTATGCAAATGATTTAAAAGATGTAAATATATTAATTAAAACTATGAAAATAAATCCCAAAATTGACGCATTACAATTAATGCTTACTGATTTAAGAACTAGAAATGAGCCAATAAGACATAAAGCTGCATTTAAAGGTTGTCAACCAGAATTTCAAAGTCTCGTATCAAGATTAATAAAACAGTTAGAGGACGAATTAGTTGCTGAAAAGCTTACTAATCGTGATAGTTAAAAGATTTAGAATACTTAAATGAAATTAAGTTATCCACTTTTGCTTGTTCTGAAAGTTCATCATATCCTCCAAAAAATTTATTATCCAAAAATATTTGAGGGAAAGTATTATGGCTACTTTGAGCCATAATTTTTTGAAAGCTCTCATCATTGTCTATTAGAGTAACTTCATGAGGGACAGACAAAGAATTAAGCAACCTAATTGCTCTTTTAGACCAAGGACAATCCTTTAAAATATATGCTTTTACACGAGATTCATTAGTGATTAAATCGTGATTTGAGATATTAATAATTTTCTGTTCAAAAGAAAGTAAAAATATATCAGTACCTTTTTTTACAATGCATCCCTCCTCTAGATGCCCGCCAAACACATTACATCCCTCATCTGCAAAACTCAAATGCAAATGAACATCTCCCTTATTAAAATGTCCGTTTAAAGAAACTATCTCTAGATTTCCTTCAAATTTATTTATCTCTTGATTTCCTGGGCATTGAATGCAAACTGTTCTAAGATTACCAACTACTCCAGAAACATACCCGTATAAATTATTCGATAAAGAATATTCTTTAATTGAATTTATCAAATCAGATTCTGGAGATAGCTTTAGGCTATGAGGCTGCATTAGATATAAGGAATAATTTTGTAATATAAAACATCATCATTCATAAAGAGAAGTTGAGTTTATAATTTTTAGGATTCAGATTTAAATTAAATTTTAGAATCTAGCATCAAAAACCATTTAAAATTTCTAATTAAAATTTAAGCTTGTTGAGAGTGTAATATATTTTTTATATACAAAAACTAATTTGTTATTAAGAAAAAATCTAAAAAATTTGGCATTGAATATTCCCAATTTATTATCGATATCTCGCCTTTTCCTTGTATTTCCATTAATACTTTTTTTAGAAATTAACAGACCTTTTTATGTCTTTATATTGATTATTATTGGAGGTTTAACTGATTATTTTGACGGGTTAATTGCAAGGAAATTTAATCTTAAAACCAGATTAGGAGCTATCCTTGATCCCTTAAGCGATAAAGTATTCTATTTAATTCCTTTGACCTTCCTTTGTAAGAATAATTTTATACCCTTCTGGTCTTTGTCATTAATTTTATTTAGAGAATTAATTATCTCTAGCTTAAGAAACTCTACAAAAGACGGTTTACCAGCATCAATGTTAGGAAAATATAAAACATTTTTCTTTTTTATTTCAGTAATTACCTTCTTTACACCATTAAAAATTACCTTATTGAATAATTTGGCTTTAATTTTTTATTGGTTAGGATTCATCCTGACCTTAGTTACTTTATTAGGCTATTTAAGAATTAAAAAGAATATTATCTGAATTTTCATCAAACTCCTCACTCATTTTATTATTAAAATCATTCACAAAACTATCCTTTAGACCGTTAAGTAAATCAAAAGTTGGCGCCCATTCTAAATCACGTTTTATCTTAGAGATATCAGTCTGATAATGATTTAATCTAATTGGAAATCCCTTTCGAGACTTAGGATCTAATTTTTGATAATCAAATGTTCTTAAAGAAATCTCATTTTGGTTTAATCCAAGAACTTTCGCACAGAAAAAGATTAAACCCTTTATTGTTACTCCTTTTTCACCTGAACAATTGTAAATATTATTTCTGGAATTTTCAAAATTTATGCACCTAATCATTACATCTGTTAGATCCGAAACATGGCCTAGCTGAGTAATTAAAGAACCGTCACCAGGGATTGGTATAGATTTTTTAGAAAATAACCTTTCAAAAAACCAATTTTCAATTTTATTATAATTTCCTGGTCCATAAATATAAGTAGGTCTAAAACTTGTAAAAGGAATTTTTTGTTTTTTTAACCAATTTTCTGTCTCAAACTTTCCTTTGTGCCTACTTTCTGGATCAATTGGATCAACTTCGGATAAGGGTAGTTCAGAATTATCTTTATAAACACCTGCAGAGCTTACATATATATATCTCTGGAAAGAATTATCTAAATTTTCTATAAGAAGTTTAGTTTGTTCTAACTCTCGTCCAGAAATATCAAAAACAACATCATACTTTTTATTTCTTAGCTTGACGATATCTTCTGAATTATTTCTATCACCCTTAATTAAATTTGTTTTTTCAGGATTACTTTTATTACCTCTCGTGAAAATATCAATATCATAATTTTTACTTAATAACTTTCCAACCAAAGACTTGCCAACAAATCTAGTGCCACCCATTACAAGAATTTTCATATTCAAAAAATATTTAACTGAAGTAGTAATCTTAAATAGAATTACATATTGAATAGTACTACTAATAAGTAATTAATGAAAAGGATGATTCTATGGACCTAATACCAGCAATTGATTTAATGAATGGTAAGTGTGTAAGGCTTTTTAAAGGCGACTTTAATAAAAGAAAAGACTTCACAAAAGAGCCTCATGAGCAAGCTAAATTTTGGGAAAGCGAAGGAGCAAAATATATACATATAGTTGATTTGGATGCTGCAAAAACTGGATCCCCAACAAACGATAAATCAATAAAAAAGATTGCAAAAACAGTTAACATACCTATTCAAATAGGTGGGGGTATAAGGTCTCAAGAAAGGATAGAACAATTATTTTCTTATGGTATTGAGAAAGTTATCATGGGAACCTCTGCAATAGAAAATAAAGAACTAGTTAAAGACTTATCAAATAAATTTCCTGGAAGGATAATTGTTGGGATAGATGCAAAAGATGGAAAAGTTAGTACAAGGGGGTGGCTTGAGCAATCTAATATTTTTGCCACAGATCTAGTAAAGGAGTTTTCTTCATTAAAAATTGCTAGTTTTATTGTTACAGATATAAATACAGATGGGACTTTAGAAGGGACAAATGAAGAATTCATAAAAAGCATACTTGAAATTACAGATATTCCAGTAATAGCTTCAGGAGGTGTTGGTTCAATTTCTGATTTATTATCGTTAGTAAAATTTGAAAACTCTGGACTATTTGGAGTAATAGTAGGTAAAGCTCTATATGAAAATAAATTCACGATAAACGAAGCGAATAATGTATTGTCAGAAGAGAGATTAAATGAAATTGATTTAAACACAAATTACTACGCTTAAAAGAGTATAAAAATTGATTTAAGGCTGGTGTTTGCAGTAATTGTTAGTTAATTTTGTATAAGAGATAAGAAATCTAGTCTTGGAATTAATTTCAAAAAAATCGATATTGATTATTGCTCCAAGCTTAATAGCAGAATCATTATCGCTTAAGTTAACATCACTAGACCAAAATTTAGAAATTAATTTTAATAATGGAACAGGTGATAAAACTCCAGATTTAGTTATATGGAATGTTCTTAATTTCCAATCAGAAGATCTTATAAGGTTAGAATTATTAAAATTAAGAGAAAGATATAATGAGTCAAAGTTTCTTATAATTCTCTCTGGGGAACTTGTTTATGAAGCAAATACCCCTCCATCGTTAAATGCTGAAGGTTTTCTTTTAAATCCCAGTGCAGAAAAAGTTCTTGAATCTATTGATACCATTTTAAATGGAGGCAGGGTATTTGATATTGAAAATAATTCCCGAGTTCAATTAAACAAAAATAAGCCTCTCTCTTTTAGTCAAAAAATTCTAACTTCAGGTCTTAAACAAATAGATTCTGAAATTAACTATATATTCAAATATGTCAACTCTGATTCAACACCAGAATTTTATAAATTCATTTTAAAAGGAAGATTAAGAGAACTTATTACTGCAAAATCTTTTCTAATTTTCTTATGGGGTAATTCACTAGAACTTTATACAGAGGCAGTTTACACTGAAAATAAAATTAATCTTGAAAATAAGAATACTGTTTTCATTAAAGATAAAAACACCGCAGAAATATGGAATTTGATTTTAGATAGACTCAAAGAAAGGTATAGCTCAACTAACTTACAGGTTGAATTTAATAATTCATCAATAATTCTCTCTGGAATAAAGAAAGAATTCATTTCGCGACTAATTTGCAAAATGTTAGATGAGCTAGATAATTTAGTCAAAAATATTAAGGAAAACTATAAGGAGAAAGATTTTAAAGATGATTTAAATTCTCTTATAAAAGAACTTAAAGTTAATACAATTTCAAATATCACAGACAGTTATTTTCGATTAAAAAAAGGAGGCGAATCTATTTCAATAAATGATTTTATTTATAGTGAGGTAAGTTGCGAAGAGATAGATAGAGAATCACATGAATCAATTATGTTTATTGAGCCAATTATTAAAAATGAAGCTCTTGACTATGATGGAAAATTAATCCCTCTATATGAAACAGAATCGTTTTTGATCCTTGAAAATATTATTTCGAACTGGACAATAAGGAACTGTAATTTATTAGCTTCTGAAATCTTTAATATTTGTTCTTCTTGGCCTGAATTAAGAACTGTACTTATAAATCCCGAATTACAATCGACAAGAAATTTTGAAAGATTTAGAAATAATATTAATAACTACAATCGCTGGCATGACTATATTTATATGCCTATCTACTTGTATGAGAGTAAACGAGAATATATTGATATTATCGATAAAAAATTTACCCGTTACTTTAAAAATGAAAATAGGGAGAAAGAATTAGAGAATCTAGAATGGCTACAAAAACAAGTTACATTGTTAGTTGAGATAAGAGATGCCGTAGCACCGCAGTTAGAAATTGCTGTAAGATATATCGGTAATCTTTTCGTAACTTTCCTTACAAAAGTCGTTGGCAAAGCTATCGGTTTAGTGGGGAAAGGAATCCTTCAAGGATTAGGGAGATCAAGTTCAAAGTAAGTTATTAAACTTTAATGAAAATAATTCAATGGATCCTAATAGCATTAATTTTCTTAAGCCCGTTTAAAGCAAATGCTTCTAGAGATACTGATAGTTACGATGGCAACATTTTCCCAATATACGCAGGTAATGGGGCTATAGTTCCTCCCCAGAAAAATCTTCAGGAATCATTAAAAAATAAAAGAGTTGCAGTTTTATTTTTTTATCTTGACGACAGCTCGGATAGTAAAGCTATGGCTCCGATAATATCCGGTTTAGATTTGATATGGAGAAATAATATAGATATCATTGCTCTAACTACTGATGAATTACAGGATAAAGAAAAGTCTGATCTTAGAAATGATCCTAATTATTATTGGAACGGATTAATTCCACAAACCATTATTTTAAATAGTGATGGTGAAGTTAAATTTGATAAAAATGGAATAATTAATATCGATGAATTAAACAAAGTTATAGGAGAACTAAAAGGAATTGATATAGAAGACACGACATTTTCTGTAGAAAGTTTTAATGAATACAACAGTATTATTTCTGAAAATAAAAATAAAAATTAATTAAAAAAAATGATATTAATAAATATCTTCTTAGTTATTTTAATTTTTTTAATTATTTCAGATTTATATATTAAAAACTCACCCAAATCAAAGTTAAATCTGGTACCTGTAAATTACAAAATCAAAAAAAAGGATGGTTTAAAGGAATTAATTATTGATTTAAAAATAACTAATAAAAGTAAAACCAAAGAGACGATGGTTTCTAATATAAAATTTGAATTAGATTTTTTTAAAAGTAAAGGTAACGAATATTGCCAAAATTTTAATTATCAAGAAGATATTTACATATATGAAAATAATAAAATAAAGAATTTAAATAATTACTGGCCAACAACAATTATCAAGTCAAATTCAGAATTATTTGTAAGAATCATTTATAAATTTAGCAATGATAATTTTAGAAAAAAAATAAAATATCTATGGTTAAAAATATATTGGGAGAACTATGGACACTTTGGTATTTCAAATAATAAGGATTGTTTCTTAATTAATTTAGATGGTCAAAAACAAAGGGCGAGAGAAGTTTTTGAAATTCCAATAAATAATAAATATAAAGCTTTTGCTATTAAAACTGATTTACTTGGTTGCTTTGATAACCCAGTAAATACTGTGATTGAATACTGCAAAGGAATTGTAGAAAAAAATGATATTTTAACTATCGGTGAGAGTCCGCTAGCGATTATGCAAAATAGATATATTTCCCCTCAAAATTTAGAATATAGTTTATTTTCGAAAGCTTTATGTTATTTTTTTCACCCTACAAGCAGTCTCGCAACAGCTTGCGGCATGCAATTATTAATAAATAGAATCGGAGTCACAAGAATAACCCTTGCTCTATTTGTTGGATATCTCTTCAAATTAGTTAGGATTAAAGGTATGTTTTATAGGTTAACTGGTTCAGAATCATCCCTCATTGATGATATAAGCGGCACAGTTACCCCTTACGACAAGAGTATAGTTATGGGTCCTCTCAATGCGGATTTATTTTGTAAGGAGGTCTCGAAATATCTAAATATAGATGTTGCTGTTGTCGATGTTAATGATCTTGGAGGTGTGAAAGTCTTAGCAAGTTCAAATAAAAAAGTAAATAAAATACTTAAAAAAAACTTATTATCTAATCCAGCTGGCAATGGAGATGAAAAAACCCCTATAGTATTAATAAGAGAAAAAAAGTAAATGAAAAAAGATACCTCTTATTCTTTTCAATCTAAAAAAGGAATGGAAGTAACTTTTGAAGAACTCCATATACGGCACATTAATCTTTTAATAGATATTAAAAATAAGGAATTGAATAATTGGTTTTTAAAGATGGCAATTATCAATACCTTTGATGACTTAAAAATCTTCTTGAATAATCTTAAGAAAAATAAAAATAAATGCATAATTGCTATATATGGAAACGAAATTATTGGTTATTTGAATATTTTCCCTTTAAACAAAAAAAAGAGTTGCTTAAAAATATCTAAGCCCAAGTTGATTAACAGCAAGTGTTCTTTAACCGATAAACAATTAACTTTAGGATTGATAAAAAAATCTATCTCAATAAAAGAAATCAAAACTTCAAGTTGGATAATTAATTCAGATATAAATAATGTTGACCTCATATCAAACTCAAGAGAATTAGGCTTTCAACCTTTAGGAGAGATAATCCTTTGGGATGGTTCTGATCAAAATAAACCTAAAAATCAAAATACCAATACCTATACATTAATTAATGAATTCCAAAATATTAATAAAAAAAATATATTAAAAATAGTTAATTTCATAAGATCAAATCAATCTCCTTTAATAAGAAATATTTTAGATTTTGATCAAGACGACATTCTTAAAAGAAATAACTCTAAGAGTGGTGCCTTAATATATGAAAATTCAGTTTTATGTACAATTTTAAAAGATATTAATTATCAAAATGAAGAAATTTATACTTTAACTACAAGTAGATATTGGGATAAGAGATTCAATTCTATTTTAAAAGAATTTGTAAAAAGATTTTTTGAAAAATCACCTGTTTCATATTTAAAAACCTATAAAGAAAATTCTCAATTAAATGTTTTTCTTGAAGAGTGTAATTTCAATGAAAAAAATCAAGAAATAATTCTTATTAGGAATACAATAATTAAGAATGAGGCCAAGCAAGTAAATATAATAAATCAATCTTTGGAATCAATCTTTGAAAAATTAAGTCCACAAGGTAATCCATATCCATCTCCTTTTCCATTAAAAACAAAATGAAATTTTGCAAACCCAAAGCCAAGTCAATTTTGAGTTTGGATATAGGTACCAAAAGAATAGGATTAGCTTATTGTGATCCCCTCTGCATAACATCAAATATACTTCCAGCAGTAAAACGATTTGAAAATAATCAAGAGATTAAAATCATTAGAAATTATATAAATGAATTTAATTTGACTGGTTTTATTGTGGGTATTCCGCTAGATGAGGAAGGTCAAATGACCGCTCAAGCTATTGACTGTAAAAATTACGGTCAATTACTTTCAAATGAATTAAAGCTTCCATTTTCTTATGTCAACGAACATAGTTCAACTTGGGAATCTTCAGAAAGATTTGGAATACAAAAAGATAAATCCGGATTGATTGATAGTTTTTCAGCAAAAATAATACTTGAACAATGGATCGAAGAAGGTCCTGAATTAGAAGAAATAGCTGGTAAACTTCAGATAAAATATTAGTATTAAAAAGGATAGATAATTTTTAAATGAAAGAAGCTAATTCAAATGATAATTATGATGCACAGACTCTTTTATTAAATGACTCAAATGGAAACGAGCTATTTTGTTATCTTGAACAATTAGTAAATGTTGAAGGCCAAGAATATGCTTTATTAACGCCAGTTGATACACCAGTAAGTCTTTTTAAGATAAATGAAAAAGATGAACCTGAACTAATTGAGAAAATAGATAAAAATGAACAAATACTAAAAAATGCTGAAGCAGTCCTTCAAGAACATGATTTAAGACTTATTAGATCAGCAGTTACATTAACAGTATCAGGAGAACTTGAAGAACCAATTTACGATGAATTAGAAGAAGATTACGTCGATGATGATAGTGAGAGTTATGAATTGCTCGTTAACTTTAATCTTTTTGACCAAGAATATGGCTTATATATACCACTAGATCCTTTTTTTATTGTTGGCAAATTAAAAGACAAAGGTGTCTTATTAGTTGAAGATGATGAGTTCGATAAAATTCAACCTTTGATTGAAACTGAGCTTGAAAAAAGTAGTTCTTAAAATAAATGAGATCTATCCTAAATGTCAATTGGGATTCAAACTTACCAATATATAATATTTCTCAATCTGAGTTGCAAAAAAAAGGAATTAATTCTTTATTGCTAGACGTGGATGGGACTCTAGTAAATAGAAAATCAAATATGATCCCAAAAGCTGTAAAAAATTGGATCATAGAATCTAAAAAACTTTTCACCTTATATCTAATAAGTAATAATCCATCAAAAATAAGAATCGCAAAAATAGCCGAAGAATTAAATTTAAGGTATAAATACAATGCATCAAAACCTAGAAAAAAAGTAACTTTGTCTGCTATCAAAGAAATTGGCAGAGAGCCAAAAAATATAGCCATTATTGGCGACAGAATTTTTACAGATATTATTGTTGGGAATAGATGTGATATAAAAACAATATTAGTTAAGAGATTAAATAGAGATGGCTTGCCTATAAAATTTAATTTAACTTTGAAAATAGAAAAATTAATTTCTCATTTTATAAAATGAAAATTTGGGTTATAAAAATTGGTACTAGTATTTTAAGAGGAACAGAGGAAACATCTACAGAAGAAGTTATTGAAAACCTTTCTAGATCCTTTACAAGTTTTCTTTCAAAAGGAAACAAGTTAATTTTAGTAACTAGTGGAGCCGTAGGATTAGGTTGCCAAAAGTTAAATATTAAAACAAGACCAAATGATTTAAGTACCCTTCAAGCTACTGCAGCAGTAGGTCAAGTTAATTTAATGTCCTTATACGATAGAGTATTTAATAAATTAGGTCTTAATATTGCTCAAATTTTAATAACTAAAGCTGATTTCAATTCACGAGAATCCTTTAATAACGCTTCTAAAACTTTAAAAAGATTAATCGATTTGAATGTTATTCCAATAGTAAATGAAAATGATACCGTAGCAAATGAAGAGCTTAAATATGGAGATAATGATACCCTCTCTGCTTTAGTTGCCTTGGCTATAAATGCTAACAAGCTTATTTTATTAACCGATATTGAAAATCTATACTCAAAAGATCCACGTAATAATAAAGATGCGCAACCTATTAAAGAAGTTCATAATAGTGAATTAAAGGAAATTAAAGATAAAAACAATCAAAACTCAAATAATGAATGGGGAACAGGAGGAATTTCTACAAAATTAATTTCTGCAGAAATAGCAACAAAAGGGGGAGTCGAAGTCCAACTAGTTGATGGAACTAATAAAAAAAACTTAATTGAAGTATTTAATGAAAATAAAATTGGAACTTTATTTTATCCAGTAGAAAAACCTATTGGAAACAAAAAAAGTTGGCTTTCACATGCAATTCAAACAGTAGGGAAAATTACTTTAGATGATGGCGCTTCTTTTGCAATTAAAAAAAAAGGTGCCTCACTTCTAGCGGTTGGTGTTAAGAATGTAGAAGGAAACTTTACGATTAATCAGGCAGTTAAAATCGTAAATACAAATGATAAAGAAGTTGCAAAAGGTTTAGTATCAATAAGTAGCGACAAATTAAGAAGTATCTTAAATAATAAAGAAAATAACAACTCCTCGATAATTGTCGTTCATAGAGATGTTCTTGCTCTCTCTTAGAAAAAAATTAAAACTGAAAAATGCTTTTAAGTGATTTAGTTGATCTAATAAAAAAAGGAAATTCAAATTTTATTAGTGCCAATATTTTCGAAGATTTAAATATAGATGATGCTGCCTCATTAGATGCTGCAGTTAAAAATCAAATATCTTTTTTAGAAGAAAATAATATTCTTAAAGAAAAATTAGATCAAACTAAAGCATCAGCAATAATAACTACTAACAATGATGAAATCGTTAGAGCCCTAAAAAAACTCAATATATCTAACATAATCGTTAAAAATCCAAGAATTGCATTTGCAGAAGTATTGGATTATTTATATAAAACTATCAATTTCAAACCAGGAATTCATGCTTCAGCAGTTATAGATAAAACAGCAATAATTGGAGCAGATTGCCATATTGGACCTAATGTCTATATCGGAGAAAATACCGTAATTGGAGACAATAATCATATTCTTCCTGGATCATCAATTTTAGGCAATGTTCGAATAGGAAATAATAATATAATTCATCCAAATTGTGTTATTTACGAAAATACCACTCTAAAAAATAATTGTGTAATTAATTCAAATTCTGTTATTGGATCAGAGGGATTTGGTTTTATTCCTGAAAATGGCAAATGGGTAAAGATGCCGCAAAAAGGTGGTGTAAAAATAATGAATTTTGTAGAAATTGGAACTAATTGTTGTATTGATAGACCCGCAGTTGGATTTACTTTTATTGATGAGGGAACAAAGTTGGATAATTTAATACAAATAGGTCATGGCGTAAAAATTGGAAAGAATTGTGCATTTGCAGCTCAAGTTGGTATCGCTGGAGGAGCAAATATTGGAGATGGTGTTATTTTGGCAGGGCAAGTAGGAGTCAATAATAGAGTAAAAGTTGGTAATAATGTCATTGCGAGTTCAAAATGCGGAATCCATTGTGACATTGAAGATGGCAAGGTAATTAGTGGTTTCCCCGCGATGGAAAATAAATCATGGCTAAGGAGTTCAAGTATTTTTAAAAAATTACCAGAATTAGCAAAAAAACTTAGACAATTAGACAAGCAATAATTTATTGTTCTATTAAACAAAAATTTAAATGAAGAAATATAAGATTGTTTTATTGTCAGGAGACGGAATTGGACCAGAAATTTCAGAAGTTTCAAAAAAAGTTTTAAAAAAGCTTTCAAAAAATCATAATTTCGATATTGATATTATTGAAAAATTATTTGGAGGGATAGCATATGAAAAATATGGTACTCCTGCTCCAGATGAGACACTAGATCAATGTAAAAAAAGTGATGCAGTACTCTTAGCATGTGTTGGAGATATTAAATATGATTCTCTTGCAAGAGAATTAAGGCCAGAAAGTGGGTTACTAAAGTTAAGATCTGCCCTAAACCTTTTTGCAAATATAAGGCCTGTCAAAATAAGAAAATCTTTATTAGATGCAAGTACATTAAAAAAAGAAATCGTTGAACATGTAGATCTTATTGTTGTAAGAGAATTAATAGGAGGAATTTATTTTGGGAAACCAAGAGGACATATAACAAATACAAAAATCCCAAAAGCTTTCAATACGATGGTTTATGATTCGACAGAAATAGAAAGAATAACTGAAATAGCAATAAAAATTGCTAACCAAAGAAATAAGAAAATATGTTCTGTTGATAAATCAAACGTTCTTGAGGTTAGTCAATTGTGGAGAGATACCGTTTTAAATATCACCTCAAAAGACAAAAATATATCTCTAAGCAATATGTACGTTGATAATGCAGCAATGCAATTAGTTAGAGATCCTGGTCAATTTGATGTGATTTTAACTAGTAATTTATTTGGAGATATTTTAAGCGATTTAGCTGCAATGTTAACTGGTTCTATTGGTATGCTTCCATCTGCTTCTTTAAACAATAATGGCCCAGGCGTTTTTGAACCTGTTCATGGTTCGGCTCCTGATATAGCTGGTAAAAACGTAGCTAATCCTATTGCAATGCTTTTATCTACATCCATGATGTTAAAAATTGGATTAAATGAAAAAGAAGCTGCAGAAAATTTAGAAACTGCTATTGATAAAGTTTTATCGAAAGGATTTAGAACAGCAGATTTAGCTGATGGGTCTACTGAAGTTTTATCTTGCAGTGAAATCGGGGAAAAAATAATGGATGAAATTTAAAAAAAAATTAATAAATAAAAAAATATTTTTAAGTAAAACATAAAGTTGGCATATGACCTGTCAGAATCATTAGATATTGTTTTTAAAAAATGTCAAAACGTCATCCAGTAGTCGCTGTAACAGGATCTTCAGGAGCAGGAACAAGTACAGTAAAAAGAGCCTTTGAGCATATTTTTGCCAGAGAAGATATTGTTCCCGCAGTTGTTGAAGGTGATAGTTACCACAGATTTGAAAGAATGCCTATGAAAAAAGCTATGGCAGACGCTCTTTCAAAAGGTGAAAATTTCTCACATTTTGGTCCAGAGGCTAATCTTTTTGACAAGCTAGAAGAACTTTTTAAAATTTATGGTGAAACTGGAGGAGGAAAGAAAAGATATTATCTACATAGTCTTGAAGAAGCAGAAGAACATAATACAAGACTTGGGACATCCCTAGAACCTGGGCAATTTACTCCATGGGAAGATATTCCTGAGGGAACAGATGTACTTTTTTATGAAGGTTTGCACGGCGGGGTAGAAGGTGATGGATACAATGTTGCCTCTTATGCTGATTTACTTGTTGGAGTTGTTCCAATAACAAATTTAGAGTGGATTCAAAAAATCCATAGAGATAACGCAGAAAGAGGTTACTCAGCAGAAACAATTGTGGATACTATATTGAGAAGAATGCCTGATTATATAAATCATATATGCCCACAATTCAGCAAAACCGATATTAATTTCCAAAGAATTCCCACAATTGACACTTCTAATCCTTTCATATGTAGGAATATCCCAACTCCTGATGAGAGCTTTGTGATCATACATTTCAGAAAAGGGGCAAGAGAGAAATGGGGGATTGATTTTCAATACTTGCTTGGAATGATTAATGATTCATTTATGTCAAGTCCAACAAGTATCGTTGTAAATGGAGGGAAAATGGGATTCGCAATGGAACTAATTCTCACTCCAATAATTCATAAAATGATTGAGGAGAAAAATAAATAATAATTAATTTTCGATTATCAACTCGAATCATTATTTTTTAACTTTGAGAAGTTTTTAATCTAGAGGATCTCAAATTTTTATATATCTTTCTTGATAAAAGTACCTTACTTGGATTTAAATAGAAAAAACAGGAAAAGTTGTGTCATTAATCGACTGGTTTGCCGCAAGGCGTAAAGATCAATTTGTTGGGAAAGTTTCCCAAGATACTGACGAAGGAGATGGTTTGTGGGTTAAATGTTCAGAGTGTTCGCAAGTAGCCTATAGAAAAGACCTAATTTCAAATTTTAATGTTTGTAGTAATTGTGGACACCACAATAGGATTAATAGCGATGAAAGGATAAATATAATTGCTGATAAAAATTCATTCAAAGAATTTGATAGTTCACTAAGTCCTACAGATCCTTTGGGTTTTAAAGATAGAAGAGCGTATGCTGATCGAATTAAAGAAAGTCAAGCAGGTACAGGTTTAAGAGATGGAGTCGTAACAGGTATCTGTTCTGTGAATTCAATGCCTTTAGCATTAGCTGTTATGGATTTTAGATTTATGGGAGGATCCATGGGTTCAGTAGTTGGTGAAAAAATTACAAGGATAATTGAGAGAGCAACTTCGGAAAATTTTCCAATTCTTATTGTTTGCGCATCAGGAGGAGCAAGGATGCAAGAAGGTATGTTAAGTCTCATGCAAATGGCAAAAATATCTGGAGCACTAAAAAAACATAAAGAGAAAAATCTCCTATACATGCCCTTGTTAACTCATCCAACTACTGGAGGAGTAACAGCCAGCTTTGCGATGTTAGGTGATTTAATTTTGGCGGAACCTAAAGCACTTATTGGATTTGCGGGAAGAAGGGTTATAGAACAAACATTAAGAGAAAAATTACCCGAAAATTTTCAAACAGCTGAATATCTGCTTGAGCATGGTTTTGTAGATGTAATAGTGAAAAGGAAAGATCTCAAGGATACTCTGACTAAAATTTTAAAAATTCATGGTGTAAAAGAACTAGCAGAATCAAATATTTAAAATGAGAATAATTTCAAATTTATTTTATTTTTCTCTAAGCCTTCTACTCTTTATTTTAAACTTTGCCTCCTATTCATACGCGATAGGAAATGTTGATTGGGTTCTCCTTAAAGAGAATGATAATGGGAAAGAATGGCTCGATAAAGGGAGTATAAAGTCTCTCCCAAATGATGAAATAAGTGTATTAACAAAGTTCTTTAAAAATCCAACTAATTCTGATGATGATGGAGAGTTATCACTTTATGTAATGAGAATTAATTGCAATGAAAAAAAGTTCAAAGATACATCAATAAATGGAATTCCTCAATTCAATTCAAAATGGCAAACTTCTAATAATGATGAACTTATAGATGTTGTTATTGAAAATAGCTGTTTAGAAATTATTAATGAATAAGAATGAATACTAAAAATAAAAAATTAAAAATAGCAATCGCTGGACTAGGGTTTGGGAAAAAAGTTCATTTAGAGGCATTAAAAGAGTCAGATCACTTAACTCCTGTAGCAATTTATCATTACGAGAAAAAGCAAAAATCGATATTAGAAAAAGAAACAGGCTTAGATTTTTTTCACAATTGGGAAGACTTAGTTAAATCTCCAAAAATTGATGGAATTATTATTGCCACTCCTCCAGAATCAAGATTTAAGTTAGCAAAACAAGCTCTTGAGAATAATAAAAATTTGCTCCTAGAAAAACCCGTTTCAATATCCTCCTCAGAAATTGAAGAGCTTCAGAGAATATCTTTGATTAATAATTTAAGCGTATGTGTTGATTTTGAATATAGAGCAGTACCTCTTTTCCTTCAGACAAAAAAACTTATTGATGAAAATATCTTAGGAGATATATATTTAGTCAAATTAGATTGGTTAATGGGCAGTAGATCCGACCCCAAAAGATCCTGGAATTGGTATTCATTGGAAGAAAAAGGTGGAGGAGTTATTGGCGCTTTAGGTACTCATGCATTCGATATGTTGAATTGGTTTTTTGGAGAAGCAATAAACGTTTCTGGCAAGAAATCAACATCAATAAAAAAAAGACCTTTACCTAATTCATCTGATTTAAATGATGTTACGAGTGAAGATGTATGTTTAGCCAATATAGAAATATCAAACTACAGATCAAATCTAATTCCATGTCAGGTTTCTTTATCATCAATTTCTAAGAACGGTAGAGGATTTAGTTTAGAAATATATGGAAGCGAAGGTTCACTAATTCTTAAAAGTGAAAACCAAAAAGATTATGTACATGGTTTTTCTCTGAAATATTCAAACAACGAAAATAAAATACAAAATCTAACTGCAGATTCAAGTTTTAATTTTGAAAAAACATGGACTGATGGGAGAATAGCTCCAGTTTTGAGAATTCAAAATTTATGGGCTCAGAGTATAATTAATGGAACACCTGTAATCCCTGGCTTATGCGAGGGACTTGCTAGTCATAAAGTTTGCGAAGCCATAAGAGAATCTTCCAAAAGTGGATTAAGTATCAAAATTTAAGGCTATACATTTATAAGTAGCAATTATCACCCGATAAAGTATTGGATTGATTTTATTTTTTTTTCATATTCTGGAAAAATCAATTGAACTGAATTATTTAAGAATGGCTTTAAATTATTACAAAAATGAGCTTAAAGAGAATGCTCAATTACTAGCTTCTAAAGGGAAAGGGATATTAGCGGTTGATGAATCCACTAAAACAGTAGGGAAAAGACTGGCTGGAATTGGCATTGAGAATACTGAAAACAATAGGAAGGCATATAGAGGAATGCTTTTTACTACAGAAGGTCTTGGGAAGTATATAAGTGGTGCAATTCTATTCGAAGAAACTCTTTATCAAAATCACCAAGATGGTGAGTCAATGGTTAAGAAACTAAATGATTTAGGTATCATTCCAGGTATAAAGGTCGATAAAGGTCTAAATCCACTTCCTGGAGGAGGAGATGTAGAAACTTTTTGCTCTGGCCTAGATGGGTTAGTTGAAAGAGCAGCAAAATATTATGAACAAGGTGCAAGATTTGCAAAGTGGAGAGCAGTTCTGCAAATTACAAATGATGGTTGTCCTTCAAAACTATCAATTCAAGAGAATGCCTGGGGATTAGCAAGGTATGCAAGATCCGTTCAAGAATCTGGCTTAGTACCAATTATTGAACCTGAAATCTTAATGGACGGCGACCATACTATTGAAAAAACTGCTGAAGTTCAAGAAGAGGTAATAAAGCAGGTTTATATTGCCTGTCAAGCAAATGGAGTTTTTCTAGAAGGCTCTCTATTAAAACCTTCTATGACTGTTAATGGAGCAGATTGTCCAACAAAGGCTGATCCTATGAAGGTTGCTGAAATGACAATTAGAACTATGGAAAGATGCGTTCCTGCATCTGTACCTGGAATAGTTTTCTTATCAGGAGGGTTAAGCGAAGAAGCTGCTTCTGTTTATCTAAATAATATGAACACTCTTTACAGGAAAGCTTTATGGAATGTTTCATTCTCCTATGGAAGAGCATTACAGCACTCATGTTTAAAGGCCTGGAAAGGAAGCGACGTTGAAGGAGGTCAAAAAGCATTAATAGCAAGAGCTCAAGCGAACTCTGAAGCTTCAAAAGGTGCCTATGTAGCAGGATCTCAACCTTCATCTGATGAGCAATTGTTTGTGGCAGGCTATACTTACTAACTAAAAAAATCCTAAAAATGTACTCTGGGTCATAAAATTAGTTTCTTTAATTTAGTATTTTGTATATCTAATGACGTGACATTTGATACCTCTTTATACTAAACTCTCGGAAACATATGCTTTATAAAGCATTTAACTTATTTTAATTATGGCCCTCGTTCCACTAAGACTACTTTTAGATCACGCTGCTGAGAATGGTTACGGTATTCCAGCTTTCAATGTTAATAACCTTGAGCAAGTTCAGGCAATTATGGAAGCAGCATATGAAACTGATAGTCCTGTAATCCTCCAAGCTTCAAGAGGGGCAAGAAATTATGCAGGAGAAATTTTCCTACGTCATTTAATCCTTGCTGCTACAGAAACATATCCTAATATTCCTGTGGTAATGCACCAAGACCATGGTAATGAGCCATCAACATGTTATTCAGCAGCAATAAATGGTTTCACATCAGTAATGATGGATGGTTCTTTAGAGGCAGATGCAAAAACACCCGCTAGTTACGAATATAATGTTGCAGTTACTAAAAAAGTTGTAGATTTTGCTCATTCAGTTGGAGTTAGTGTTGAAGGAGAATTAGGTTGCCTAGGTTCATTAGAAACAGGAAAAGGTGAAGCAGAAGATGGTCATGGATTTGAAGGTGAACTTTCTACTGACATGCTTTTGACTGATCCTGAAGAAGCTGCAGATTTTGTTGCTAAAACAAAAGTTGATGCATTGGCTATCGCTATAGGTACAAGTCATGGTGCTTATAAATTCACAAGGAAACCTACAGGAGAAGTTCTTGCAATAAGCAGAATTGCTGAAATTCATAAAGCACTTCCAAATACCCATCTTGTAATGCATGGATCAAGTTCAGTTCCTCAAGAATGGTTGGATATCATTAACAAATATGGTGGTGAAATTCCTCAAACATATGGTGTGCCTGTTGAAGAGATTCAAGAGGGAATAAGAAATGGAGTTAGGAAAGTCAACATCGATACCGATAACAGACTTGCTTTCACTGCAGCGGTTAGAGAGGCAGCATTCGCTGATAAAGCAAACTTTGACCCAAGACATTTCAACAAGCCTGCTAGAAAATACATGAAGCAAGTTTGTCTTGATAGATACAAGCAGTTCTGGTGCGAAGGTCAAGCAAGTAAGATCAAACAAAACAGTACTAATTATTTTGCTGATCTTTACGCAAAAGGCGATTTAGATCCAAAAGTAAAAGCTACTGTTTAATTTCTTCCCAAATTAAATAAAAAAAGACCCCCAATTTTGGAGGTCTTTTTTTTATTTCGATATTAATGATTTTAATGTAAAGAGACCATCAGTCCCACCAATTATCTCGTCACATGCTCGCTCAGGATGGGGCATTAAACCTAGAACATTACCCTTTTCATTAGTTATACCTGCGATATCGAATGAGGATCCATTGGGATTATTTTTATATCTCAAAGCAATCAATTCATTATCTACAAGTTTTTTTAAAGTATCAGAATCACAATGATATCTGCCTTCCCCATGCGCTATTGGCAACTTAATAGTTTGTTTTTCATCTACATTATTAAACCAACCTCCTTTTGAAGAAACGATGTCCAGTTCAACGTCATCACAGATAAAATTAAGATTTTTATTTGCAACAAGAGCACCAGGCAAAAATCCTGACTCTGTCAAGATCTGAAACCCATTACAAATTCCTAAAACTCTTTTCCCGCTTTTAACAAACTCATCCAAAGCATTTATTAATGGAGAGAATCTTGCAATTGCTCCGCATCTTAAATAATCACCATAGCTAAATCCTCCAGGTAAAACTATTGCATCTACAGCACTTAAATCTGAGGACTCATGCCACAAGTATTTTGTTCTTATATCTAAACAACCTTCCAATGCCCATGAAACATCACGATCACAATTAGAACCAGGGAAGACAACAACTCCTACAGTAAAATTATCCATCTTATAATTTTTCTAGTGAATACTCATAATCTTCAATAACAGTATTTGCGAATAACCTGTCACACAATAAATCAATTTTATCTCTTACTTCGATTTCACCATTACCTTCTATTTTTACCTCAATCATTTTTCCTATACGTAATGATTTTATTCCCTCGGCTCCAAGTTTTATAGAAGCAGACTTGGTAGCTTCCCCTGCAGGATCTAAAACTGAGGGTCTTAGTCTTACAAAAACTTTTACAGCAAATTGGTCCAATTAAAAATTAATTTCTATTAGAAGATTAGTTTAAATTTTAATAAAAAGTACTATTGATTAATAAACAAATATTTTTTACCTTAAGGTTTTCTGGGTTATTAGATGTTTATGTAGCCTCTGCCAAAACATACTAAGCAAGTTCTTCTTGAATTTTCGTGTGTTTTAAAATTTCCGGCCCCTCCACATTTTGAACATTTTATTTTATCAATTGATGTAACTTCGTCAGAGATTATTTGTTTTAAAATAATTTTTGGATTTTCCATCTTGGGCTTTCTACTACTTAAATATCTCGACAGGTAACTATAATGTCAAATTGCAATTTTTGGTTCACTTAAAATCTTAAATTTCTCTTTAATTTTTCTTTTGAAAGTTTTTATAGATTTTTCATCAAAGGAAATTATTACTAATTCAAGCCCAGCATTATCATTTGGTCTCCAACAATTGTCTGGAGCTTCTTCAAACCAAGTATTAATTTTCTTTCCAACAATTTGTATTTGTAAAGGCAATGATTTATTTGGTATCCAAATACGTCCTTTTATTCGAAGAATATTTAATTCATCCAAGATTTTTGACATCTCCTTTTCAAAGTCATTTTTTTCAAGGAAATAATTTAATTTAATTGAATCTGATGCAAGTTCAACATGATTATGGTCATGTTCTTCAGTTAAAAATTCTTTATATTTTTCTTTTTTAAAATTAAAATCAAATAGATAGTTCAAATCAATTTTGCCATTATTGGATTTAAGGATTGGTGTATATGAATTTAGACTTCCATGAATTTTATGTTTTACGACGTCAAACTGATCATCATTTAAGATATCCGATCTAGAGACTAAAACGATATCAGAAACTTCTAGTTGCTCCGCAAAAAGTTCATCTATAGTGGCGTTGTGATCAATTTTATCTGTTTCATTATATTGTTTTGTTATTTTATTTAAATCATTAATTGGTGAACCATTAAGCATTGATTCTCCATTAACGATACCAACAACAACATCAAGGTAGATGGAAGACCTAATCTCAGGCCAGTTAAGTGCTTGAATTAAGGGAATTGGTAGTGCCAAGCCACTCGTTTCGATAATTATTGATTCGATAGGAGGATTAAATTCTAAGAGAGCTTTTATTGATGGAACAAAATCATCTTGTACAGTACAACATAAACATCCATTGTTTAATTCGATTACGCAGTCCTCTTCAGATTCATCACATTTATCACAACTTTTAATCAAATCACCGTCAATTCCAACATCACCAAATTCATTAATTATTAACCCAAATTTTTTATTACTCTCTTTTAATAAATATCTTAGAAAAGTTGTTTTACCTGAACCAAGAAATCCTGAAACAACTATAACTGGTATTTTTTTTTTCATCTTTAATGATTAACAACCTAAGCTATATTCTGTACTCTCTCCTGTAGAACTATTTGTGCCATTAGCAATCGCACATAATTGTTTTTGTTGTGTACGACTAAGAACAGCATCAGTAAAATCTGCACCATCTATTTTTGCTCCTTCAAAATTACTCTCCATTAATAAAGCATTTGTAAAATTAACATCCGAGAGATCTGCATCTGTAAAATCTGTTGCATAAGCTAGCGCGTCACTTAAATTGGCTCCATTAAACTTTGAATTTTGCAATTTACTATTATTGAAAACCGCGCCTTCTAAATTACTTTCACTGAAATTAAACCCATTCAAATCAAACTTAACATATTCGTTACCACTTAAATCTTGACCATGCATATCTGGCTCTAAATTAAGGTCTTGCTGATTTCTAATCTCAGGAGGTCTTTTTGCCCATGCAGAATTTACAGAATTAAAAAATAAAATCCCAATGAACAACAAAGCAATTAATGCATTCTTTAGTGAGGGAAAAACAATTGATTTAATCATGATAAGACTGTATTTTAGAACTTAAGTATTTAAAGTTTATAAGAGTATCTTAGAGGAAAATATATGGCAATGTCACTAAAGGTTATTGTTCCTCCCCATCCATTAATAAAACATTGGCTTTCAATATTGCGAGAAAAAAATACTCCAAATATTTTGTACTCTACAGGATATGAGCAATTAGGGAAATGGCTTACATATGAAGCATTACGTAATTGGCTGCCATATAAAAAAGAAATAGTAAATACTGATAATGGGGACGCAGATGGATTCTTTATTAATAATGATTATCCAATAAAAGTGCTCGCAATGTTGCCCGAAGGCTTATCTCTTTGGTTTGGATCTAAAGAAGTAATTCCTAATTCAACCCTCTCATTAGGAGAACTTCCTAAAACTATTGAATCAAATGAAGGAGTTATATTTTATTCAGATCAAATAACGACAAAATCGGCAACATTAGAAACTTTAATTAAATTAAAGGAATTAGGTGTTGATTCAAATAGGATTCTTTTAATAACTGCTATTTGCTCAAATAAAGGGTTAAATAAAATTGCGAAATTATTCCCTAATCAGGTAATTTACACTTCTTGCATAGATGAGGAAGACGAAAAAACATCATTACTAGTACCGGGTATTGGGAATCCTCTATCGCGTTTAAGTACTAAATTTCAAGATAAGAACTAATATAGAATATAGGAGTGAATATTTTACCAATGTCTGAATACAGAGATTCGTCTTCAAATAATCTTTTATCATTAATAAGCGGTGCTTTTATTGGAGCAGCAGGTCTAGCTTGGTGGTTAATTTCCGAAGCTGACAAAAGAAAGGAGGAAAAAAAACAAAAAGCAATGATGTATTCCTCCAGAATTCAAGACGGTTCTGAAGCGATTGATTCAAATGAAAATATAAATGAAGTTGAAGGAGAGAATTTAGAGAAGAAAGTTGAGCAACTAAATTCTGCAATTGCTGATGTGAGGAAGCAACTTGAAGAGTTGGGGCAATAGAATAAAAAGGGTTCTCAAATAATATGAATAAACTCAGATCATCTGCAATAACCCAAGGTGTGCAAAGATCCCCTAACAGATCGATGTTAAGGGCTGTTGGATTTAATGATGAAGATTTTAATAAACCTATTATTGGAGTCGCGAATGGATACAGCACCATAACACCATGCAATATAGGTTTAAATAAGCTAGCTCTCAAAGCTGAAGAGTCAATAAAAAGATCAGGTGGGATGCCTCAGATGTTTGGAACCATAACAGTAAGTGATGGCATTTCTATGGGAACAGAGGGCATGAAATATTCCCTAGTTTCAAGAGAAGTTATCGCTGATTCAATTGAAACAGCATGCAATGCTCAGAGTATGGATGGAGTGCTTGCTATAGGTGGATGTGACAAAAATATGCCTGGTGCCATGATAGCGATTGCAAGGATGAATATTCCCTCAATTTTTATTTATGGAGGGACAATAAAACCTGGAAAGTTACATGGAGAAGATCTTACTGTTGTTAGTGCATTTGAAGCTGTTGGACAATTAACATCAGGCAAAATTAATGAAGAAAGGCTTATCCAAGTTGAGAAAAATTGTATTCCTGGTGCTGGTAGTTGTGGAGGGATGTTTACAGCTAATACAATGTCTGCAGTTATTGAAGTATTAGGGTTAAGTCTTCCTCACAGTTCCACTATGGCTGCTGAAGATCTTGAGAAAGAACTAAGTGCGGATAAAAGTGCTGAGATATTAGTCTCTGCAATAGAAAAAGATATAAGACCTCTAGACCTAATGACTAAGAAAGCATTTGAAAATGCAATATCAGTAATTATGGCAATTGGAGGATCAACAAATGCGGTATTGCACATCTTAGCCATTGCAAATACTGCAGGAATAGATATCAACATTAATGATTTTGAAAGAATCAGACAAAAAGTACCCGTTATTTGTGACCTTAAACCGAGTGGTAAATATGTGACGGTGGATCTTCATAATGCAGGTGGGATTCCACAAGTAATGAAAATACTTTTGAATGCAGGATTAATTCATGGCGATTGCAAAAATATTGAAGGGAAAACCATCTCAGAATACTTACAGAATATTCCAGATAAGCCTCCAACAAATCAAAATGTCATAAGAGACATTGATAACCCTCTTTATCAAAAGGGACACCTAGCGATATTAAAAGGTAACTTAGCTAGCGAAGGTTCTGTAGCTAAAATTAGCGGCGTAAAAAAACCTGTATTAACCGGTCCAGCAAAGATTTTTGAAAGTGAAGAAGATTGTTTAAAATCGATATTAAATAATGATATCAAAGCTGGCGATGTTGTTGTTATTAGAAACGAAGGGCCTGTAGGAGGACCAGGTATGAGAGAGATGTTAGCTCCAACATCTGCAATTGTTGGTCAAGGCCTCGGAGAGAAGGTAGCTTTAATTACCGATGGCAGATTTAGCGGGGGTACTTATGGTCTAGTTGTGGGTCATATAGCCCCAGAGGCTGCTGTTGGCGGAAATATTGCTCTAATAAAACAAGGTGATTTAATTACCGTAGATGCTGTAAAGCAACTTATTGAAGTTGATTTATCTGACGAAGAATTAGAAAAAAGAAAAAAGGATTGGGTAAAGCCTAAACCAAAATACAAAAGAGGGATACTTTCAAAATATTCGAAAATCGTAAGCACATCAAGTTTAGGGGCTGTTACTGATTTATAGATCAGCTCAAAGTTTATTTTCTTAATCAATAAAACTTTTTATCCTATTTGCTAAATTTTCCAATCTAGCGCTGTATTTTGGTGAGTTGCATTTTTTCCCATTATTGCTCTCCATCCATAATGTTTTAACTCCACACCATAATATTGGTTCATCAGGAAAATTAAGCTTAGAGATTACTAAAACCAGCTCTTTATTTGATTTAAAAAGTTCTAATTCAAGATCGTAAATTTCTAATCTTCTACCTTCTTTATCTCTACATAAGATATTAACAGTCAAATCAATATCTTCTTCTTCGAATTCGTATTCACCATTTATTTTTACTACAGAATGAACAAAAGGTTTATTTGTTATATCTGCTGACTTAGCGATTAAGCTCTCTATGTTTTTAGGTGAATTTTCAAATAACACTTATTGATTTAATTAAAACTTTTATTGAACCTTGTTTAAACTCATTATTAAGTAATCCATCATCACCGAACTTAGAGTGTAGTAATTGCAATCTTTTAATTTTAGATGGCTTGAATTTAAATGGAAAACGTACTTTATTAGCTCTTACTGAAGGGTTTAGCTCACTAAAAGGAATTTGAACATTTGTTGTCCCGAATTTTTTTGTTGGGAATGATTTAATCCATCTAAGTCCACCCGGAATAAATTCGGTTAGTCCTAGTAGATCATCTTCACAAGCGACGGCAAATTTAAAAGTTCTTCCTTGTCCATCAATATTTAATTCAAAGGATGAATACTCAGATACATTCAAAGAAGGTTTATATATAGACGATCTACAACTAACAAATCCTCCTGCTTTCTCGACAATATTACCCTTTAATATCAAACCCGAATTTGAAATTTCACAAAAAGCTGAACTTGATCCGCCCATAACAGTATCATTTAATGTTTTCCAACCATCGAACTCCTTTTTCTGGAATAAAAATTTTTTCTTACTCATTAAACAATTTAAATTATTATTAGACTTTAACTAAATTTCTAATTCTTCTGCTGATTCTTGATCACAAAATATTGAAATTTGATTAATAGATTTTATTAATTTTGATGGAGTTCTATCTGGTGGCTCTTTTTCATCTAATAACCTCTCAAGAGCAATTCTTTTAGAAGCTCCACTAACTAAAAAAACTATCTTTGAAGAGGCTGAAAGAACCTTTGGAGTTAATGAAATTCTTTTTAAACCTTTACCTTCATTAAAAATAACAAAATCATCTGCATTATTATTTTTTTGATAAGGGAATAGTGAGGCTGTATGACCATCGTCTCCAAGACCTAATAATGTTAAATCAAAAGTTGGAGGGTTTGATCCGCATTTTTCAAATAATTTAGAAATAAATTGATTTTTTGTAGCTTCATCATCACCATTTAAATCCTTGATAATTTCATAAAAAAAAGCTTTAGATCCAAAATTAGTCAACAATGAATTCTTCAACATTAACGAGTTACTCAATTCTGAATTTGGATCAACACATCTTTCATCCCCTAAAAAGACATCAACCATATCCCATCTAAGATCACTTTTTGATAAAAGCTCATAAACAGATTTAGGAGTTGAACCTCCACTTACACAAAATTTGAATCTTTCTTTATTCGATAATGTATGAATAATTTGGCTTTCAATAAACTTAAAGACTTCTGAGGATAGTTCTAACTTGTCTTTGTAAATGTTAAGTGTATATCCATTTTTGACCTTTTCAATCATTTCATCCATTCAGTATGAAAACTACCTTCCTTATCAATTCTTTCATATGTATGAGAGCCAAAACAGTCTCTCATTGCCTGAACAAGATTCTGAGGAAGTCTATTGGTTCTATAACTATTAAAATAATCTAAAGTACTTGATAAGCATGGTACTGGAATACCTGCTTTTGTGGATAAAGAAACTACTTTAGCTAAGTTATCTAATTTTATCGCGATTTCATTATTGAACCAATCGTCAAAAATTAAATTTTTTAGATTAGGATCTTTGTTATAAGCATCTTGAATTTTACTTAATAATTTTGATCTAATTATGCAACCACCTTTCCATATTTGAGCAATTGATGGCATATTCAATCCATAGTTATATACTTCAGATGCTTCTCTTAAAATATCCATACCTTGAGCATAGCTAGCAATTGTGGCAAGTACTACAGCATCAAATAAAGGTTTCATTCCATCTGATATATTTCCTAAATCAAAATCCACTATCTCTTTAGATGGAATAGTTTTTTCAATCTCACTACGTTGCTCTTTCAAAGAACTCATTACCCTTGCATTTAAAGATGCATAAATAGTTGGTACTGATACCCCCAGTTCTAGAGCACTTACAACAGTCCATAATCCTGTACCTTTCTGGCCAGCTTTATCTAATATTTTTTCCACAACATCATCTCCAGTTATCTCATCTTTTGTATTAAGACAAATCTCTGTTATCTCAACTAGATAAGAAGCTAATTCATCAGTATTATTCCAAATACCAAATACCTCTGACATCTGCTGTCCATTCATACCTTTGACTCTCTTCATAAGGTCATAAGCTTCTGCAAGTATTTGTTCAATTCCATATTCAATTCCGTTATGAACAGTTTTGACAAAATGACCTGAGCCTCCTGGCCCAACATATGCAACACATGGTCCGTCTTCAACTTTGGCAGCCATTTTTGTTAATAAGCTTTCTATGGCATCATATGAAGCCTTAGTACCACCTGGCATCATACTTGGACCCTCTAGAGCTCCTTTGGCACCTCCAGAGACTCCCATTCCAATATATCCGAAACTCTTACTTTCAAGAGTATTCACCCTTCTTTCTGTATCTTTAAATTGAGAGTTGCCGCCATCTATTAATAAATCTCCTTCCTCGAGATATCCAGAAATATTATCAATGACAGCATCAGTTGCGGGCCCAGCTTTAACCATCATTAGAATTCTTCTAGGTCTCTCTAGCTTATTAACAAATTCTTGAAGAGTTTCAGCTCCTTCTATATTCTTCCCAAGACCACGACCTTGTAAAAATT
Organism: uncultured Prochlorococcus sp.; assembly: GCA_902595175.1. Classification (GTDB taxonomy): domain Bacteria; phylum Cyanobacteriota; class Cyanobacteriia; order PCC-6307; family Cyanobiaceae; genus Prochlorococcus_A. The sequence goes on along the minus strand of CACJPB010000009.1, from coordinate 276 downwards.
CTTCGGTTTTTGAATAAGTCCTATTAAAAACTACACTAGAAAATCCATTTCTCTCTGCGTTAAGAACTAAATTTTCGCCCATAACACCAAGACCTATTAAACCAAAATGTGCCTTGGACATAAAAAATTAAAAAACTCAATAAATATAGTGTGCCTGCAACTCAACAAAATTGCTCAAAAAAAATACTTATGTCAGCGAAAAATGATGGAAAAGATTTAAATAACAGTTCCGTTTGCAATAGTTGCGTTCTTAACAACTACAACAATTCCATTTCT
>CACJPB010000008.1 GCA_902595175.1 uncultured Prochlorococcus sp. | reverse complement strand
AATTGAAGGATGGAGAGGATAAGGTTCTTGCACAATGGATTATTCAAAATGCAGAAAACGGTTGGGAGTAGATGAAAAAGTAGATCAAGAAGTTATTAAGAAGAAAATAAATTTGTTTAAAAACTTTAAAATTTCTAAACTAAATATTTTTCTAATAGTCAAAAGTTTATTTAATAAGAATTTAACTTAGGGTTAACAATAGACACTTATAAGGTAAATATGAATAAAGTTCATATTGTTAATTTCATTACTTTTTCAATTCTTGAGAGTAAAAGAGTTGAAGACAGATTATTTAGAAAAGAAATTCATAGCTATCTTACTCAACTAAATAAAAAACAATTAAAAGCAATTACAAGTGAATTTATCATTTAAAAAAATATGAAAAAGCTATTAGTTTTATCTTTACTTATTATTGCTGCTTGTAGTCCAAAAGACGAATTACCCATTACCCAAGATGAATTATCTATTACAAAAGATGAAATTTCGATTATGAAAGGTAAATCGTCCATTAATGATGAAAAAAAATTATTTAATGTAACTACAGAGACTGCTGTTCGTCTTTGTGGAGGTAAATCCAGAATAATTGAAAGTGAAAATGAAGAAATAATCAAAATAGAAGTAAAAGATTTTTCAAGTATTGAAAAAGAAAAATTTGTTCAATTTACTCTCGTTGAGACAGATAGGAAAGGAGGTAAATATAGAATTGTTAATTGTTATCCAAATAAAGATCCTAAAAAATCGGAAATTAAAACAATCAAGACTAATTACAAGTTAAATTAGTATTAAGTGTTATAACTCTAACCACCAGTACAGAAAAGAACCCTCAATGAATGGTAAAGCATGGGATAGAGACTCTGGAAATGACCCATATTGGGATTAAATCCCTTATTTGAGAAGTAGTTAATCTATCAAAACCCTTGATATAGATTTTCTTTGTGATTTTGCATGATCAAAAAAATTACGAAACCTAATGATTCAAAAGTACTCCTTTGATCATTTGAATATAACCAGTAAAATCAATTTATTAGTAAGATGGCGGAACGTATTTAAGATATATTTAAAAAATCTTTAAAAGTAGTTTTTAATAAAATAATTTTAAATAGAAAGTTTATCTAGAGGTAAAATATTTTTTATCATGATTGTGTCATGATAGTCTTCATTCTCTAAAGTTTTATAAAATCTCCTAGATTGAGGTGATTTGAGAGAATCATTATAATTTTTTATTAATACCGAATCATCTAAAAGAGATATATTTTCTCTTTTAAAACTCTCTTTATAAGAATATTTGATTTGCTCCGTATCTTTTGCTTGTTTTGAATTTTTGGTAGAGGGTGAATTTTTCAATCTCATTTCTTATTGTTATTTTTGATTTAATGTCTTCAATATTCAAAGCGTAAAAATATAGAAGACTTATAAATTTTATGATTGTTAGATTAAGAAGTTATGAAGCAAAAAATAAATTTTCTTAAATCAATTTTTAATCCGCCTTAAACTAAATAATTTATAAAAAAGTGGAAATAATTTTTATTATGCATCCAAGCAAAGTAGTCAAAGATCCAAAAATCAACGATACTTATTACGATCCAGATGTTGATAAGCTTTATCAATACGTAAAAATTGGTGACTTTCCGCCAGAATGGGTGGTGACAAATATAGATGAAGATGACGATTATTATTACGCTTCGATGGGATATTAGTTTTAATATCTATTATTAAATGCAATAAAATTGTCTCTTTAAAATTTTGTGTGAGGAAAATTAAAGAGACAATCTAAATATAGATAAAAGGGTTTAAGAGAAAATTAAAAAGGAAATAAGATTAAATGAAAAAAATAATAATTCAATGTAAATTAATTATGAAATAATTAGATCAAATAATTTTGATTATATAAAATAAAATTGTTGGAACTTTCAATGGCTATTAAAGATCATAAAAGTTTGCAAGACTCAAGAATTCTTCTTGTAGAGGATGATAAGAGTATTAGGCTTACAGTCAGTGAAACCTTGAGCAGCGAGGGATTTAGAGTATCAAGTTTCAAAGACGGTTTAAGTGCCTTAGATTTTATTAATAATGATATTAAAAAAGATGTTGACCTAATAATTCTAGATTTAATGTTGCCAGGACTAAATGGATTAGAGTTATGTAGAAAAATAAGAAATGATGAAGACTATACACCCATACTAATTTTGAGTGCTAAAGATAATGAATCAGACAGGGTTCTTGGATTAGAGGTTGGTGCAGATGATTATTTAACAAAACCTTTTGGTTTAAATGAATTAATTGCTAGATCTAGAGCTTTAATAAGAAGATCTAAACGTAATAAAAAATATATAGAAAAATCAAAAACTGTTATCGAGTTTAATCATATAAAAATATTTTTGGAAGAATGTAGGGTAACTTCTTTTGATAGAGAAATAACATTATCTCCAAAAGAATTTAAATTATTAGAGTTATTTATGAAAAATCCAAAAAGGGTATGGTCAAGAGATTTAATACTTGAAAAAATATGGGAAATTGACTTTATTGGTGATACTAAAACTGTAGATGTTCATGTTAGGTGGCTCAGAGAGAAATTAGAAGAAGATCCCTCAGCTCCAAAGCTTCTTAAAACTGTAAGAGGTTTTGGATATAAGTTTGGATGAAAATGAAAACACTACAAGAAGTATTATTTTTTTTACATCAGAAGTGGAAAATAAAAGTCAAGCATTTTTCTCAATCAAAAGAAAAAAAATTTGAAGTTGATAAAAATAAGTATAAAAAAACTATTGATTTCCCATTTGATGAAATTAGACCACAAGAAGTGTTGTCTTGGTTAGATTATTCATCGCAAGGGTGGATAATCTTATCATCTGATCTAACAATAAAATTTATCAATCAGAAAGCTTTATCTCTTATTAGGGTTATCAAATATAAAGATGTTATTGGAAAAGCAATTAATGATATTAATGAGCTTGAAGTACTTAGTAATAAAATTCTATATTTAAGAAAAAAAGATTTCCCATTCAACCTTGATTTCACAATTGCGGGAGTACCCATTTCGGTAAATATTGTTAGAGGAAGGAAAAAGAATTATTTAATATTATTGGAAAGTAAATTATCAATTGAATCGATAAAAAAACGACAAAATCAATTAATTAATGATGTGTCTCATGAACTGAAAACTCCTCTTACATCACTTATCTTAATTGGGGAAAGACTTGAATCAGTAGTATCAAAAAAGGATAAGTATCTTGTTAAAAGACTTAAGAAAGAGTCAAAAAGATTAAGAAAAATGGCTGAAGAGACTTTAGAGCTTTCTAAGCTAGAAAGTAGCGAAGATTTTAATAAAAACAAAAAAATATCTATTTCAGATTTGATTATGGAATCTTGGCAAACACTAAAACCGCTTGCAGAAAAAAAGGATATAAAAATAAATTTATTTTCTCCAACAAAATATTATATATCTGGGGATATTGAAAATTTAAAAAGAGCATTTATAAATATTTTAGATAACGCTATTCGTTATTCCCCAACAAAAGAGGGCATACAAATTGAAATTTTTAAGAGAGATAGCTCTGTTGTTATAAGAGTTAGAGATAAAGGTATTGGATTAGAAGAAAATGAATCAAATGACATTTTTTCTCGTTTTTATCGTGGTGACCCATCAAGGACTAAATTTAAGAAAAGTGGTAGTGGTTTAGGTCTTTCAATTACAAAAAAAATAATTAATAATAATAAAGGTTTTATAAAGGCATTTAATCATAAAGATGGTGGAGCGATTATTGAAACTATCTTTCCTTGTCTTAATACAGATTTATAGGGAAAATTTAAAAAATATTAGGACATGATTTTTCTGCGATAAATCTTTTTAAATTCAAAACCCCTTCTCTTGTAAAAAGAATGCTTCCTTCTTTGGAGTCATCTGCCCAGTAAGTATCTCTTTTGCCAATAGCTAACCAAAGCCTATCAGGTAATGTTGGCATGTACATACTCTCAAAAGCAGATGTTCCAATATCATTTTCTTCTTTCATATCTTTGCATGCTTCTATCATTAGTTTGGGTCGATTTAAATAATGCCTGACACCCTGCCAATAATATTTTGTTTCAGCTTTAACTGGGGCGATGAATAAAATAATAAATATTAGGTATTTCATGATTTAACTTTTTTTAATTATAAGAACTGCAAAAAAAAACCACCTTTTATGTAAGGTGGCTTTTATTAGTAGTTTTAACTAGATTTTTCCAATATTTAGGAAAAGAGTTTCACCAGTTGATTTCTTTCCAGTCCCGTCGTTGTCAGTTGAAATCCATGCTTGCCCGTCGCTTGTTATTGCTAAGCCTTCAACCTTTTCAAGGATAAAACCACCCGTAGATTGCATTACTGGTTTTAGATCAGTAACTAACTCTTTTTCAACTAAAGGATAAAGTCTGGGAGGAGTATTAGTCTGAAGACCTTCGAAAATAACATCATCTAAATCTATTTTATATATAGCTTTCAATTTTGCTTTCTTTCCATAGAAACTATCTCTTTCGATTACATAAAGTGCCCCGTCATGGTAAGTCAATTCTGAAATGCCAACGCCACCTTTTTTGATCCTATCTAATTGATAATTTACGGCCCCCCACTGTTTGGTTTTTAAATTATAGGAAAGGATCTTAGTAGTATTGAAAGCATCATCACCCCAAGGCTTCTGTTGAGCAATATAAAGAATATCCCCATTCCTTGTTATGCCTTCAAAACCAGGATTTTTAGCATAATTAAGATATGAAGTTGGTGGAGTTATCTTCTCTAAAATCTCACCATCTGAGCTTACATGGTAGATTGCAGGAGGATGTTTATCTAGCTTTTTCTTGATCCCTTCAGTAGAAATGTAGAATCCACCATTACCATCAGTAGTAATACCCTCTTGATCCATAAATAATGCAGTCTTACCATCTAGCTTTATATCTATAGCTCTTTCTAATAGTGCTGGCGAAGATGAAGGATCAATAACGTAAATTCTTGGCTGAGTTTTAAAAGTCCCATCATTTACAGCATAAATCTTACCGTCATCACCAGCCACCATTCCGCTTATCGCACCCCAAGATACAAATTCAAGGCCATTTTCATTTGTTAAATGTGGGTATGAAGCAGGAGCATCTTGTAGTTGATAAATAGTCACATGAGAAGATAAACCAGGTTCTTTTTTGTTGTAGTCTTTTTCATTTGCTGAGGCAATTAATTCCCTCTCTGGAATTGCGACAAATCCCTCTGGTCCAATGCCTGATGGAAGTAATTGAGTAAGCAAAGGTTGATTTAGTTCTGTGATATCGTAAACAGCTACTACCCCAGCTCGTTCAGCACCAACAAATAAATAGGGCGTTCCATTAATTTTTGAATATGTAACTGACTCAGGTTCTACTCCCTTTTTACCTGCTCTCCCATCTTGGAAATGACCTATTTGTGCAATTGCTCTTTCTAGTCTATTTGCATCTTCATAAACTACTGTTCCATCTTTTTTAAAAATAGTCCAGGATCTTGAACCACCTCTTTTTGCCTGATTTGGATCAATATGCTTGTAATCTCCTTCATTTGCTGTTGCAAAATGGTCATTATCAATCCAAGTAAGACCATCGGGTTCTCTTCTTACATTCTTTAGTTTGCTTTTAAATTTATGTGCTCCATCTTTCTTTGTATCCATTCCTGCCATTTGTTTTACAACTCCTGCCGAGAAATGTGATATTACATTTCCATCTTTATCAATTACTGCAAGATGGTTGTTTTCTTGAAGAGAGACAACTGTTTCACCAAGATCATTAATAGCAACGAATTCTGGTTCGGGATCGAAAGGAGCTATTTCGGATAAGCCTGTTAAATCAACTTTTTTAATTGAGTTACATTGTATTTTCCCTCTTTTGTTTAACTTCACAAGAGAAACATAACCTGGAGGATTAATTTGAATGCCATTGTCATCAATTTGAGGGATAAATCCATCTTTATATTCTTCATCTCTCTCATTCTCGATAGCAACAGCTAAAAAGCTTCCATCTGGAGAAACAAAGACACTATCAGGCTGCCCACCTAAGTCACATTCTTTTACAGCTTTTCTTGTTTCTAAATTATATTGAACTATTGCTCCTGATGGATTTGTATAACTTTCAGATGTATTTGATCCTATATAAACATTATTTCCAAGAGCTGCAATTCCAGTTGGTTCTGCTTCAAGCTCTACAATCCCAAGAGCTTTTGGTTTCGCAGGATCAGAAATGTCAACTAAACCAACTACTCCTAGATCACTATCTGTATACATCAAAGTCTTACCATCTTCTGAAGCTGTAACAACTTCTGAAGATGTTTTTGTTGTAGATTTTGATCCCTTTGGTAAATTATCACTAACATTAAAAGAAGAAATTCTGTTAAAGTTTTTCTCATTTGCCCAATATTTTGTATTCCAATTTGCAAGTCCGCTACTTGTAGAGGAGGCGATAATTGCAAGTAATGCTGAAAAACTTGCAGCAGCTAATGTTTTTTTCATTTAGTGCGTAAGAAAACACTTTTTTATGTTGTCCTTTAAAAGTTAAGAAAAAAAAATTATTTTATTAAGAGTAAATTAAGGTTTATAAAAAGATAAGCAAAAAAAAAGGACCTCTAGTTTAGAGGTCCTTTTAATGTGGCTCATTTCGTTAGAACTTGAAACCAAGTTCTGCACCGACACCAGTAATATCATCTGTACCTGTAGGTGATTCAACTATGAATGCAAAAGGAGTGAAACTCATACCATCATTAAATTTGTAGGTATAAGAAAGATCATAGGCATATAACTCCTCTTCACCATCGGTAATAGCACCGTTGGTACCCATACCTATTGTGATTTCACCAGGTCCAAGATCAGAGCTTAGTCCAACTGCAAATTGAGTCGTATCTTTTCCTGAATCTGGGCTACCAAATTCGTATCCACCACTAATTGTTGGGAAACCATCAGGAGAATAAGAAGCATTTATACCCCAGTAGGTTGCTACATCTACATCAGCGTAAGCGAGAGCAACACCATAATTGTCTCCACTATAAGCAACGTTTACAGCATAAATGTCTTCACCTGCAGCTGTGAACATACCTTTTGTAGAGTCTTCTCCATCATCAGCAGAAATACCGACTCCAAATGAGAATCCATTATCAAGATCATAACCAGCACTAATTGTCTGATCACCACCAACAGCAATGGAGTTTCCTGTACCACAATCACTTAAAGCGTCAACAGTGTTTCCATAGTCACAAGCACCAGTAAACTGCTTACTCGCATCCAATGAATCACCAACAGTTACTTTCCAATCTCCAACTGGGAATGTGTAGTTTAGGTCAGAAACCTTAAGCTCATCTCCAGATTTTTTAGTGAAATCAGTAATTGTAGCGGCGTTTAATATCTTCTTTTTGTCAGCAGCATTGCCTGTTTCAATCTCTACATTTAAATTATCTTCACCTGTGAAGCTTGTGTTTAAATCAATTTCCCAGAAATAATAACCGGTAACTGCTTCACTGACTGTTTTGCTTCCAACTGAAGCAGGACCACTAACTCCACCAATCTGGAATTTTGCTTTTCCTTTCATAGTTGTTGTATCAGTGAAAGAACCAGCTTCAATTCCGTTCACCCGAGCTTCGAGGCCATCAACTCTTCCTTTCATAATTGCCAACTCAGAACCAAGCTCATCACTTAATCTGTCTATTTGAGCTCCGTTCATTAAGCCTTCGCCACCTGCAATTAATAGATTGTTTAATTCAGCAGCAGCTTCTAGACGAGTAACTGAGTTACCATTGAATCTTGGACTATTTGTTAGATCCTTTAATGAATCGTAAGCCCAATCTCCTGGAAGTAAAGTATCTGATTTGAAATCACCTAAAGATACTAATTTGTTAGAATTTGAATAACTACTAAGATCTGTTGAATTGATCTCAGCTGCATTTACTGCAAAACCTGAAGCCAAAGAAATAATGGCTGGAGCAGCAATTAATTTTTGAAAAAGTTTCATAAACCTCAACACGTAAAAATGGATATTAATCCAAATACATGTCAACGAATAAAGGTTAAGAAATGGGTAAGAAATAGAGTTAATAGGGAATTCTTAAAGAGAACTTAAAGTTCTCTTAAAATAAATAAAAAAAAACTTCTTAAATTTTGATTTTTTTATCAAAAATCCTAAAAATAAATATTTATTCATCTTCAAATATTTTCAAAACTAAATAAAAAATGTTCAGATAATATTTAGTTTAAATTTAGGTTAAGAACTAATTAATTAAAAGATAAGCTTTTAGCTAAAGAGTTTTTGTGTATGGATTCAGTGCTATATATATGGAGTCTTTTTATTCAATCATGACACCCATGAACATAGCAAAGAAAGCTTTGGTTTTCACTTCTGCAGTAGCCATTGCTGCTGGTACAAGTGTTCCTGGCACAAGCGTTTCTGCTAAAACAAGATTAAGTGGTGCTGGTGCATCATTTCCTGCCAAAATTTATACTCGTTGGTTCAAAGATTTAGCATCTTCAGGCGGTCCAAGAGTTAACTACCAAGCTGTTGGTTCAGGCTCTGGAAGAAAAGCATTTATCGACCAGACTGTAAACTTTGGTGCTTCTGATGATCCTATGAAGGCTAAAGATATAGCAAAGGTAACAAGAGGATTAGTTCAGATTCCTATGGTTGGAGGAACTATTGCTTTTGGATATAACTATGATTGCGATTTGAAACTTACTCAAGAACAAGCAGTACAAGTTGCTATGGGTATGATCAAGAATTGGAAAGAAGTTGGTTGTAAACCTGGTAAATTAACTTGGGCACATCGTTCTGACGGATCAGGTACAACTAAAGCTTTTACAAACTCTATGGAAGCTTTTTCAAAAACTTGGACTTTAGGTACAGGTAAGTCTGTTAAATGGCCTTCAGGTGTTGGTGCAAAAGGTAATTCAGGTGTGGCAGGTGTCATCCAGAATACTCCAGGCGCAATTGGTTATGTTAACCAGTCCTACATTAAGGGAAATGTTAAAGCTGCTGCACTTCAAAATCTTTCAGGTGAGTTTCTAAAACCATCTGTAGAAGCAGGAGCAAAAGCTCTTAATGGTATTACTTTAGATGAGAATCTTGCGGGTAAAAATCCTAATCCATCAGCAAAAGGAGCATATCCTATAGCTTCATTGACGTGGATACTTGCCTATGAAGAAGGTAATGGTAGAAACACTAAAGCTATCAAACAAGCCTTAAATACATTGTTAAGTGATGAGTATCAAGATAAAGCTCCATCACTAGGCTTTGTTCCTTTGAAAGGCGATATTCTTGAGAAATCAAGAAATGCTGTAAAAAGAATCGGTAAATAAATCGTAAGACAAACATTTAAAAGGGGGAATTTATTTCCTCCTTTTTTTATGCAAAAAAATATTTTGATAAACCTAATATTAAAGAAAAGAGAATAAGTATGTATGTTGGAACTAATTTAAAAAAAGATAATAGTGTGGAGATTAAAACTATAAAAATAGAGCTAATTAAAAAGAATTTTGATGAAAAACTATCTTCAATTAAATTAAATCCAGAGAAAATAACTGCTCCAGGAATTGTATTGATCACTCCTTCGATAAAGTAATTAATCGATTTAATTCTGTTTTTTATAAAGCCTTTTCCAAAAACAAAAATCAATAAAAAACTTGGTAAAAAAATTGCAAAAGTTGATATAAATGAATACTTTAAAGCTTCATTTATTCCTCCGATCGAAAATCCTGCTTTATATCCAATAAAACTTGTAATTAATAAGACAGGCCCAGGCGTTATTTGGCTAATCATTATTCCATCTATAAATTCATTATTTGTTAACCATCCTTGCGAGATAACATAATCACTCATAAGAGGAATGATTACTAATCCACCTCCAAAAATAAAAAGTCCCGATTTAAAGAAGAAAAAAAACAGATTAAGGTAATCTACTAAAATTTTTGAGTTTATAGACTCTCTTAAAAAATTATAAAACTTTGATATGTCTAAAAAGACCGAGCTAATCAAAAATGAGGTTGTTGAAAATATAGATAAAGGGACCAAGCTGTAAAAAATATTTTTGAATTTCTTTAAAAATACATTTATCAATCCTGCAATACTAAGAATTGTTATGAGTGGAAATTGAATACTATTAAATTTAGCAAATATAAGTAGAAATAATATTGAGCTGGAGAACAATATTCGATCAAACTTTAATCTTTTTTTTAATAGAACTAATGAGAATGAAAAAATTATTCCTGCAATAATAGGCGGATTAAAATAAATTAAATCTGTTAAAAATTTTGATCCGGAACCAATATGCCAAAAAAAGCTAAGAGCTAATACCGAAAAGAATCCCGGGATAATGAAACATATACCTGATATTAATCCACCAAGATAACCATTTATTTCAAGACCTATATATATTGCTAATTGAGTAGATATTGGCCCTGGAAGCAATTGACATAATCCAATACCTTTTTCAAAAGATTGGGTTGAGATCAATTTTTTATTATTTATAAGTTCATCTTCTAATAAGGAAATATGAGCATAGGGTCCACCAAAACTTAAAATACCAATTTTTAGAAAAGTTTTTGTGAGTTCAATTAAGGATATTTTTGCCATTAAAATATTCTAATTCCTAAAAATTAGTCTTTATGGAGCTGATAGGCTTTGTTTGAACGAGGGTAATTTAAGACTGGAAATCCAAGATAAGAATATTAAAAGTGATGAAAAATAAAGACAATATTGAAGTCCAATACTTGGATTTCTTCCAACCATAAATAATAAGCCGGAGAGTAATGTTCCAATTAGTCTTCCAGCCGCATTTGCCATGTAATAGAAGCCTACATTTAAACTGACTTTTTCATTATCAGAGTAGGCCAAAATCATATAAGAATGTGTAGATGAATTCATTGCAAAAACAAATCCAAAAATAGTAAGTCCTAAAATTATTGCTATTGATGGAGAACTTTCTCTCCATAATGCGATTCCTATCAAAGATGGTATGACCATTAATACGGCACTCCAAAATTGGATAGCTTTACGATCTGGACTTTCTTTTTGGCCCCACATCTTTCTAATTGCTGGAGCCGAAGCTTGAACAATTCCATAACCTATTACCCAGGCCCCAAGAAATAATCCTATTTCCATGTAGTCCCAACCAAATGCCATATCAAGGAATACTGGAAGAGCTACAACAAACCAAACATCTCTCGCTCCAAAAAGAAAGAATCTTGCTGTTGAAAGAATATTTATTGCATTTGATTTTGAAAATAGATCATTAAAAGCTGGTTTGGTTTTCATCTTGCCGATTTCTCCAGGCAAAATTAACGTCAATAAAAAGGCTAAGCAGAGACCAAAACCCATAATTCCAACAGCATTATTGAATCCGAATAACTTATATAAAAGTCCACCCAAGAAAAAACCAACTCCCTTAAGAGCATTTTTAGATCCAGTTAAAATAGCAACCCATTTAAAAAGTTGTTTTTGGCCAGTATCATTGCCATCGTTTGTATCTGGAACTACTGTCTTAACAGCACTTTTAGCACTCATTTTGTTTAAATCTTTTGCTATCCCACTAACTGCTTGAGCAACCATAACGTATGCGACACTAAAAATTACTGGCCAATCTTCCTTAACTGGAATAAGCATAAAAAGAGCGATGATTTGCAGGATAGTCCCAATCCATAAAGTAAGCCTTAATCCATATCTTGCTCCTATCCAGCCACCATAAAGATTAGTAATTATTCCAAAAAACTCATAAAAAAGGAAAAGTAAAGCAATTTGTAGAGTTGTGTAACCTAGCTCATGAAAGTGACCAACAACTAATAATCTTAATGCGCCGTCAGTAAGCGTGAACGCCCAATAGTTTGCTGTTACAACACTATATTGTTGAATATTAGATAACTTCATAAAGACAAATTAAATCTCTTTTTTGATTACATATTCAGTAAGATCTGCAAGTCTGCAGCTGTAACCCCACTCGTTGTCATACCAAGCGTATATCTTTAACAAATTTGAATTAACAACCATCGTTGATAAACTATCAACTATTGAACTTCTAGAGTCATTTACATAATCTGCAGAAACTAAAGGTCTTTCTTCGTAGCCAAGAATTCCTTTTAAATAGGTTTCTGAAGCTTCCTTTAGTGCCATATTTACTTGTTCAGTTGTCACTTCTTTATTTAATTCAAAAACTGCATCAGTTAAAGACCCATTAAGTAGAGGAACTCTTACTGCATGCCCATTTAATTTTCCTTTTAATTCTGGGAAGATCTCAGCGATAGCTTTAGCAGATCCAGTAGTAGTAGGTATTAAACTTTGCATACATCCTCTTGCTCTCCTTAAATCACTTTTATAAAAATCTACAGGAACTTGAGTGTTGGTAACATCATGGATAGTTGTAATAGCGCCGTGCTTAATTGAAAAATTTTCATTGATTACCTTTACTATCGGAGCTAAACAATTTGTAGTGCAAGATGCTGCAGTTACTAATTTATGTTTAGAAGGGTCATAAAGACTTTGATTTATACCGTAAACAATATTAAGTGATTTCTCTCCAGCTACAATTCCCTTTACTGGACAAGCTACTATTACTCTTTTCATCCCAAGAGAATCAAAATAGGGATTTAGTTTGTCTGGCTTTTTAGTCTTTCCTGTACATTCCAAAATAATATCTACAGAAGATTTTTCCCAAGGAACATCAAGGTAATTTTTAAAAGATGTGTAGGCTAATTTCTTTTCATCAATTATTATTTCTTCTTCTTTAACCTTTATATCTTTCCCCCATCTACCATGGACCGAATCGAATTCGAGTAGATGTGCAGCAGCATTCGAATCTCCTGCTATTTCATTTATATGAGTTATTTCTATATCAGCTCTTTCCCATAATGCTCTGAAAACTAATCTGCCAATTCTTCCAAACCCATTAATTCCAATTTTCATAACTTTGAAATTTTCTATTGAAATTATACATCAAAATATTTTGATGTATCAAGATTTTGTTTTTAATGCAATCTTTTTTATTTAAGCTATATTTAAAAGAATTTAATGTCCTCAAAAGTGTTAAAAGAGATTAGCAAAGTAAAAAAAGAAAATATATCTAAGTTGATGGTTTCATTTTCTGATCCTTTCAGGCTAGAAATAATTGACCTAATGATGGATGGAGAAGTTTGTGTTTGCGATATTATGAAATTAACTAAGTTATCTCAATCAAGAATTTCATATCACATAAAAATTTTGAAGGAAGCTGGTCTTATCTCAGACAGACAAGAAGGTAGATGGATGTACTACAGCCTAAATAAAGAATCTCTATTTTTGATCAAGGAATGGATAACTTCTTTGATGGACTATTCCTCAAATAGAAAACGTTGCTGCAGATAAATTTTATTTTAGATTTTATTAATTAACTTCTGATTCCCTGTCATAAGTCATTCCTGATTGTTCCATCCACTCAGCTTTAGTTTTGCAATTTTGTTTGTGATTAAAGATATGAAAACCTTCAATAATAATCATTATGGATAGAAGCAAAACAGGAATAAAATATACAGGGGAAGATATTACCTCTTTATATTTGATTTGAGCAATGAATTCCCTGTATTTAAACATCCCCTCAGTTTCTATTCCATAAATATTATTCACCTATGGTTAAGTAAAGTTAAAGAAAAAATTTTTTAAGATGTTAAGTTTAAGGATGTTAACTTTTCATGACTTTCATATACCTTTAACCCCTCTTAAAGTCTTTTCCAATATTTAGTAGTAAATTTATAGAAATATTCTTTTTTTAATGGAAGAGAAATTAACTCTTTTCAAGAATCGTAAAAGATTCGGAATTGAAAAAAATATAGATTTAATCTTTAAAAATACAACCCTAACCTTGTCTAGTCTGGTTGGAATAGTACTTTTTGGAATTATTTTAGTAGTCTTTTTTCAGTCATTTGAATCATTTTCAAGATATGGCTTGAAGTTTCTTGTGACATCTGAATGGAATCCAGTAAAAGATGAATATGGAGCTTTTACAGCAATATATGGGACATTAGTTACTTCTCTTCTTTCATTATTGATTACTATCCCTTTAGGTGTTGGAACTGCGATATTTATTACAGAGGATTTTGTTCCGAAATTTGTCAGAGAAATAGTAGGTTCATTTGTTGAATTACTAGCAGCTATACCATCTGTCGTATTGGGATTATGGGCGATATTTGTTATGGAACCTTTCTTTAGAGAGTTTTTTGTTTTTTTACATAAATTCTTTGGTTGGATTCCTTTATTTAGTTCGGAGCCTGCAGGTCGGAATTCACTTTTGGCGATAATAATTTTAGTGGTAATGCTTTTACCAATAGTGACCTCGATAGCTAGAGATAGTCTGAATCAAGTTCCCAAAAAGCTTAGGAATGCTTCCTATGGAATTGGTGCAAGTAGATGGAAAACTATATTTTCGGTAATTTTGCCTGCTGCATTATCAGGAATTATGGCAGGAGTTCTATTGGCGTTAGGCAGGGCAATGGGTGAAACCATGGCTGTAACGATGATTATTGGAAATTCTAATGCATTTAGTTGGTCACTATTATCTCCTGGATATACCATCTCTTCTATGCTTGCAAACCAGTTTGGTGAAGCCGATGGAAGTCAGGTCTCATCACTTTTTTATGCGGCTTTTGTACTAATGATCCTATCTTTAGTGGTTAATATCTTTGCTCAATGGCTAGTTAAGAAATTTAGTCTCAAATATTAGATGATTATGAATTCTCTTTTTTACCAGAAAAAACTATCACGAAATGTAGGAGATAAATTTTTTACTTCTTTATCAGTTTTTTGTGCACTCATTGCAATTCTTCCTTTGATTTTTGTGGTTACATATATTCTTATTAAAGGGGGAGCTCAAATCACACCAGAATTATTTACTTTAGAACCAAATCCTCCTGGAGATGATTTAGATGCAGGAGGTATTAATCCTGCATTAATTGGGACACTAGTAATTACAACTATTGCTTCAATTATTTCCATACCAGTAGGTGTTGGCGGTGGCATATATCTAGCTGAATATTCAAACGGAGGACCTTTTTCAAAATTTATTAGATTCGGAGTTAATGTTTTAGCTGGTGTTCCTTCAATAATTGCCGGTGTATTTATTTATGCCTTAATCGTTTCAACAAAAATTTTATTTGGCAGTATGTACAGTGGTTTAGCAGGAGGTATGGCTCTTTCAATATTGATGTTGCCTACAGTTATAAAAACTACTGATGAAGGTTTAAAGTTAGTACCAAATGAATTAAGGTATGCTTCTCTAGGCATAGGAGCAAGTATGTATACAACAATATTAAAAATAACTTTACCCACAGCATTTAGATCTATTGCTACTGGGGTTGTGCTTGGAATCGCAAGGGCTGCAGGCGAAACAGCACCTTTGATATTTACTGCTTTATTTTCTTACTACTACATAGTAGGTTTTGAAGATTTGTTTTACGAGATGGGCTCATTAGCTGTCTTGATATATAATTTTGCCCTTGAACCTTATGATGCACAGAATAAACTAGCCTGGGCGGCTTCCTTTATTCTTGTCATATCAATACTAACAGTTAATATCTTTTCAAGGATATTGGCCGCTTTTACTGAGAAAACTAAGAGGGTATGAAATGATTAAAAACACTAAAAAGTCGCAAAAGAAAAACATTTTATCTCTTGAGGATGTTTCTATTAGTTATGGCACTTTTGAAGCGGTAAAAAATGTTTTTTTAAATTTTAAAGCAGGAGATATAACTTCACTCATTGGCCCTTCGGGTTGTGGTAAATCAACCGTTCTTAGAGCTTTGAATAGAATGAACGATTTAATCCCTAATTGTTCGTTAAAAGGGACAGTCCTGTTTGATGGAACTAATATTTACGACAAAAGAGTAGATCCAGTTGAAGTTAGAAGAAGAATCGGAATGGTTTTTCAGCAGCCTAATCCTTTTCCAAAATCTATCTACGAAAATATTGCATTCGGAGCAAGAATCAATGGCTTTACTGGAGATATGGATGAATTAGTGGAAAGTTCCTTGAGAAAAGCTGCTGTATGGAGTGAATGTAAGGATAAATTAAATGATAGTGGTTACTCTTTATCTGGCGGACAACAACAGAGATTATGTATCGCTAGAACTATTGCAATTGAACCTGAAATAATTCTAATGGATGAGCCATGCTCAGCTTTGGATCCTATATCTACCTTGAAAATAGAAGAGACGATGCATGAACTAAAGAAGAATTACACAATAATTATCGTTACTCATAATATGCAACAGGCATTAAGAGTTAGTGATATGACTGCATTTTTTAATGCTATTGAATATGAAGATGGTGATGGAGGGAAAGTCGGCTATCTTGCCGAATTTGATTCGACAAAGAAAATTTTTAACTCTCCAAAAGAAAAAACTACTCAGGAATACATATCTGGTAAATTTGGTTGAGGTTAAATTATTACCTTTAAAAGAATAATTTTTAGCTTTAAGCCAGATAGGGGTAGACAAACAGTATAAATACCTATATAGTTATTTCGAATTAGTAAATCTATTTTTGAAAAACTACCCTTTTCTACCTTTCTTGATTTTTGCAGGGGCTCTCATAACAACTGCAACAATAGGATTACCTGTATTTACTTCTTAATTTAAAAGTTTTTTGCAGAGGGTAATCTTATGATTTCAATAATACATAAAGAATTAATTGGAAGTCCTCATAAAACCTTAATAAAGGGAAATTTATTTGACTTTATAAAAAAAAGAGAGAATATGAATTTGTGTGGGAGTGAAAAATCTGTATTAAAACCATTTTTAAAAGTGGTTAATTTCTAATTTATTTATCATGGATAAAACTAAAGAACAGTTAGAAAAATTAAGAGAAGTGGCAGAAGCATCTCTTACAAAAACGGACGAACTTCAAAAAGTTCTAGCTCAAATTGAAGCCTTAATGTCTAGAGAAGAATCACAAACATTATCTAAGAAGAAATAATTATTTAGAAAATAGTTTTATTTTTTGTACTTTTAATTACACCTCTACAATTACGTTGTAGTTATTAATTAGTTATGCAGAACCCGTTCCAAAGTTTTCTGTTAGGTCTCGAGGTCTTACCTTCTTTAAGTAAAAGACCTCTTTAATTTGTTTGTTTTTATTATATTTTTATGACTTGATTATCTAATTAATTACTTTATTGATTTCTTTCAAGCATACATTTACATAGAAAGATGCAGTATTTATAACCTCTAATCCTGCTTTTTCTGTAACTTCAACAGTGGCATTACATTCGTCTTGTTTAAGAGCCATGTAACTTGGCTTTTTGTCTTCTATGTTTAATTCAACACTTGATTCTGTATCTTCCTTATATTGCTCCATTACTAATGTAAGTGCCTCTATCTCAACGGAAAAATTATCATTTGCTTTTGCCCCAAAGGGGATAACAAGAAATGGAAATAAAATCAAAGTTATTAATTTTTTCATTTCTATAAAATGTGTCTATTTTTTTTATAACGTGGATTGTCTGCTAAAGAAAGGGGCATGAGTTATACAAATTTACTATTATCTTTTTTACTCGTAAAAAGAGATTATCAGGCATAAGTTAATTGATAAAAAAACTAAACGAGACTTTTAAGTATAAATTGGTATTTCTAAATGAAAAATTTGAGTCACTTCATTAGAATATTTTTTTGAGATTTTATTTCGATAATTTCTTCTTCAGAAACAATTGCCCATTTTTTAAATGACTTTTTGCAGGGATATCCTCCTGTTAAGTCTCCAAATGCAGGCAAAAATAAAGTATTTTTATTTTTATCCATTGCAAAGCACCTAAAAGATAATTTGTCTCCATTGTTTTTTAAATAGATTTTTGGATGATAATGTCCACAAATATTTAAGTATTTATTGTTTTCTAAATTAATTGGTTCATGGCTAAAAGTAATATTTTTAGTTTTTCTAATATCAAAAATCTTTATATTTTTAATATCACAACCTACATCGTGATTTCCTCGGACGAGTTGAACATTTGTTTTTAGTAGTTCAGGAAGATTTTCAACTTTTTTTTGAAGGGTTTTATCTATTGAATATTTACTGTGGAATAAATCTCCTAATATTATTAAGTTCTCAGGACTATATTTTTTAACTATTTTTTTTATTCTCGCGAAATTGTTTTTATCTGAATTATTAGAAAGAGGTATACCATTTTGCTGAAAATACTCAGCTTTCCCAAGATGAATATCGCAGATTAACAACTCTTTTGTTTCCGGTAGAAATAAAGCTCTTGAAGGCAGCATCTCTAACAATGTATCTTCCCAATAAAATTTAAAAGAACTTTTTTTCATTTAATCACTATATTTTTTTATAAGTTTTTCTACTCTTTTTTCTATTGGCTCATTGCTTAAAGTATTTTTAAGTCTTTCAACTAATAAAGGGAAAGCGAAAGGGGTTGGAGTTTTTATCTCGTTAAATAGCATTTTTAAATTTTTTAATCTTTCTAATGATCGAGATATTCTTTTGTTTTCTAATTGATATTCTTTTACTTCTTGGTGCGATTGCTTTATCAAAAGATGGCCTTCTTCATATTTAGTAAAGACATCGTAGAAAAGACTTGAACTTATTTGAAGTTGAGAGGAGGTTTTCGTTTTGGTTGGATTATTTTGATTTACAAGTCCGCTTATTTGGGCAATATTTTTAAATCTACGTTTTGTTAATTCTGAAAAATTAATTGCATTTTCTAGATCTTCTTCTAATTTTTTATTATCCAAAAAGTAATCAGTTTCTTTTTTTATTATGGAAAAATCATAATCTTCTGCGGTAGTTAAGCTGAATCCAAAATCATTAGCAGTAATACTAAATGTAGATTGTTTTAATTTTGCCAATCTCAAAGCCCATAGAAATGCAATTCCTTCATTAACAAATTTGCCATCAAGTGTAAAAACAAAGAGATTTGATAAATCCTTAGTTTTATATATTTCTATTAGGAATTCATCCTTCTTTGGAATATTCGAAAGAACTTTTTGTTTATTCAATATTGGGCGTAATGAATTTAGTTCAGGATTTAAGTAATTAAAATTTTCTAGTTCGTTGCATATATCTATTTCTTTTCTCAAATTCTCACAAAGTAGATCAGAAATTGCCATTTGACCTCCAACCCATGCAGGTATTAGAGAACTCTTTTTTGTTGATTTTTTAACGTACAAAATCATATCTCTTATTCTTACAAATTGGAGCATTTTACCAGCAAAGTAAAATGTATCTCCAGGATTTAATTTCGAAGCAAAATTCTCCTCTAAATTACCTAAGGATTTACCTTTCATATATTTAACATTCACAAATTTGTCACTTGTAATTGTCCCAATATTGAACTTATGCATTCTTACTAAAGATTTGTCTTTTACAAAATATTTAAAGTTTTCATTATTATTTTGTGATTCTTCTCTAACTATCTTTTTATATTTTGGGTATGCTTTAAGACATTTTCCTCCATATTCTAAAAAGTCAAGACACCAATTCCAATCTTGATCTTTTAAGTTTCTGTAACTCCAACAATTTTTAATTCTTTCTTTCTCAATTTTCGGTTCAAAGCCATTTCCGCATGCCAAACTTATTAGATGTTGTAGAAGCACATCATATGATAATTCAGGAAGTCTAATTTTCTCAGATATACCACTTTTTATTATTCTTCTCATAGCACTAATCTCGAATAACTCTAAAGAATTAGTAGGCATAAAAATTATTTTTGATTTTCCACCTGGTCTATGAGCACTTCTTCCCGCTCTTTGGATAAGTCTAGCTAAATTCTTTGCACTACCAATTTGAACTATTTGATCTACAGGTTGGAAGTCAACTCCCAAATCTAACGAGCTGGTGCATACTACCCATTTTATTAATCCGTCTTTAACCCCTTCTTCAACTCTTTTTCTATCTTCTTTATCAAGGGAGCCGTGATGAAGTGCAATTTTGTCTTCCATCTCTGGGAGAAAAAATTTAAGACATTGATACCATCTTTCAGATTGATTTCTCGTATTGGTGAATAATAAGGTGCTTTTATTTTTATCTAGGATTTTTAATAGTGAAGAATGACTTCTAATCCCAAGATGCCCACTCCATGGAAAGGTAGTTTCCTCCTCTGGTAAAACACTTATAATTTCGATCTCTTTTTGAATATTTGTACTTATAATTTTGGGTTTAATAGCGCTCATCCCAACTATTGCTCTTGCTGCTTCTTCAATATTTCCAATAGTTGCAGACATTGCCCAAATTTGTAAATTTTTTATATTACCTCTTAGCCAACTTAAAGATAACTCGCACTGGTTACCTCTTTTACTACCCATCAATTCATGCCATTCATCAATAATTATTGATGACAACTCCTTTAAGAGATTATTAGATTCTTTATTAGAAAGTAAAAGAGATAAAGACTCTGGAGTGGTAATAAGAATATTAGGTGGTTTGGCTAGTTGCTTTTTCTTTTCATATGGGGTTGTATCCCCGTTCCTGATTTCAACAGTGATTTCTTTATTAAAATGCAAAGCTGCTAATTGTATGGAATTTTTTAGATCTCTACTTAGTGCTTTTAAAGGGGTTATTAATAATATATTCACACTTTTATTATTTTTGGGATCTTCTATCTTTGATAGAGGTCCCATTAATGCAGCATAAGTTTTGCCGCATCCAGTAGGAACTTGTATTATTCCACTCTCTCCATTTAAAAATGCTTCCCAAGATTCGATCTGATAGGGTAGTGGCTCCCATCCATTTGTGGAGAAAAACTGTTTAATTTTAGAAATTAAATTATTTTGTTTATTATTTTTAGTAATATTTTTCATGATATTTTTCATGATATTTTTTTCATTAGTTCGTAAGCATTCTCTAGGCTATCTGCATCATTAATTTTTTTATCTTTTCTCCATTTTGTTATTCTTGGAAATCGTACTGCTATGCCTGACTTATGACGTTTAGAAATTTGTATTTTCTCAAAAGATATTTCGAATACCATTTCTGGTTTTAACGACCGAACAGGACCAAATTTTTCTATTGTATTTTTTCTTATCCATTTATCTAGCTCTTTAATCTCAATATTCGTTAAACCAGAATAGGCGCTTGCAAATTTAATTAATTCTTTGTCTTTCCATAATGCAAAACTGTAATCTGTATACAGGCCAGCTCTTCTACCGCTCCCGCCCTTAGCGTAAATTAGAACAGCATCCAGTTGCATAGGATCAACTTTATATTTCCACCAAATACCTTTCTTTCTACCAGAGGAGTATATAGAAGTCTTTTTCTTAATTATTAATCCTTCAGTATTATTTTCTCGAGATTTTTCTTTATAATTTAAAGCATCAGGCCAATCTTTAGGAAAGATTAAATCACATATTTTGAAAATATCAGAGATATTATTCTCAGTTTTAATTTGCCATTTTGAAAAATATTTTTCTAACTCAATTCTTCTATTTTCTAATTTAATTTCTCTTATATCTCTGCCATTAATCTCTAAAAGATCATAAGCAATAAAAATAATTGGATATTTTATTTGAATTGATCTAGTAGGAGACTTTCTATTTATTCTTTTTTGAAGTAAAGAAAAATCAAAGGCAATTTCTTCTTTAAAATTCCAAACTAATAATTCCCCATCAAGAACAAAATCATCTTTTATATGTGACATTTTCTCTACTAACTCTGGGAAAGATTCATTTACTAATTCTTGCCCTCTTGTCCATAACGAAACACTGCCCGATCTTTTAATTAATTGCATCCTTATACCGTCGTATTTCCATTCAAATTGAAAATCATTTATTGAATTTTTGAAGATTTTATCTTCAATTGCATTTGCTAGAAGAAATGGAAATGGTTTGGAATTTAACTCTTGAAGATTGATATTTTTATTAATTAAAAATTTATATGAATCAATTGAAGGTTTAAAATTGCCCATTAACCTATGAGAAATAATCTCTTCATCAATATTAATAAGTTTTGATATTGATTTTATGATTAATCCGATAGAAACTCCTACTCTAAAAGTTCCTGTAAGAATTTTATTAAAAATTAGATGGTTATCTTCAGGTAATGTTTCCCAAAGATTTTTAATTTCTAAATTTTTCTCCTCCTCATTAAGTTTTGATAATGCAGGTATTGTTTCGCTTAGTAATTCATTGAGACTTATATTTGATAATTCCTTTTTTCTAAAATTAGTTTTATTTTTAAGTAATAACGTTATTACCTCAGCAGAATCACCAACTTTTAAATAACATGTATCAATTAACCATTGAGGATATTCATATATTTGAGAAAAAAGATTTTTTAAATATCTGCCACTAATAAATCTCTTGTTACTTTTTCCAGTTAATAAATATATTGCCCATGAATTATCTATTGGATCATTAGATAAAAAATAATTCTTTAAAATTTCAATTTTATTATTTGTACTATTAATTGAATCTAGATCGCCAAATAATTCTGAAAACTTTTTTAAGCTCATATTTATTTACCGAAAAAAAGGACATTTATTGATTCCTTCTCAACTAAATATTTACTTAAGGCTTCACTATCTCCATGATGAAAAAATACATTTTTTGCTTCAGACTTTTTTACTACTTCCAGAATTCCATCCCAATCCGCATGATCAGAGATAACGAATCCTTTATCATATCCTGATCTTTTTCTTAGAGCTCTTATTGACATCCATCCACTCGCGAAAGCTGTTTGAATGTTTTTGTAATTTTTTAAATAAGAACCCTTACTTAAAGATGGCGGTAATAATATTAGACTTCCTTTAAGTTCATCTATCTTTTTTTTATTTTCAATTTTTATAGTATCTTTAATATCAATTCCAAGTTCCCTATAAGTATTGTTCATTTTGTGAATACTGCCATGGGAATAAATATTGCCTTTGAAATTTGTTTGACTAATTTCGTTTAACAATCTCTGAGCTTTTCCAAGTGAATAGCAGAAAAGTAAAGAAGTTTTTTCTGGTGAATTAGTTATCCATTTCGAAATATCATTTGCGATTTTACTTGATTCATCCCACTTAAATATTGGCAACCCAAAAGTACATTCGCTTATTAAATAATCAGTTTTTACTATTTCATATTGTTTGCAAGTCTGATCTTTTTGAAGCTTAAAGTCACCTGAAATTAGCCATTTTTCTTCAGCAAAAATAAACCTTATTTGACTAGATCCAAGGATGTGACCGGATGGATGAAAAGAAATATTAATGCCATTTATCTTAAATTCTTCTCCATATTCAAAAGTCTTAATTTTGATATTATCTCCAACTCTCTCTTTAAGAAGTATCGCAGTTTCCTTAGTAGAAATGTATTCTTCACAGCCAAATGTAAAGTGATCAAAATGAGCATGAGTTATTAATGCCTTTTTTACTGGCTTGCTTGGATCAATCCAAATATCAGCAAGTTTACAATAAAGATTTCCATCTTTATAACTAATTAAATATTCTTGTTTAGTTCTCAAAACTACATCTCTTACAATGAAGTTAATTTAGCTAATTATGACCACGCTTGTTTTGATAAAGCTATGGCTGAAATGGTTAGTAAAGCAATAACTATAAATTTGTTACTCCAATTAATCATGAATGAACTAATTTTGTTCAAAGAAACTCTATTAGATGGAATAATCTTTTTTTTATTCATAATGTATTTATTTTCATTTTTTTCTAAGTAATTTAAATTTTTAATCTCATTTATTAATTTAGATTCGCAAGTTGAGAGTTTTTCTACTTGATTTAATAATTCAATATCTTTTGGCCTTAATAAAGAATTTAATTCTTTAATTTGTCTTTCGTTTTTCATAAGAAATGCATTAACTATCTCATCTGTCCCTAACCCCTTCTTTATATTTAAAAGAATATCATCTCTTTCCCAGGATTTTTCAAGAGAATTTAAAATTTTGCTTATGCTCATTTTAAGTATTTTTACTTATAATAGATTATTATTTTTTTCTTCTGTGGCTTATTCCTTTAAGTAATTAAAAAAAATATTTTTATTTAAGATTTACGAATAAGTCTGTTAGCAAAATATTTTATCTTTACCTTTTCTACAATTTTTTTAGAACTACTTTTAGTTTTAACTTTATTTAAATTGATTACTTCATCTGACACATTTTTGCCCGTTTCAAAATAACTTTTAATTTTTTCTAATTCTTCTTTATTTAATCTTTTTGTTGCACCTTTTGCATTTATTCCAAGTTTCTTGCAGGCTAATAATATTCTATTACTTTCAACATTAAGATCTTTGGCAATACTAAAAATAGGAGTGTTGATAGACATTATTTTCTTTACTATGAAATCTATTATTTATAGTATATTTATAAATTATAAATTAAATATATTTTTAATTATTATTAATTTTAAAAACTTTTTTAATTAGGCTACTTCATCTTCAAAATTATTTAAATCATTAAACTTCTTCTTCATGGTTGGATTATTTCTAGTTAATTTTTTTACTGTCAAATCTTGAGATTTGCTATCAGCAGATAAAAGATGTTTTTTTGAGAGAACTAAAGCCTCTTTAGTTTTTTGTAAATGGGTTATTGATTTATCAATTTCTGAAATTGCATCATTAAATCTATCCTGGGCAAGTGAAACATTCTTACCAACTGCATTTTTGAATTGCTCAAGAGTAATTTCAAAATTAGTTATGTCAAAATTCTCACGTTTCATTAAATCAATTTGTGATTTGTATTTTAAGGTTTCCATAGATGCATTTCTTAGAAGAGAAATAATGGGCAAGAAAAATTGAGGTCTTATGACATACATTTTTGGGAATCTATGTGAAACATCTACTATGCCAGCATTATATAGTTCACTATCTGGTTCTAGAAGGGATACGAGAACTGCATATTCACAAGATTTTTGTCTTCTATCTTTATCTAATTCTTTTAAAAAATCTTCGTTTTTTCTTTTATTAGTTCCATTTAAACTTTCATTCTTCATCTCAAACATTATGGATACGACTTCGGTTTTACTTTCATCAAATTCTCTAAATATATAGTCACCTTTACTTCCTGAAGTAGCATCATTATCCTTTTCGAAATATGAGTTTTTAAATGCGGAGGCACGATTCAGATTAAATTGAGTTTCGCAATGGATTTCTAATGTTTCTCCTATCATCTTTGTAGATAATCTAGATTTCATTTCTCTTAACTCCTGAATAGTCAGGTCCCTTTCACTAATTTTGCTTTTAAACTTTTCTTCAATTAATTTTTCATTAATTGAATGTTCAAGCTTCATCTTTTCAATGGAATTTGTTAAGGATGAGTTTTCTTTTTCTAAATTAGTAACAGCTTCACTAATTTTGTTTTTTAAAGATAATTCTGAAATTAAAGACTGGTTTTTAATTTCGTCTTTCAACTTGATTAATTCATTATTCAGTGAATTAATTTTATTTGTTGCTTGATTTTTTAAATCATTAAGAGCATTTGTTTTCTTTTCTTCAGCTATTTTTAATTTAGATTCAAGTGTTTGGATCTCAGACTCTTTAATCCGATTCTGCTCTATCAACTTTATTTTTAACTCACGTTTTAAAATTTCTAAAGCTTTTTTATTATCTTCTTCCGCCAAGATAAGTCTTTCTTTTATTTGTTTATTAAATTCTTCATCTTTTATCTGATGAAGTATTTCTTCAAAGCTGCTAGGATCAATTCGGAAAGTTTTGCCGCATGAAGGACATTTAATATCTTTCATTTTTTAATTACAAAATTAATATTAGAAAGGATTTAATATTCGAATTATGTAAAAAGAATATTATTCTTGACTAAGGATAAACAATGAACCAATATTATGCATTAAAAAATAAAGTAATTACTCAATAAAAGTTATATTAATCCTGATTCCTTAAGAATGTTTATTTTATTTGCTAATTCTATATCTGCAGAAGATATTGAGCGGTCTAAAGTTTTGTGAGATGAAACTGTGTAACCACTGTCATCAACAAATTCGTCTTCGCCATCTTTTAAGTGGGCATTTTCATTTTGGAGATCTTTAAAATTATCTGACTTGAATATATTTGACTTGCTAATATTACTATATCCAAAATTCGCAATTCCTCTTGCATCTAATGCTTCCTCAACTAATATTCCAACTACTTTAGATCTACTTATAGATTCGCTCTTGGATATTTCATCAATAATTTCAAGTACTCTTTTTCTAGGAAGATATCCTATTCTTTTAACTTTATTTTCCATAAGTCTTTACATATGCCAATATTGTAACACTTCTGTCAAATCAACTCAGATTTTCATTGATAGCACTTATGTAAAAATTTAAATAGTAGGATTAAAGTATAATTTTAAAGAACACTAATTCAAGTTATTTCTCAAATACTCATGGGCATAGTTTTAAATGCTTCTTCTAATTACTTTTTCAGTTTGGTTCTGATTTTTGAAATTTTCTAAATTTAAATTCCAAATATTATGAAAGATAAACTATATGATAATGCTGATAGCTTTGCAATGTCATTTGATGTGGAATGGGAAAATGTTGATTGTGATGATATACGATTAAAGATAGATAAGGTATTAGAACTTTTATCAGATCACCCTTTTTTGATATCTAATCCTGAAAATGCTAGAAAAATGGCAGAATTTAGGATATTTTCATTAAAAAAATTTCAATAATTATTTTTAAATTTTTTAAATTTAATTTTTCACAGATTAAACTTAATTACTTAAGGTTTAAATAGTTGGTGAATTAAAAAATCCCTTGCTATATAAAAATATTATTATGCCAATGATTGGACCTATCCCAAAAACAAAAAGTACTAATTTCGCAGAATTTTTTGTTTGACCTAATTTTTGATCTTTTAAATTTGAATTAGTTTGTTTTTTTTTAGATTTTTTCTTTTTCATGAAAGATATATTACTACAATTCGACTTTAAAAGATTTTGATATGTTATTGGGTTTGAAAAAAAATTTTCAAATTGACAAAACTTATATTGGAGTCAAAAAAGATCGTATTGTATAATGTAAAGAATATAAAGGAAATATGAGTGCCACTAAGAGAGAGGAAGTTTGCTCTCACCTTAGATATATAAGGTTAGAGCTTAGAGAGATGCATCAAATGCTCATCAAAGAAGATTTGTTGCCAGATCTTAATGAAGCAAAGGAAGTACTAGCTCAGCTTGATGCTTTATTGAGTTTATTATCAGAAAAAAAAGTAACCAAGATAAAAAGCCAATTTTGAGAGCTTTCAGTTAAATTAATTGTATTAAAGATAATTTGTAGCTGATTCTATTTTTTTTCTGTTGTCGTGCATTTGTTCTAATTTATTGTAAATTTCTTTGATTTGGATTTGTATTAGATCGGTCGAATGTATATTACTTAACGCATCTAATGTTGATAGAAGGCTTTCTTTGGCTTCAATTAAATGTCTACATTCTTTACTGCCTGCTTCGTAGGACATAGGATTATTATAAATGAAACAATTATCCTAAATATATTAAAATTTCTTCCGTATTGCTTGATACTCTTATCAAATCAACGCTTTTTATTGTAATTTTCAATACAGAATAAGTAATTATTTTTACTATGATTCAATTAAAAAATGCAAGAAAACTCAAAGGATTATAAATTCTCCATTAATTTGGCACTAGATAATGCAAAAAAAAGAATTAATTTATTAGATAATTTTGATAAAAAGTGTGTTCTAGAAGAATATAAAGAATGGATTAATGATGGTTTAAATAAGCATACGGTTTTACTACTAAGAGATGATCCCATCATATAGGAAAGATGTAAAAATATTTTTTAATTCTTTGTACTAGAAGTAACCCTAAATAAAAAATAAAGACTTACGATAAAAATTACTGACAGAATAAAAGTTAATGATGAAAAACTATCCATATTTATATTAATCAAGAAATTTATTTAACTATAGCAGTTAAGTTAACTAAGTCCTGAATTTAGTTTTCTTTGAAAAGTGAAAGAATAAATTTACTCAAACTTTCTTTTTCTAAAAATATTTTTTTCTTCTTATAAGTCTTTAATTTCTTGAAAATTAAATCAACTAAGTGTTCTGATTTTTGAGTCATATATTAAATTTATTTTTCCAATAAATAAATTTTCTCTTCACCTATTTTATCTGGCTTTGTTATTTTGCATCCTTTATCTTTTTCCATATTACAGTCTTTTGTGGCAGGAACAGATTTCCAGGTACAAATTTTTTCTTGGGATTCTTCTTTTAAAATGTTCCATCCATCATCTAAGTATTCTGAAATACCATCCTCTCCACAAGAAAACTTTATTTCCATTCTTTTCTTTTCTGAATTAGGATTATCCTCAACATTTTTTTCCAAATTATTTGTGGGATACTCTTTATTAGTGGATGTCCTACAAGAAATTAAAAAAATTGAGATTATAGTTAATATAGAAACTTGTTTTATTATTTTCATTTTTTTAACTATTGATGATTCTAAATTATTTAAATTATAGTTTATTTTGATTCTATTAATTTTAATAGTTTATCCATTTTATCCATCAAGTCTTTTACATCACCTGACTTCGGTAATATTAATTCTTCCGTAACTTCTAAATGCATTTTCTTTAAGTTTTGCCTCAAATCTTTTAAATGCATTTTTACGTTTTCTTTCTTTTGTTTTATATCAGTCATAGGAATAAAATTTAAACTTTATTAAACTTAAAGTTACTATCATAATATTTAGATGTTTAATTTATAGTGAATAATTCAAAATTTAATTTTTTAAATTTTCTATTTCATAGATTTCTTCGCCACCATAACAAAAATTTGTAGATAGCATTTTTATCTCTCTATTATTAATTCCGTTTGTATTTTTATTTTTAATAATATAATTTTTAGCATTAGCTTCACAATCTAATTTATTTTTTGCATGTTTAATAACTGGATAAAAATATCCCAATGTAGTAATTACAAACAAAAATATTATTATTGATTTTTTTTCATTTTTAATAAATTCGTTAGATGTTTTTTTGGCTTTTAATATTTTTATTAGTAATTTATCTGGTAATCCTATTTGAACAAATAATAACTCTACCCACCATGGAAGCGCCCTATCTTTTTTTTTCTTTAAGTTTCTGGAGGTATTCATTTTCTTGGCTTCATAGTTTTGGTTTTTCAGTTCTTTAGGATTAGTTGTTTCTCTTTTATTCATATCATCCAATGATTTATTTGGAATGTAGAGGTTTTATTTTGATTTGGAAACTATATCTTTATTTTATAAGTTTTAATTTAATTTATCTATGAATTTGAGTATTGTGAATCTGTATTTAATAATTTTTAAATGGCAAAAAAAAGAAGGAAGTTAAATAAAGATTTTGAGAGAAAAATATATTCATCAAAAAAAAATGTCGAATTAGTACTGGCAAAAATCTATGATATCGATGATGAAGACATACAAAAAGAATATATGAGCGCCTTTAACAAAGTGGTTTATTTATATGATGAATTAAAAGAAGATTACGAACGACAAGGATTTTCTGATAATTCTGAAGAACTTCTCACAAGCTATAAAAATGCATTTAATCTTTTCGAATCAGAATTTGAAATTTAAATTTAATTTTAATTTTAATTTTAATTTCTAATTACCTTTTGTAAGGGGTTACAGGTATTTCAATTGGCTTTCCTTCTTGGAGTTCAGATCTTTTCTCTTGTAAATTTTTGATACATAAAGATACTCTTTTCTCCTTTGCGCAAAATCTTTTTATTTGGTAATCAGTAAGTGATAATGATTTATTACTAAATGAAAAAAAAGCCAATAAAAAAATAAATAAATTTAATACTAATTTCATTTGTTCTCTCATAACTATTTTCTAATACCCTTTAATTTAATTACTTTTTATTATAAAGATCTATGATTTCTTTTAATGCATCTTTACTTAACTCTGTTGAAATAAAAACTTCTTGAGCTGTATTACCCTTTCTTGCGATTGCTTTATATCCGTTTATAGTTTTCACTGATAATCTAATTATCAATTTAGAGGATCTTCCCCTGGCTCTTGAAATAACAGCTGGAGTTATTGTCTTGATATTATTTTCAAGTACTAATTTTTGAAGTATTGGAATTAGACCTTCTATATTTGTACTATGATTTAAAACTAATCTTCCCAATTTAATTTTTTCATGATTCTATTGGAAAAATTTTGTTTCTGAGAAATTAACTTTAGCTTTAAAATGATTAAAAAATTTTGAAGGTCTGTTATATTTATAAAAACGATTAAATTCTAATGATCTTTCAAATAGGCTGGGCAGCATTGGCTGCTATTTTTACTTTTTCAATTGCCATGGTTGTTTGGGGAAGAAATGGGGACGGATCCATTGATATATGACTTCATTTTTAACTTATGAAGTCTATTTAAGTAAGTTTCTTATCTTAACATCGTTTGTTTTACTCATACTCATAACATTAGCTGTAATTTATATATCCTATGTCTCTTGGAAAGATAAAAAAAGATTAAAAAAATAGTTATTATTTTTTTTGGATTTTTTTCTTATCCTTAATTCTGAGCTCTTCAATTAATTCTTTTGCTTGTTCCATTTTTGATATGCTGCTTTTGTAGATTCCAATATCTTTTTCTGCTTTATTAGGAGATAAGCTTAACTTCTCAAAAATATCAGAGGTCATCATATTTTTATCTGATTCATTTTTCTCTTTGAAATCTTTGGAGTTTGAAATTAATATATATATCCCTAAGTTCAAAATCCTTGAAGGGTAAAGTTTAGAATTACTTTTTTCTACTAATAATTTTAAAATATCTTTAGATGTTTTATCCTTTAAATCTTTTTGAGACTTTTTAGATATTTCATTAATATCCTTCGCCTCAAAATTTGTAGAACTGCATAAAGATTCAAAAAGTAGATCCAAGTGTTTTTCAGGTTGATATCCTTTCATTAATTCTTTGAATGTTTCGGTGAGGCCGACACAAAACAGATAATCTTGCGTAAATTCATTGTGATGGTTCAAAAGATTAAGTTCGACAAGCATTTCATCAACTATTCTTTTATATAAACCTGGAATGACGTAAGGAAATTTTTCATGAAATAACTTTTTGCTATCTGAAACAGTCAATTTTTCTTTCAATTTTTTATATGTAAACCTTAATAAGGTTAGCGTATGTTGACTCAATATCGTTAATATCTAATAAACAGATAAATATTATTATGATCCCTTTAGTTTTAGAAGAATCGGGCGGTAGTGAAAGAGTCTTTGATATTTATTCGAGACTATTAAGAGAGAGAATAATCTTTTTGGGAGAACAAGTTACTAGTGAGACTGCTAATAGAATTGTTGCTCAATTATTGTTCCTCGAGGCAGAGGATCCAGATAAGGACATTTATATGTACATAAATTCACCTGGCGGATCCGTATATGACGGATTGGGTATCTTTGACACAATGCAACATGTAAAGCCTGACATTCATACAGTTTGTGTTGGCTTAGCAGCTAGTATGGGCGCATTTTTACTTGCGGCAGGTACTAAAGGTAAAAGAAGCAGCCTTAGACATTCAAGAATAATGATTCATCAACCACTTGGAGGGGCTAGAGGGCAAGCCAGTGACATAAGAATTCAAGCAGATGAAATTTTATTCTTAAAAGAAAGACTAAATACTGAATTATCAGAAAGAACTGGAAAGGATTATGACACTATCAAAGAAGATACTGATAGAGATTTTTATATGTCCCCAAACGAAGCTGTTGAGTACGGTTTAATTGATCTGGTGTTAGATAAGAAACCAATAAAAGTTTAGCTTAATAATTGAGGTGTTCTCTCTTTCTCAGGAATTTTGGTGAATTTGGAGAGAATACTTACAAATTCATCACCATCTAAAGTTTCCTTTTCGATTAATAGGTCAACTATCTTATCCATAGCTTCTCTATTTTTGCTTACTATATCGTAGGTTTCTTTATAACATTCTTTAACCATTATTCTTACACTTTCATCTATTTGTTTAGAGATTGAATCAGAAACTTCACTTCTAGTCATTAAATCTCTACCAACAAATACTTCTTGATTACCACTTTCTAAAGCTATCGGACCTAAATTACTCATTCCAAATCTAGTAACCATTTGGCGAGCCATTGAAGCAACTTGTTGGAAATCACCTCCAGCTCCTGTTGTAATTTCACCTTCTCCAAAAACTACATCTTCAGCAGCTCTTCCACCTAAAGCACCCATTATCCTAGCTTTTAATTGCGCCCTGCTAACAAGGGTTTGTTCATCATCTGGGGTAAACCAAGTTAATCCTTTAGCTTGACCTCTTGGAATGACGGTGACTTTTTGAACAGGATCATGTGCTTTGACAAGTGAACCTATTAGAGCATGGCCAACTTCATGATAAGCAATTAATCTCTTGCTTCTACCATCTGTTAATGGAGAACCTTCCATTCCTGCTACAATCCTATCTACAGAGTCATCAATTTCTGAGATACTTATAGAGTCTTTTCTCCTCCTGGCAGTTAATATAGCAGCCTCATTTAATAGGTTTGCTAAATCGGCTCCAGTAAAACCTGGTGTTCTTCTCGCTATGCTTTCAAGCGTTAAATCCTCTTGTAGTTTCTTATTCCTTGCATGAACTTCCAATATTGATAGTCTGCCCTTGATATCAGGTGCGTCTACAGTTACTTGTCTATCAAATCTGCCTGGTCTCATTAGCGCTGAGTCTAGAACATCGGGCCTGTTTGTGGCTGCAATTATTATGATGCCACTATTACCTTCGAAACCATCCATTTCAGTAAGTAATTGATTGAGAGTTTGCTCTCTCTCATCATTACCTCCACCAATACCTGCACCTCTTTGCCTTCCGACTGCATCGATTTCATCAATAAAAATTAAACAAGGACTATTCTCTTTTGCTCTTTTGAAAAGGTCTCTAACTCTACTCGCTCCGACACCAACAAACATTTCAACAAATTCAGAACCTGATAATGAGAAGAATGGTACACCAGCTTCACCTGCAATTGCTTTAGCTAAAAGGGTTTTACCAGTACCAGGAGGTCCTACCAATAGAACCCCTTTGGGAATTCTTGCTCCTACAGAAGTAAATTTTTCTGGTTTTTTCAGAAAAGTGACAACTTCTTGCAAATCCTGTTTAGCTTCATTAACGCCTGCAACATCATCAAATACAACTCCTGTTTCTGCTTCCATTGCAAATCTTGCTTTAGTTTTTCCAAATTGCATTGCTTGGCCAGGACCTCCAGGCATACCATTTGACCGCCTGGCTAACAAAATTAAGCCTCCAATTAAGATAGCCGGGAAGAGTAAATTACCTAAAATTCCTAATGCAGGAGGAGCTGTTTTTATTGGATGAACATCAAAACTAATTCCCTCATTTTTTAAAATATTTATAAGTTCTGGTGTTAATCCTGGAAGATCTACACGCAACCTTTGAACTTTATTATCTAAATCCGAATCAATTGTCTCTATAACAGCATTTCTGCCTCCCTCAAAAATATCAACAGATGTAACCCTTCCAGAATTAATGTAATCTAAAAATCTGCCGTAACTAACTCTTGCTACCGCTGAATTTCTTGGTGCAACAGTAGTGCCATTAGATTTAAGCGAATCAACGTTGCTTGAGGATAAAAATTGGTAAGAAAGTGCTATTACTAAAAGTATAGGTAAAGCCCATAAAATTAATGTTTTAAATTTTTGATTCATTAATTTGTAGAAAGTCAATTCTAGGATTCTAGAATGAATCAGTGCATTTCGTTGATATTTTCTCTAACTTTATGCTTATACTACTCTTTAATGTATATATTGTATAAATGAAATTTGAGATCAATGATAAGGTTAAGTTGATTGCGCCAGTCTCTTACTTGAAGACTTCAGATAATATGCCGATGTTAAGACCACCTGATCTAGTGGCAATTGATGAAATTGGGGAAATTCTTTCAATTAAATCCCCAGATACTGTTGAAGTAAAGTTTAGGAGAGGTTCGTTTTTAATAGATATTGATAAGATTGAGAAAAATTAATCTAAAAGTTTTTCTTCCAACTATTAGAGATTTCTAAACATATATTTTTATTTCCAGAAATACTCAGAAAAGGTTTTGAAAAATACTTATTAGTTAATTTTAAAATATCTAATGAAGAAATTTTCTCTATTTTTGAATTTAAATCGTTCTCAGAAATTGGTGAAATACCATAACTAACTAACTGTATCTTTCTCTGTAAGATTTCATCTAGTGATTGATTTCCTAATAAAAAAGAACCTTTTAGTTTTTCTTTTGCTAAAAATATTTCAGCATCAGTCAACGGATTTAAGAGTAAATTTTTCCATAGTCTTGATAAAAGTTCAAAAGCAAAAAGTGCTTGATCATTAGATACTGATAAGTAAATTAAAAATGGGGCATTTCCACTCCTGATAGGATAATAAACACCTAAATCGTAAGTGATACCATGTTTTTCTCTAAAAAGTTTAAATAAAGCAGCGCTCATTCCATAAGACAAATATGACTCCAAAACCTTAAGAGGAAAATATTCACTACTTCTTCGCGAGCAAGTTTGGTCCCCAATCATTATTATTGTTTGATTTGAATCATTAATAATGTAATCAAATCTATTAATGGTATTTAAATTATGATTTAAAGGATCTGATTTTTCTTTTGAAAATTTTTTTTCTAATGTTCCAAAATTTTCTCCATTTATTTCGGGATTATTTGAAATTAAATACTTTTCTCTATTTTTTAAGTTTTTAAACTCAAGCAAAACATCTTCATAGGTAATCTTTGAGACATCATTAGCATTGCCAATTGTGTTGAAAGCATAAGGATGA
Organism: uncultured Prochlorococcus sp.; assembly: GCA_902595175.1. GTDB lineage: Bacteria > Cyanobacteriota > Cyanobacteriia > PCC-6307 > Cyanobiaceae > Prochlorococcus_A. The sequence goes on along the minus strand of CACJPB010000008.1, from coordinate 7,864 downwards.
TTTGAGTAAACAATTTTTCTCCATTTTTCAAAACAGATATTGAATGGATTCTCTTTATCTTTTCTAATGTAATCAATAGAAGATTTTTTTACTTTTTTAAATTCAGTTTCAGAGAGGATTGGCTTATTAATTATTAATTCTAATAAAGGTAATACTTTGCTGAAATATTCATTTAGGGATTTAATACTTATTGAAATACCATCTTCAAGGATTTCTTGATTTAATTCTGCTCCATAGGACTCAATATAGTCAGAGAGAGTGAGATTCTTAAAACCTTCACATCCTCTGGTAAGTAATGAAGAAAGGATCTTGTTTATCCCTTTTTTGCCAGTACTATCCATATCACTCCCCCCTTTAATCCAAATTGAAGCAGTTGAAAAATTTCTTTTTTTATTATTTAAAAAATATCTTTTTAACATTTATCAGGGGATGCAACTAAAGTGAATTTTTCTCCACGTATATATTTTGTGATCTCTTTGAAATTATCTAAATCATTCCAATATTTTAAATGACTCTCTAAATTATTTATTGAAGATTTTCTCCCCCAAAGAAGTTCATTTCCAAAGAATGAAGAGAGTTGTGTAGATGTCTCTAAATTAAAGATATAATTGCTTTTCACAATATTTATTGCTTTATGTATTTCATTCAAAGCCAAGGCTTCACAATTTGAGATCTCATCTATTGTATTATTAATTTGCTTCTCTACTAAATCAATATCTTTGGACTCACAACTTGCTTCCATAATTAATAATCCTCCTAATTCTCCAGCATTTACATCTACATATACCGATTCAACAAGATTACTATCTTCTTTTAAAATTTTAATTAATCTACTGTTTCTTCCAACAGAGAGTATTGCTGCTAAAATTTCAAGTCCAACAATATTTTTTTGATCATTTAGGTTTGGGATAAACCAAGCCATAAATATTCTTGAAAATTCTAAATTATCAAACTTGACTGACTCTCTACCATTCCTAATTTTTAGAGAAGGTTTATTTTTTAGATTTATTAAATTTGAACTTTCTTTTATGCCCGATAGATCACTTTTTTCAAAAATTTTATAAATTTCTTCAGAGAGATTACCCGCAATTGCAATACAAATTTTTTCGTTAGTGTAATGTTTGCTATGAAATTTCACAAGGTCATTTATATCTAATTTTTTAATACTATGTTCAGTTCCCAGAATCGAATTGGCATAATTCGGACTTAACCAAACCCTTTTCAAAAAATAATTAAATAGTCTTTCTTCAGGCTGATCATTTTGTTGTTTTATTTCATCAATAACTACCCCTTTTTCTTTTATGAATTCATCAGGATTAAAATCTGGAGCAATGACAATATTTGTCAAAAGAGCAAGTGATTCTTTAAAGTTACTGGGTGGAACTAAGACATGGTAATGTACATCATCATAACCAGTTGAGGCGTTACTTAATCCGCCTAGTGATTCAATTTTATGGTCAAACTCACCTGGCATTATTTTGTTAGATCCTTTAAAAATCATATGTTCTAGAAAATGAGCAGTGCCGTTTTTATCGACATCCTCAAATGAAGAACCTGCTTTGCACCAAATATCAATGCTGATAAGCGGCAATTCTTTATTATCCACAAACACACATTTAGTTTTGCTTGAATGGGTGTAGTAGTTAACATCTCCTACGTTCATTTCTTTTCTATCTTTAAATTCTATTTTGGTACTTTTTAGCCTTGTTGTCTGAATCTTTAACTAAAACAAAATTAACAGACCCTCTTATTTTGGATTTATTACAAAATATTAGAGAGCATAGATCCATGCTTGAGGACCTTAAGAGTATAAAAGTTGATCCAAAACTAACTAATATAATATCCAAAGAAATAGGCAGAGAACTTTATATTGAAAATGAATTTCATAAAGCAAAAGGTTTTAGAAAGTTACATATTGAAGTAGCAGAATTTTCAAAGAATCTTAAGATATTACATTGTGTTTTTTTCCCTGATCCAAAGTTTGACATCCCAATTTTTGGTATGGATTTGGTAAAAATAAACGATATCGTCTCTGCTGCCATTGTTGATTTATCTCCGGCAACACAAAACCAAGGTTTGAAATACGAAAAATTACTTTCTGAAGTTGATAAAAGTTCTTTTAGCTCTTTGAGAGAGATTCCTAAATGGGGGGGGATTTTTTCTAATTATGTATTATTTGCTTCCTTAAAAAGTAAATCTGAAATCAATAATTTTTGTAGAGTTGTGGATCAATATCTCACTATTTTGATCACATTGAGTAAGAAAGCTAAACCCGAATTCAATGTGGAAATTATCCAAGAGAGAATAGATTTTCAAAAAAATTATTGTGTTCAACAAATGAAAAATGAGAAGACTAGCATGGTGCTTCTAAAATATTTTGATAAAAAATGGGTCAATAACTATATAAAAACTGTACTCTTCGATTTTTAATGAAATTAAAAATATTAAAAAATTTATTTATTTATTTTTTATTATTTACTCCAATATCTCTTGGTGTTGTTTCCTGTTCTGGAAATAATAAATCTAGTTCAAAATTTAAAGAGGAAATAACTTCAGATTTCATACCTCCTATTACAGCTGTTGCCGCACTTGGTCAACTTTCTCCTTCGGGAGAGATTAGAAAACTGGCAGCTCCAATAAGTCAGTTTGGCTCATCTCCTCGAATTGTCGAAATTTTAGTAGATGAAGGAGATTTCGTAAAAAAGGGTGATATCCTCGCAATCTTTGAAAATAGAGAAAAATTAATTGCTGAACTTGAAAGAAACGAAAATCTAATTCATACTATTAACGAAGAAATTTCCCTAAAGAATGATCAAATTCAAAGGTATGAGTTAGCTTTGAGTAAAGATGTATATTCTTTTGTAGAGTTTTCACAGAGAAAAGATGAACTATTAAAATTGCAAAAACAAAAGATAAACCTTATCGGAGATCAAAAAAATATCAAGATAGATCTATTTAATTCAAAACTAAGGAGTCCAATCGATGGTTTTATTCTTGAAATTAAAACGAGAGTTGGTGAAAGGCCTCAAAATGAAGGGATTTTGGATATTGGTTCTAGTCAAAAAATGGAAGCTTTGATAGAGGTTTATGAATCTGACATCGATAGAGTCTTTATCTCTCAGAATGTTGAATTGAGCAGTGAGAATGGAGGTTTCCAAAAAAATCTTAAGGGAAAGGTGATTAGGATTAGTCCTCAAGTAAAACAAAGAAAAGTTCTATCAACTGATCCAACAGGGGATGCTGATTCACGAATTATCGAGGTACTAGTAAAACTAGATCAAGATTCTATAGATATCGTTCAAAACTATGCAGGAATGAAAGTGATTGCAAAATTTATTCCCTAATGCGTTTTTCTTTTTTAAAATTTAGAAAAATTCCATTAGCTTGGTTGCTATTAACAAGGCAACCATTAAGGCTTGCAGTTGCCATAGCTGGAATTAGTTTTGCAGGGATTTTGATGTTTATGCAATTAGGTTTTAGAGATGGTTTATTTGATACGAGCGTAACTATTCATAAACTTCTAGATGCCGATCTTGTTTTGATAAGTCCCAGATCAAAAAGTTCTATAAGCATGAGTGGATTTCCAAAAAGAAGATTGATTCAAACTCTCGCAGTAGAAGATGTTGAAAAAACTGCTCCCGTTAATCTAAATTATTTACTTTGGAGAAATCCTGAAAATCTTAAAACTAGATCAATTCTTGCATTAGGTTTTAATCCCTCCGATTCACTTCTTTTAGATGAGGGATTCTCAAAGAAAGCTTATAAATTGAGAAATCCATCAAGAGTTCTTTTTGACAAACTATCTAGACCTGAATTTGGACCGATTGAAGAATGGTTCTTATCTGAAAAAAAAGTTGAGACTGAGGTCGCTGGGAAAAGAGTAATTGTTGAGGGCCTTGTGGAGTTGGGACCATCTTTTGGCGCAGATGGTAATTTGATAACTAGTCGAGAAACCTTCTTAAGACTTTTTCCTGCTAATCCTCCTGGCAGCATAGAAATTGGTTTGGTAAAGCTAAAAAAAGGATCTGATCCTGAATTGATTTCAGGGATATTAAATAACTCACTCCCAAATGATGTTAGGGTTCTTACAAAAAATCAATTTATAGAATTTGAGAAGAATTATTGGAAAAATAGTACTGCTATAGGTTTTATATTTAGTTTGGGAGCATTGATGGGTTTCGTTGTGGGGTGTGTTGTTGTTTATCAAATTCTTTATAGTGACGTTACAGATCACCTCCCAGAGTACGCCACTCTATTGGCAATGGGGTATAGACTTAAGTCCCTTTTCTTTGTTGTAGCTAGAGAGGGTTTTTTGTTGGCATTGTTTGGTTATTTACCGGCTTATTTTTCTGGTCAAATACTTTATTCAGTTATAAGAAGTTCTACTAAACTCCCAATAATAATGGACGCAGACAAAACTATTTTAATTTTCGTATTAGTTTTAGTTATGTGTATGGGATCTGCCGCTGTTGCGATGCGTAAATTAGTTGACGCTGATCCTGCTGAAATTTTTTAACAATTGAAGGTAAATGATGGTTAAAGCTAATAAATCCAAAAACAATGTTAAAAACCTTAAAACAGTCTCAATAAATAATTTGAGTCACTTTTATGGAAAAAATGAGAATAAAAAACAAGTTCTTAATGACGTTAATTTAAATATTGATAAAGGAGAGTTGGTTCTTTTGAAAGGACCTTCTGGATGTGGTAAAACGACACTTTTAACATTAATTGGTGCCTTGAGAACCTGTCAAAGTGGAGATTTAACTGTATTAAATAATCAGTTAAATGGAGCATCAAGGAAAACTCGTCAGATACTTAGAAGAAGTATTGGAATGATTTTTCAAGGTCACAATCTTCTGAGATGTTTAACAGCAGAACAAAATGTCCAGATGGGCGCTGATTTAATAAAAGGTTTAACATATTTACAACGACGTGAAATAGCACGTAATTGGTTGTCAGCAGTAGGATTAGAAGAACATCATAAAAAGTTGCCAAATGACTTATCTGGTGGGCAGAAACAGAGAGTAGCAATTGCTCGAGCTTTATCTGCTAATCCAAAACTTTTATTAGCTGATGAGCCGACTTCTGCTTTAGATAGTGTCACAGGAAGAGAAATAGTAACCCTTTTAAGGAAACTAGCAAAAGAGCAAAATTGTTCTGTACTTATGGTGACGCATGATCCAAGAATTTCTGATATGGCTGATAGGATATTAAATATGGAAGATGGTAAAATATATAGTGCTCATAGTGAGCTAAAATAATTAAAAGTTTAAAATTTTATGTCTAAGAGAAGGAATCTAAAAAAAGAAAAGCAGGAACGTAATAGAGCCTATGCTAGAAAATTCAAAAAAAGGAAACTAAGAACTGATGGAAGACCTGATGGTGGAAACGTTACAGGCACAGCAAATAATGGCGGTGCAGCTGATTAAGGAATATCTTTTATTTTTATCTTTTGGAATTTAATATATCATGCATATTTAAGACATAATCATGAATGTAAGTATTGTTATACCGACTTACAATAGATTACCTATATTAGAGAAATGTTTATTTGCGCTTGAGAATCAAAAATTAAATACAAATATCAGTAACTATGAAGTAATAGTAGTTGATGATGGATCAACTGATGGGACAACCTCATGGATAAATAAAAACAAAGCTAATCTCCCACACGTTATTCTATTTCAGCAAGAACATGGTGGGCCTGCTCTTGGAAGAAATCTGGGAGTAATTAAATCAAAATATGAAATTATTATATTCATTGATAGTGATCTTATTGTTTTAGACAATTTTATAATTTGCCACGTAGAAAAATTACTGCCCTCTTGGAGAAAAAATGATAGAAAATGTTTTACCTATGGCTCGGTAGTCAATACATCTAATTTTCTAAATCCTCAGAGTGAAAAACATAAAATAATGGACACTTCTTTTGCATACTTTGCTACTGGAAATGTAGCGATATCAAAAGAATTGATTTTAAGTGTGGGATTATTTGATACTTCTTTTAGTCTTTACGGTTGGGAGGATTTAGAACTTGGAGAAAGATTAAAAAAAATTGGGACAAAATTGATTAAATGCCCAAATGCAGTAGGTTTTCATTGGCATCCGCCATTTAATTGCGAACAAATAGATTCATTAATAGCTCAAGAAAAAGAGAGAGCAAAAATGGCTTTAGTATTTTATAAGAAACACCCAAATTTAAGAGTTAGATTTATGATTCAATTAACTCCTCTCCATTATTTACTTTGGCAAATTCTTTGCTTGGGAGGACTAATCAGTGTTGATAGAATCCTTCCTTTATTAAGATTCCTGGTAAATACAAGAAGAAATAGACTTGCACTTGAGATACTTAGGATCCCTCTAAATTTGATATACATTAAAGAGTTAACCAAATCAAGATAAAAAACTTTTAGAAATACACATCACTTGCTAAAATATTTGAAGTAAATTTCACACATCTGACAGTTTCGGGTGAATTAATAATATTAATTCCCCGTCAGATAGAGGCTAACCCGAAACCCTTTTTAAATTATGGCTGTTGTATCACTATCAGAAATGATGGAAGCTGGTGCTCATTTTGGGCATCAAACTAGACGTTGGAATCCCAAGATGTCTAAGTATATATATTGCGCGAGAAACGGAGTTCATATTATTGATCTTGTAAAAACAGCATTGTGTATGAACAATGCGTATAAATGGACTAGAAACGCAGCAAAAAGCGGTAAACGTTTCCTATTTGTAGGTACAAAAAAACAAGCATCAGATGTTGTCGCTCAAGAAGCTACCCGCTGTGGAGCTGCATATGTAAATCAAAGATGGCTTGGAGGGATGTTGACTAATTGGACAACAATGAAAGCTAGGATTGAAAGATTAAAGGATCTAGAAAGAATGGAAAGTAGTGGTTCAATAGCAATGAGGCCTAAAAAAGAAGCTGCAGTATTAAGGAGAGAACTTGAAAGATTACAAAAATACTTAGGTGGACTTAAGGGTATGAGAAGATTACCAGATGTAGTTGTATTGGTTGATCAGAGAAGAGAATCTAATGCAGTATTAGAAGCTAGAAAATTAGACATCTCATTAGTATCAATGTTGGATACAAATTGCGATCCGGATTTGTGTGAAGTTCCAATTCCTTGTAACGATGATGCCGTTAGATCTGTGCAACTTATCTTAGGAAGACTTGCAGATGCCATAAATGAGGGTAGAAAGGGCTCTAATGCCGAAAGAAAAAACTAAATTCTAATCTAAAACTTACTATTCATTATTTTTTATTACTTCAAATGGGAAACATTACAGCAAAACTTGTAAAAGATCTTAGAGACAAAACTGGCGCAGGAATGATGGACTGCAAAAAAGCACTTAATGAAACTGAAGGAAATTTAGATAAGGCTTTGGAATGGTTAAGAAAGAAAGGCATAGCTAGTGCTGAAAAGAAATCGGGAAGAGTAGCGGCCGAAGGGTCAATTGGTAGTTATATACATACTGGGTCAAGAGTCGGCGTTTTACTAGAGTTAAATTGTGAAACAGATTTCGTTGCTAGAGGTGATATATTCCAATCTCTGTTGAAGGATGTCTCAATGCAAGTAGCAGCATGCCCAAATGTTGAGTATGTATCAATTGATGAAATACCAGAAGATGTGGTGGAAAAAGAAAAGCAGATTGAAATGGGTAGGGATGATTTATCTGGAAAACCAGAACAAATTAAAGAAAAAATAGTTGAAGGGAGAATAGCAAAAAGACTTAATGAGCTTGTTTTGCTTTCACAACCCTACATTAAAGATAGTTCTCTAACAGTTGAGGACCTTGTTAAACAAGCAGCTGCAAAAATTGGGGAAAATATCAAAGTAAGACGGTTTACAAGATA
>CACJPB010000007.1 GCA_902595175.1 uncultured Prochlorococcus sp. | reverse complement strand
ATGGCTTCAACGCTGCCACTGGAGAATATGTAGATATGTCCTCTGCTGGTATAGTTGATCCTGCAAAAGTTACACGTTCAGGATTACAAAATGCAGCTTCAATAGCAGGAATGGTTCTAACTACCGAATGCATAGTTGCAGATTTACCTGAGAAAAAAGATTCAGCTGCTCCAGCGGGCGCTCCTGGCATGGAGGCAATAGACACAGGAGCACCGATATCTGTACCTGTAGGAGAAGCAACTTTAGGAAGAATATTTAATGTTTTAGGAGAACCAGTAGATGAACAAGGTCCAGTAAATACTAAAGATACTGCTCCAATTCATAGAGCTGCGCCAAAGTTAACTGACCTAGAAACTAAGCCAAAAGTTTTTGAAACTGGAATTAAAGTAATTGACCTTTTGGCTCCTTACAGACAAGGAGGAAAAGTTGGATTATTCGGAGGTGCTGGAGTTGGGAAGACAGTTCTTATTCAAGAATTAATTAATAACATCGCAAAGGAGCATGGGGGAGTTTCCGTTTTTGGCGGAGTAGGAGAAAGAACTAGAGAAGGGAATGATTTATATGAAGAATTTAAAGAATCTGGAGTTATCAATGCAGATGATCTAACTCAATCAAAAGTTGCCTTGTGTTTTGGACAGATGAATGAGCCACCTGGCGCAAGAATGAGAGTAGGCTTATCAGCACTTACAATGGCCGAACATTTTAGAGATGTAAATAAGCAAGACGTCCTACTATTTGTTGATAACATTTTTAGATTCGTTCAAGCCGGTTCTGAAGTATCTGCATTACTTGGAAGAATGCCTTCAGCTGTTGGATACCAACCAACACTGGGAACTGATGTTGGTGAATTACAAGAAAGAATTACATCTACATTAGAAGGGTCAATAACATCTATCCAGGCTGTTTACGTACCTGCTGATGATCTAACAGACCCTGCTCCAGCTACAACTTTTGCCCATTTAGATGCAACTACTGTGCTTGCTCGAGCTCTTGCTGCTAAGGGAATTTATCCAGCAGTTGATCCATTAGACTCAACGAGCACTATGCTACAACCATCAGTTGTTGGCGATGAGCATTACAAAACAGCCAGAGCTGTCCAATCAACTTTACAAAGATACAAAGAACTTCAAGATATTATCGCAATTCTTGGTTTAGATGAGCTTTCTGAAGAAGATAGATTGACAGTCGACAGGGCCAGAAAAATAGAAAAATTCCTCTCACAACCTTTCTTCGTAGCAGAAATATTTACTGGAATGTCGGGTAAATATGTAAAATTAGAAGATACCATTGCTGGATTCAATATGATTCTGTCAGGTGAATTGGATGATTTACCAGAGCAGGCATTTTATCTAGTTGGTAATATTGATGAAGTTAAAGCAAAAGCTGAAAAAATAAAATCAGAAAAATAAATATTTGAATATATATCAAACCTTCAATAATCTTAAATTAATGGCAATTTCTCTAAAAGTTTTAGCTCCCAATAAAAATGTTTATCAAGGCGAAGCTGAAGAAGTAATTCTTCCAAGTACCACTGGTCAACTAGGTATATTACCAGGACACATCTCTTTAGTTACTGCTATAGATATTGGCGTTTTAAGGCTAAGAATGAATTCCCAGTGGAAATCGATAGCCCTTATGGGAGGCTTCGCTGAAATTGAATCAGATGAAGTTATAGTTTTAGTAAATAATGCTGAAATTGGATCTGAAATTAACGTTCAAAATGCAGAACAAGATCTTAAAGAAGCAAAATTAGCAATTAGCAAATTTACTGAAAATGAAAAAAATCCAGAGAAAATTAAAGCCATGAAAGAGGTTTCAAAGGCTGAAGCCTGGATTCAAGCTGCAAAGAACTAATATTTAAGCGGTTCCACAAAAAGTTACTTCAGGAAACTTTAATTTAGCTTCTTCTAATTTTTTTGTTTTACCCTCTTCTTGCCAATAATTAATCACTTCAGTAGCCTTATTCAATATCTCTACTCTCTCGTTATCTGTAATCCAACCTTTATTTTCAAGTTCACTTTTTAATTTTTCCCAAGCATCATCTCTTGGCCAAAAGTAGTAAGCAGTAAGAGGACTGGAGCCTCCACCTACTATTTGATCCACTGCTAGAGCTACATTATCAGGTAACCACAATACTTTTATAATGAATCTTCCTTCATCAGGTTTAGGGGTATAACCAGTAGGTACACCATCTTCATCAATTGTGGCAGCTGCTAATACAGCTGTGGCACCCATCATTCCTGAATTAGGAGAAGAATTTTTAGAGTTTGGTGCATCAATGTTTTTTTCCTTTTTTTCTGTTGAATTTTGATTTAACTTATCTGATGAGGTCATTCACTTATTAATGTTTAATAAATAATTTATCAGTTTATGGTCACATTTTGATTGATTTATTCAAAATTTCTTGATTTTAATTATTGATAACTTCTAAATATGATTTTTATCTATCATGAGACACTTCATAAAAATCATAAATAGTAGCCTCCAATGAATCCCAAAGATCTTTCGGGATATCATTTTCTTCTGCAAACATGCCAAGCTGACTTGCTAAGCCTCTCGCTTGAGAGAGTTTCGAATCATATGAATCGGACTTATTCATTTTTGAGCTTTAAACTTAATAAAAAATAAATCTATTAACTTGATAAGTCAAATTTCAAAATTCTAAATCAGAAATTTCTTTTAGTGCAGCAATACTTAAAACATCTGGGTTTGTATCTCTGACCAGGACATCATCTTCTATTCTTATCCCTATGCCTTTCCATTTTTCATCTATGGAAGGTTGTCCCTCAGGTACTGGGATCCTATCACTTATATATATCCCAGGTTCTACCGTAAGAATCATTCCATTCTGTAATGGCACTTCATAGTCCCCCATTCTGTATGCGCCAACATCATGAACATCTAAGCCGAGCCAATGTCCAGTTCTATGCATGTAAAGATGTTTATAAGATTGATTCTCAATTATCTCCTCAGTACTGCCCGACAATAAACCAATTTCTTTTAATCCCTCAATAAGAATAGTTAAAGCAACATTATGAACAACACTTGAATTCGAACCCTTTACTGCACTTTTAATGGCATTTTTCTGCGCACTCAATACAATTTCATAAATAACTTTTTGCTCATCAGAAAATTTACCACCTATTGGGATAGTTCTTGTTATGTCTCCATTGTAATAATCAATTAGTGAGCATCCAGCATCCACCAACAATAAATCTTCCTTCTTCAAGAGTGAGTTATTTGAAGTGTAATGCAAAATACAGGCATTATCTCCTGACGCAACAATCGAGTTATAAGCTGGTCCTCTTGCCCCTTTTTCCAGAAAGAATCCCTCTAAAAGACCCTGAATTTGTCTTTCATTTTTCTTTGATGAGATAGATTCTCTAACTAATTCATGAGCTTCGGCTGAGATTTGTATAGCTTCTCTCATTCTCTTAATTTCAAATTCACTTTTTATTAATCTCATCTCATTTAAATAAATTTCTGGAGATTTTATAGAATTTCCACCAATGCCTAATCTTGAGCGATTTTCAAGTTGTTGTGAAAAAATTTCAAGTATTATTTTCTCAACTGATGGATGCTTACCAATAGAAAAAACGAGCTCATCAGAACCATTTATATAACCTGGGAGTAAATCTCTTAATTCGTTTATTGAGTGAGCCTTATCAGCATTAAACTCTTTCTCAGCGCCTTCTATACCCCATCTAAAGCCATGCCAGACTTCGCTTATAACATCTTTAGGAGCAACAAACATAATAAATCTCTCTCCCTTAGGCTTATGCGATAAGAAAAGAGCGATTGCATCTGGCTCATCAAAACCGGTCAAATACCAAAAATTACTATCTTGTCTAAAAGGATATTCACAATCAGCATGATGCTTTACTAGATTAGCACCTGGGATAATAGCAGCTTTTCCATTTAATTTATTGAGGAAGATTTCTCTTCTTTCTTCAAAAACTTTATTGTTAGGTTTAAGCATAGAAATGTATTGGCGTGTTTAAAAAAAAAATGGAAGAATGAATTAATACAGATTTAGTACCTAATCTATTTTAATGGAACCAAGTGTTTACGGTTTAGTAGTTCTTATTATTATTATTTTAATTGGGTCAGCATGTTGTTCGGGAGTAGAAGCTGCTTTTTTAGCTGTAAATTCAATTCGAATTCTAGAGATAGCCTCTAAGCAAAAACCAAAAAGTACAGCAAATCAACTCCTTAAACTTAGAAAACATCTTGGAAGAACATTAACTGTAATTACTATTACTAATAATGGATTTAACATAATAGGAAGTCTTATTTTAGGTGTATATGCAGCATTAGTAATTAATAGTAGTTATGGATTAACCCTCTTTTCAATTGTTTTTTATATACTAGTCGTCTTAGTAGGAGAAGTACTACCTAAAGCTCTGGGTACAAGATTCTCAGTTCAAGTAGCATTATTATCAGTTCCCATCTTGAGAATATTGCATACTTTAATGAAGCCATTCTTAATATTGATAGAACAAATATTTCCAGTTATTACTGCAGAAAATGAAATTTCAACTGATGAAGAAGAGATTAGACAAATGGCAAAAATTGGAAGCCAAAAAGGTTTGATAGAAGCTGATGAGGCAGCAATGATATTTAAGGTTTTTCAATTAAATGATTTAAAAGCTAAAGATTTAATGATCCCTAGAGTATCAGCTCCTTGTCTTGATGGGTCTTCAAATCTTGAAGAAATATCAAAACATATAATGGCTGATAACTCTCCATGGTGGGTTATTTTGGGTGATAAAGTTGACAAAATACAGGGGGTAGTACCCCGTGAGAGAGTGCTAGCAGAATTAATTAATGGAGAAAATAAAAAATTATTGTCAGAAATTTGCGAACCTGTGGAATACATTCCAGAAATGATTAAGGCAGATAAATTATTAACAAGATTTGACAAGAATCATAAAGGAGTGAAAGTAGTAGTAGATGAATTTGGAGGATTCGTGGGCATTATTGATGCGGAAGCTGTTTTATCTGTTTTAGCTGGTTGGTGGAAAAAATAAATCATGAAACAATTGAAAGTTAATAAAAATTATTTACTTTTAAAAAATTGGTGGGAGACTATTGATCTTACCAACTATGAAAAAAGTTATTTTAATAAAGAAATAATTTCTTTTAATCAACAACTTTTTAGGCTGAAAGAAAAAAAAATAAGACTTGGTGCATATGGTAAATCAGGCGTAGGAAAATCCTCTGTTTTAAATTCTTTATTAAAAAAAAATATATTTAAAACAGATATTATCAATGGCACCACAAGAGAAATAAAAGCTGAAGAATGGAAATTTAAAGATCCATCACTAAACAGTGTTGAGTTACTAGATTCTCCAGGATTTGATTTCTGCGATATTAAATTCCCAGATAAAGTTTACTCCTCTATAAATCACTCAGATCTTATTTTATTTATAATTTCAGGAGATTTAAATAGAAATGAATTAAGCGAAATCAACTCCTTTATTCAAGATGGAAAAAAAATTATTCTAATTTTAAATAAAATTGATCTTTTTAATAGAATTGAATTAAAAGAAATAATAGAAAATATAAATTTTAAGCTTCCAAAAGATTTAAATATTCCCTTAATTATTAATCATGAAAATAATCTGAAAAATTACATGACAAAAATAATAAATCAACATGGTGAAATATTTTTAACACTAAATTCTCTTCAATCAGCTGACAAATTGTTTCTAATGATAAAAGAGCAAAGATTAAAAAGAAGGCAGAAATTAGCTCAGTCAACTATTGGTAAATTTTCTACTATAAAGGCATCAACAGTAGCTCTTAATCCTTTTATTCTGTTTGATATTGCAGGTAGTTTTGCACTTGATACTGCATTGATTAGCGAATTAAGTAAGATTTACGGATTAAATTTGAAGGGTGAATCTACAAGAAAAATATTCAAAAACATATCCATTAATAATTTATGTTTAGGCTTCACTCAGGTGGGAGTCAATACATCCTTCACCCTTATTAGGAAAGTATTTTTATTAACCGCACCTTTCACTAACGGGCTATCATTATTACCCTATGGACCCATAGCAATTATTCAAGCGGCAATAGCACTTCAATCTACAAAAATCCTTGGGAAATTAGCAGCCAAGGAAATATTTAAAAGAAGCAAAGCTTCTTTTATAGATCCTTATTTAATGATTCAAAATATTAATTTTAATGAACCAGAGATTTTTAAACACATAAACATCTATATATCAAAAAGAAATTTAAATAATAATTTTGTTAGTTTTCTACCTTAAAATTTAAAATGGCGAAAAGCGTTGCTTTATTTGGTACAAGTGCTGATCCACCAACAATTGGACACAAAAAAATTCTTGAAGAATTATCCAAAATTTATGATTTTACCATTAGCTATGTGAGCAACAATCCCAAAAAAAAGCACATAGTGGATATCTCAATACGTAGCCATTTATTAAAAACTCTAATTGATGGTTTAGGTGATCCTAAAATTTTATTTAATCAAAAAATCAGTAGTCAATGGGCAGTAGAGTCAATCAAAAGATGTAAAGAAATTTATAAATTTAATAATTTAGATTTTGTTATTGGGAGTGATTTAATTAAAGATATTTTCTACTGGAAAAATTTTGACAAAATTATTTTGGAGGTAAGTTTTTTTATAATTTTAAGAGAGGGGTATCCTGTTGAATCAAATACTATTAAAATGTTAGAAACTTCTAAAGTGAAATTTAAGATTTCAACCATCAAAACCCCAAATATTTCAAGTTCTAAGTTTAGATTAAATTTAAATTCCTCTAATTTACCGTCGTCGTTAATAGATATAGTTAAGAAGAATAATTTATATGAATCCATCAAATTAGTTGAATGAAGTTTTTACTTGCTCAAATAAATCCAGTTGTTGGCGATTTAGAGGGCAATGCAAAAAAAATACTTAATATTGCTTCGAGAGCTAGCTCAATTTCTGCTGATTTTGTTCTTACTCCAGAATTGTCATTATGGGGATATCCAGCGAATGACTTACTTTTTAAAAAAAATTTAATCAAAAATCAATACCAAATTCTTGATCAATTAGCTTTAGATATTAGTAAAAAATATGGAAACTTCAGTGTCTCAGTCGGAATAGCAGAGATAATCAATGATTCTTATTTTCCTAATCTTTATAATTCTATAGCTTTGGTTGAGGGCGGTGAATGGAAAATAATTGCTCGTAAAATTATTCTTCCGACTTATGAAGTATTTGATGAGAAAAGATACTTTAGATCAGAAGAAAAAGTTTCCGTATTGATTAAACAAATTAAAAATAAAACTTGGCGAATCGGCTTTACTATATGTGAGGATTTATGGGTCAACAAAGATATAGAAGGTAGAGGAATTCATAGAAAAAATCCCATTATTGATTTAAAGAAAAAAAAAGTTGATATTTTAGTAAATTTATCAGCCTCCCCATATACTCTGAAAAAGTTAGAGCTAAGATCCAAGGTTTCCAGTTTTGCCGCACAATATCTTCAAGCACCGCTGATTTATGTCAACCAGATTGGTGCAAATGATAATTTAATTTTTGATGGAAATAGTTTCATTCTTGATAAGAATGGATCTAAAATTAAGCAATTAAAATCTTTTTCTGAAGATCTCTCTAGCTGGGAAATTGAGCAAACGAAACCTGAAAAAAATGAATTTGAAAACTCCGAAATGTCATCAATTTTTGATGCATTAGTCCTTGGTGTTAAAGATTATGCAAAAAAATGTGGATTTAAAACAGCTTTAGTTGGATTAAGCGGTGGTATTGATTCAGCACTTGTCTCAGCAATTGCCACAGCGGCTCTAGGGAGTGATAATGTTCATTGTGTTTCAATGCCATCTAAGTGGAGTTCATCTCATTCAAAGAGTGATGCAGAAGATTTAGCGAGAAGATTAAAGATAAGTTTCAAGAGCATTCCAATTGAAAACTTGATGACCTCTTTTGAAGAATCTTTCATAAAAACCATATCTTTCGAGATGGCTGAAATAACAAATCAAAATATTCAATCAAGGATCAGAGGAACGCTTCTGATGGCTTTAGCAAATCAAGAAAAGCATTTATTACTTTCAACAGGAAATAAATCAGAGCTAGCTGTGGGATATTGCACACTTTATGGTGATATGAATGGAGGATTATCGGTAATTGGGGATTTATATAAAACTAATGTTTTTAAATTATGCAATTGGCTTGATAGTGAAGAATCAATAAATCATAGAAAGTCATATATGTTAGATACACATTTAAACATAATTGGAGAAAATATACGCACGAAAGCTCCAAGCGCCGAATTAGGTCCTGATCAATTAGATACTGATTCTCTCCCGCCTTATTCTATTTTAGATAATATTCTTAAGGGAATTATTGAAGAGAAAAAAGATATAATACAACTAGAAGAAGATGGTTATAAAAAAGATTTAATTTTAAAAATTATCACACTCATAAAAAAAGCGGAATTCAAAAGAAAGCAGGCTCCTCCAATCCTAAAACTAAGCAGTCAATCATTAGGAAGTGACTGGAGAGTTCCCATAGCAATATCTTATTAATCACTATAAAAACACTGTTGGATTTTTTTTAAAGGCCGTTTAACTGAATCAAGATTGATACCTTTTTTGATAGCAAGAATTATTCCTGCAGCCTCTAAATAATTATCCACTTCAAAAAGATTAGGATAATCAAAAAACTCATTTGTTACTTCTAATGTATTTTTATTTTTTACAGAGATAATATTTAAACCTTTTTCAATCCCTGCTAGTACAGCTTCTCCACCTAGTGCCCCATTAGGAACAACAATAGATTCAATCTGATCAGGGTGTAGTGATATTAATTCATTTTTAGAGGGCAATTCAACAATATCAGGTGCATTGCTTAACCCAATCAGTACTGACGGTAAAAAGGTGAATCCTATTTCTTCTGCAGCTGCACGAGGATCTAAATTTTCATTCAATTCAATTGGATTTAAAGCAGGTGCATGAGCACAGGGAACTTTTAAAAATTTGCTAATTAAATGACTTATAACTGCTTCGACTCCAGAAATAGGATCAACCCCTTTCCCCTCTCGATAAATATTTGTCTCTAAAAAATCTGAATCATCTGGAAATTTTGCCACAATTGCTATTGCCGTAACTCCTTTTTCTATTAAACATTTTCCAGCATCAATTAGAGCATCAGGATTTTCAATTGTGCCGCCACTGATTTTTGAAGAATCATAATCAATAACTATGTTTAATGGCTTTTTTGTAATCACATAAGAATGAACATTAATCCCTAAAGTAGATACGCATGCATCAGCAACTTGTAAATGTCTCACTAATATTTCTTTTTCAATGGCTGAATCAAAAATTATCCCAATTTTCTGTTGCTTTACCCTTTTTAAAGCAATTTCTCCTTTAGCAAGTCGGTCTAAAGTATAACCCTCAACATAAAAAATATTTTTATCTTTTTCAGAGAGAGTACCGCCATTCATAACATTTGGATGAGTAATTAAACATCCACTTGCCGATGCTAATAATTTAGCGGTAGGAAGTGCATCCCCAGCAAAACCTCCTACTTCACAACCAATACCAGTTGGAACAATAAATATTGTTGGTGAATTTTCCATTATTAAAAATATTTCAATTAATATTTTTTAATTAGCTACGACAGCTTTAATTTTAAGTTTTTTTGTTCCAAAAGAGTCAATAGAATTTTGAATATCAACAATTGACCATCGAATTAAATCACCTTTTTGTTCTAAATTTATAATGATGAATCCCCTTAAATTTTTTAATTTTATTGAAACTGGCCAATCTAAATAATAATCAACTGAACTTAATTTCATTTTTGATATTTGCCAAATTGATCATTATATAAATCATCCTCTACTTCTTTACCAATAACAATATTCAAATCTGACTTGGGGTATGCTACACACAAAAGTGCAAAGCCCTTTTCCCGTAAATCATCATTTAATCCCATAGCATCTTCCTGACCTACGGATCCTTCCAATATCATGGATGCACAATCTGTACAAACTCCTGAACAACAACTACTTGGTAAATCTATTCCATTCATTTTTGCAGCTGAAATAATATCTTGATCCTCAGAACATAAAAAACTAAAAGTCTTTTGCTCAAATTGAACTTTGATATTGTATTCAGGCATATCCTAAATCTTATTGCTAAACTGCTGAACCTCCTACAACTTCTAATATTTCTTGTGTAATAGCTGCTTGTCTGGCTTTGTTATAGGTTAGATTCAAAGTACTTGCTAATTCTTTAGCATTATCACTTGCATTATTCATAGCAGTCATCCTACAAGCGAGTTCTGAAGCTGCCGACTCTTGAAGAGCTCTTAGTACCTGATTCTGTAAATATAATGGTAATAAGGAATCTAATAGTTGATCAGGACTTTGTTCAAAAACAATATCTGATGGCAACTTCTCTGAATCACTTTTTTCAATATTTGACTTTTCAACAAGTAACTTACTATCTTTTGTAGTCAACCTAAAAATTTCATCGTTTTCCTCAGCGATTCCTTGAGGGTCAAGTGGCAATAGTGTTTGAACAACAGGGGCACAGCTAACTAAAGTGATGAATTTCGTATAAATAATTTCCACCCTATCAGAATTTTCAGAAAGAAATTCAGCTAAAATCTCATTTGTAATTCCTTCAGAATCCTTGACTGTAGGTACCTGTTCTAGTTCTTTGAAAGTACTTTTAATTACATATCTATCCTTTCTATTTTGAAAATATCCAATAGCTTTCTTACCTACCAAAATTAAATTTGGCTGATACCCTTGTTTGACTAATTCTGCGTATCTTATTTCTACTTTTTTTATAATATTTGTGTTATAGCCACCGCATAAACCTCTATCCGCAGTTATGCATACCAAGGAGATACTCTTTACTTCTCTCTTGGATAATAGAGGAGAATCGACAGCCTCAAATTGTACTCTAGATTGAATATTTTCTAAGACTCGTGCAAGTTTATCAGCAAAAGGTCTACTCTTAAGAACTTGATCTTGAGCTCTCCTAACTTTTGCAGCTGCAACAAGTCTCATTGCCTCAGTTATTTTTCTTGTATTTTTAACGGAAACGATTCGATCTCTAATCTCTTTAAGATTTGCCATGGTATCTCCTAAATAAATTTAAACTGTGGCAAGCATTGATGATTTAACTTCATTTATCACCTCTTTTAGCGTCTCTTCTAATCCATCATTTAATTTCTTTTCTTTAAGAATCTCTTCTATAAATTCCGCTTTATTTAACTTTAGGTATTCCCTAAGTTCAATTGCAAATTTAGTAACATCTTCAACAGGAACCTCATCTATAAGTCCTTTAACTCCTGCATAAACAACTGCAACTTGTTCTGCAAGATTCAGCGGAGAGAATTGAGGTTGCTTTAATAACTCTCTTAGTCTTTTGCCTCGTTCAAGTTGTTGCTGAGTTGCTTCATCAAGATCAGATGCAAATTGAGAAAAAGCAGCTAGTTCATCAAACTGTGCGAGTTCTAATTTTAAAGTTCCTGCAATTTTTTTAATTGCTTTTGTCTGAGCGGCTCCTCCAACACGGCTAACAGAAATACCAACATTAATAGCTGGTCTCAATCCTGAGTTAAATAAATCTGCACTCAAGAATATTTGTCCATCTGTAATTGAAATAACATTAGTTGGGATATAAGCAGAAACGTCCCCTGCCTGAGTTTCAATAATTGGAAGAGCTGTCATAGAGCCCCCTCCCATAGCATCAGAAAGTTTTGCTGCTCTTTCTAACAATCTACTGTGTAAGTAGAAAACATCTCCTGGATAAGCCTCTCTTCCTGGTGGTCTTTTTAAGAGAAGAGACATTTGTCTATAAGCCTGAGCTTGTTTCGTTAGATCATCATAAATAACAAGGGTTGCTTTACCCTGATACATAAAATGTTCAGCAATTGCTGCACCAGTATAAGGTGCTAAATACTGCAAAGCAGCTGGTTCTGAGGCTCCTGCACTAACTACCACTGTGTAATCTAGAGCTCCTCTCTCTCTTAATACCTCTACGATGTTTGCTACTGATGCTGACTTCTGACCAATAGCTACGTAAACACAAACTACGTCTTGACCTTTTTGATTAATTATCGTATCGATAGCAATTGCAGATTTTCCAGTTTGTCTATCACCAATAATTAATTCTCTTTGACCTCTTCCAACAGGAATCATTGCATCAATAGATGTGATACCTGTTTGCATTGGTTCATGCACTGATCTTCTCTTAATTATTCCAGGAGCCATTTCTTCAATTAATCTAGTATCACTTGTTGGAATTTCCCCTTTCCCATCTATTGGTTGTCCGAGAGGGTTAACAACTCTCCCCTGCATTGCTTCACCAACAGGAACAGATGCAATTTTACCCGTGGACTTAACGTTACTTCCTTCTTGGACACCAAGTGCCTCTCCCATTAAAACGGCTCCAACATTATCATCTTCAAGATTTAAAGCTATACCTTCAGTACCATCTTCAAATTCCAATAACTCACCTGCCATGACCTGATCTAAGCCATATATTCTTGCAATGCCATCACCGATTTGCAGAACAGTTCCTACATTGCTAACACTTACAGATTGGTCATAATCAGTTATTTGTTGTTTTAAGATTGAACTGATTTCATCAGGGCGTATAGATACCATGGATTTAAGAATTTAAGGTTGATTTAAAAGTTACTTGGAAAGGGATAAGCCAAGTTTTCTTATTTGTGAAGCAAGAGAAGCATCAATTACTTTTGATCCTACACTGGCGACGAAACCACCAATAAGAGATGGGTCGATTTTAGTTACAAGTTCTAATTTTTCAGTTCCAGCAATATTGATGATCTTTTTGGTAATTAAACCTTTCTGTTCATCAGTAAGCTCGACTGCAGAAGTAACAGTTGCCAAAGCAATATTACTATTTTCTCGGTAAATCTCTAAAAATCTATCAAGAATTGAAGTAAGGATCCCAATTCTTTGCCTATCGGCCAATAATTTTAAGAAATTCAATAAAGAAGAATTAACCTTTTTTGAAAAAATTTCATTAATGATTTTCTTCTTAGCATCTGTCTCTAAAATGGGAGAGGATAGTGCCTTCTCCAGTTCAGGGGAATCATTTATTAATTCCAAGAGTTGTTTAACTTCAGAAACCATCTCTTCAGTTTGCGAATTTTCATTCACAACTTGAAGTAATGCCTCTGCGTATGGTGTAGTAACTGAATTTAAAAGTGGCATTAGTTTACCTCAATTTTGTTAATTGATTGAGTTACCAAATTTTCTTGTGTTGTTTTATCAAGTCGATTTGGGAGAGAATCTAAAGCTTTCTTAATTGCCAGTTCTACAGCTTCTTTTCGAAGTTGAGAAATTGCTCTGGATGCTTCAGAGCTTTCATCAGAGATTGCACTTTGTTTAATTCGTGCCATCTCCTCTATCGCTTTTTTCTCACTTTCCATTCTGATTGATTCAGATCTCTTGAGGGAATCTGCTTTTATTTGAGAAGCTTTTTCTTCTGCTGAAGATAAATCTTTCTTCGCCTTTTCTAAAGCTTGAGTTGCATTTAGGAGTCGATCTTCAGCATCTTTTAATTCAAGAAGTATTCCTTCTCTCCTTTTTTGAAGCATTTTACCTAGAAAACCAGGCAAAAATTTATAAAGACCAAAAACTACTACAGCCCAATTAAGGATATTGGTTTCGAATAAATTAAAGTTCAATCCAAAACCTTCTGTAGCTAAAAGAGTTAAATTCATTTTTCTAGAATCAATCTATTAACAATAAGTTCGCTTAGATCATCAGCCTGTTTAGAAAGTTGATCACGAGCAGCAGACGTCTGACTTTCAATTTCTAGTCTTGCTTTTTCTTTTGAAGCATTTGCTTCATTGTTCGCAAGTTCTAATGCTTCTTTATAAAGCTTATCAGACTCATTCTCAGCTTCGCTCACAATTCTTTGGGCTTCTGCACGAGCACTTTGAAGCTGAGTTAATAAATCAGCTTCTAATTTTTTAACCTCAGAAAGTTTATTTTTGGCCTCAATAATATTATTACTTACAAATTTTTCTCTTTTTTCTACAACATTGCCAACAGGCTTAAAAAAAAGAGAATTTAATATGTAAGTAAGCGCAACTACTTGTATCGCCATAAGTGGCAAAGTGGCATTTATGTCAAATAATCCACCTTCCGTAGCACCAAAAAAATTAAAGGCCAACATATGATTCAGTTGAAGTTAAAAAATTAAATTTAAATATTGCTAATAAGGATTAGAAGCAATATTAACTTTTAGGAAAAAGGATTCGCAAAAAGTAGTACCAAAGCCACAACTAATCCGTAAATTGTTAATGACTCCATAAAAGCAAAAGATAAAAGAAGAGTTCCTCTGATTTTACCTTCAGCTTCTGGTTGACGGGCAATGCCCTCAACAGCGCCTTGAGCTGCGTTACCTTGTCCAAGACCTGGGCCAATAGCACCTAGACCAACTGCTAAACCAGCAGCTACAACTGATGCAGCGGAAGTAATCGAATCCATAATTTTGAAATAAAGAGCTTAATACTTGTGATAATCTTTGTTGTCATACACGCTTGGACATTCTTTCTTTTAAAGAATGGGTCTGATATATTCAGACCTACGCGATTAGCTATTTTGCCAGATTACAGACTCTTTGTAAAAGTGTCTGAATGTATTAGAAGACAGCTAATGATGTTCTTCAACAGCTTCTCCAATGTAATAGGCTGCCAAAGTTGCGAAAATCAATGCCTGAATTGCACTAGTAAACAATCCTAGGAACATAACAGGTATTGGGAGAATTAGCGGAACTAAAAAGACTAAAACACCAACAACAAGTTCATCAGCCAAAATATTACCAAATAGCCTAAAAGAGAGTGATAAAGGTTTCGTAAAATCCTCTAGAATTTTGAAAGGAAGCATAATCGGAGTTGGGTGAACATAGTATTCGAAGTATCTCCAACCCTTATTGCTTAGACCTGCATAGAAATAAGAAAGTGAAACTAATAAAGCCAAGGCTATTGTTGTATTGATATCAGCAGTAGGTGCTCCCAATTCTCCACTTGGTAACTTAATCAATCTCCAAGGAATTAAAGCACCTCCCCAATTACTAACAAAGACGAATAAAAATAAAGTACCTATAAATGGCATCCAATCTCTATAAACTTTTTCACCTATTTGCGTCCTAGCTAGATCTCTTATGTAATCCCAGAGGAACTCAAGCAAGTTTTGAAGGCCTTTAGGATCATTTTGCATTTTTTTAGTTCCTAAAGAAATGAAAACTAATAACGCTCCTAATAAAATCCAAGATGTTAAAAATACCTGCCCATGTAGTCTGATATTTCCAATTTGCCAATAAAGATGTTGACCAACTTCTAATGCTGCAAAATTTGTTAGCAAGGAATTAAAAAACATTTGTTTTGAATAAAAAAATTTACTTAAGAACGTGAAAAATAAAGAATGAGTGAAGGCTTATAAATGAAAAACCCCATCATTGCAGGAAAAATATCCAAAGATCCTAGCTTGCTCGCAAAAATAAAGAGGCAAACTGGAACTAATAGTTGCAATTTTGATACACCTGATGATTCTTTACCAAGTTTCCCTATACTTTTAGCAAGCAAACGTAGGTAAAAAATACCGGCTATTGCACCTATAAAAATACTAAAACCAAAAGTAAATCCTAGAAAAATACCAGTTATTGACGCTAATAAAATAGAAACAATAAAAGTAATTCCAAAAATGGTTAATTGCAATTTTGTGTATTCATCATTTTGAGAAAGCAAATTATCTATTTGATTGGCAATGCCAGATTTACTTTCTTTGATGATTGAATTATTCAAGGATCGAGGAAATTGAACATTCTCATGGGAGGGATGCTCATGTTTTTTTCTATTTGAGTCCACTGATGTGAACATAGTTTAGAAACCTCTCTGAGTGGTTTGAAGTAAGTATATAAACTCACGGAATCTATCACAGAGAGGTACCTTTTAGCTAGTTTTTTTTTATAAAAAATTAATTCTTAAGATTTATGATGGATCTTTAGTCCTTTTTTTACTTTATTCTTCAAATAAAATTTATGAAAAGTGATCTTTTTAATTGCTTTAACACTTTAAAACGTTAATAAAAGACTTGGCAAAATCTCAATTAAACGTCTCAATAGTACATATACATCTAAAATATTGGAGTTAAGTCAAGAAAAAATAAAATATAAAAGAATTTCTAAAAGAAAAAAAACCTTTAGTTCTAATTACAAAAAAAATCTAAGCAATTTAACAGAGTCTATATTTCCCTTACCTTGGATGATATGGCCTTATGAGGCAAAAACACTAATTGTTCTCGTTGGAATTTGGTCAATATTAGGAATATGCATTCTTGGATCATCAAGTTGGTGGGTTGCTAGTAGGGAAATGGGAAATTGGGCTTATTTTTTAAAAAAACAAATTATTTGGACAATTCCAGGAATTAGTCTATTTTATTTTGTTCTAAATACAAACATTAGAAATCTTTTAAAGTTTTCAAGAATTATTTTTTTTATTTTATTTTTTCTAATATTACTAACCAATATTACTGGAATTACAGTTAACGGATCTTCAAGATGGCTAGTACTAGGAAATTTACGTCTACAACCATCTGAATTAATTAAGCCTTTTCTAATTCTAGAAGCTTCTAACCTTTTCGCGCATTGGAATTTGATTAAGAATGATAAAAAATTAATTTCAATATTCTCTTTTGGATTATTAATTTTATTAATACTAAAGCAGCCTAATTTAAGTACTGCATCATTAACTGGAATTCTTTTTTGGGTAATGGGTTTATGTGGAGGAGTAAAACTAAGTTCTCTCTGCTCATTTGCCTCATTAGGATTTATTACTGGATGCATTAGTATCCTTAATAACGAATATCAAAAACTTAGGGTTACTTCATTTATTAATCCTTGGAAAGATCAACAGGAAAGTGGATTTCAATTGGTTCAAAGTTTATTAGCTATAGGTTCAGGTGGTCTATTCGGTCAAGGTTTTGGCTTGTCTATACAAAAATTACAGTACCTACCTTTTATGTACACAGATTTTATTTTTGCCATTTTTGCTGAAGAATTTGGTTTGTTAGGGTGTACTTTATTTCTAGGTTTTCTAGCAGTTTTCTCTTACATAACAGTAAGAATTGCTTTAAAGTGCAGGAACAACTATACAAAATTAGTTTCTATTGGATGTGGTGTATTGTTGATAGGTCAATCAATAATGCATATTGCTGTAGCAACAGGCTCTATGCCTACTACCGGCTTACCACTACCTTTCATTAGTTATGGTGGAAATTCATTAATCGCATCATTTTTTATTGCAGGGATGTTACTGAGATGTTCATTAGAATCCACAGGCTTTTTAGGTATACTTAATACACGAAAGACTCTTGATTAGTTAGAATTTATAAAATTTAATTCAAGCTATCGAATCATTTAATTTAGTTATTTCAGAATTATCTCAAAAGGGTAATCTGCTTATGCAGAATGGCCTAAATAATCCTGGACCATTTACTATTTTTTTGGTTTTCAGCGCAGGACTTTTAACAAGTCTTGGCCCATGCTCATTATCATTACTACCAATCACTATTGCATATATAGGAGGAACAGAGAAAAATAAATTTAAACTTATTAGTTTTTCAGGAGGAGTCGTTTTTTCACTCGTTGCCCTTGGTGCTGCCAGTGGATTCTTAGGTAGGATATATGGGCAAATACCATCTTTTTACACTTCGGTCGTTGCCTTTATAGCAATAATAATGGGTTTAAATTTACTAGGTATTCTAAAGTTTCAGTTCCCGAATGGACCGGATATGAAAATAATTGAAGATAAATTACCAACTTTTATAGCACCTTTTGCAATAGGGACTACTTTTGGACTAGCTTCTTCACCTTGCATTACTCCAGTTTTAGCAACTCTTCTAGCTTGGGTATCGCAAGCTAAAAATCCTACAATATCTATTATTTTTTTATTTTTCTTTGGGATAGGCCAAGTAACCCCATTAATTGTTGCAGGAGCTACTGCAGAAAACTTAAAACAATTTTTAGAGCTTAGAAAATTTAGTCAAATAATTCCGACTTTAAGTGGGATATTTTTAGTTTCCCTAGGGTTATTAAATTTATTATCAAATTGGATTTAAATGATTATTTTTAAGAATCTAATATTAAAAATATCTAGTTTAAGATTCGCCATATCACTAATAATCTTCATAGCTATTACAAGCGGCATAGGGACTTTTATACCTCAAGGTAGTAGTAATAAATTTTATATTGATAATTTCGATAGTGCTCCCATTTTTGGATTTTTAGATGGAGAAAAAGTCTTAAAACTTCAATTGGATCACATATATACAAGCTTTTGGTTTTTATTTGCATTAATTCTTCTTTGCATTTCTCTAGCAGCTTGTAGTTTCAGGAGACAAATCCCTTCATTAAAAGCTTCATTAAAATGGATTGAATACAACAGCGAAAAAAAATTTAGCAAACTGCAACTATCTTCAAGTCATGCAATCAATCAAGATGGAGAACATATATCAAAAATAGATTTATTACTTAAAAAAAGAGGATGGAAAACATACAAATTTAAAAGTCATATTTCTGCAAGAAGGGGTTTAATCGGAAAAATCGGTCCTTTAGTTGTACATATCGGATTAATAGTCTTACTTATAGGTTCAGCTTATGGAAGTTTTACAAGTCAATCAAAAGAACAATATTTACTGCCTGGAGAAACTGTGGATCTTGTTAATGAGAGTACAAACTCAAAAGCCAATGTAAAATTAGTCGATTTTTCTATAGAACGAGAAAGTGATGGTGTACCCAAACAGTTTATTTCAAAATTAAATTTTTCTTCTGAAGATCTAAATTTGAATGAAATAAAAACAACCAAAGTTAATCACCCAATCAGGTTTAAAGGATTAACTATTTATCAAGCAGATTGGGCAATATCAAATGTTATTTTAGAAATAGATAACATCCTCTATCAATTACAGCTCAAGGAGATTCCCGAAATCGGCAATCAAGTTTGGGGAGTTTTAGTTGAATTAGGATCAGAGACTAAAAAAAATTTCCTTTTAACAATAGATAACGAAAATGGTCCACTTAAAATTTCGAATATAGAAAATTTTTCCGGAAATAATCTCTATATAAATGACAATCCTTTAGAAGTTAATTCTTCAAAAGTATCTCTGAAAAAAATAATCCCCAGCAGTGGTTTAATAATTAAAAATGATCCTTCTATACCATTTATTTACTTTTCATTTATTTTAATAATTTTTGGAACAATGATAAGTCTCATACCAACTAACCAATTATGGATTCTGGTAAATAAAGAATCACAAAAGTTATCGATTGGAGGCCTTAGTAATAAAAATCTAGTTGGTTTTAAAAAAGAATTTTTTAAATTATCAGAAGAAATAAAAAAATTTTAATTTCTTTTCTGCCCACTAAAAATATCTAACTGCATAGAAACATTCCCTCTGGGGTTAAATGCAGCGTTTAAATGTATCCAGTGAGGTGAACCTTCATTCACTAAATCATCCATAATTCTATTCACAACTTCCTCATGTGATATTTTTATGTCTCTAAAATTATTAATATAAAGCTTTAAAGACTTCAACTCATAGACTCTCAAATTTGGTTGATAAGTAATATTTAGCTTTGCAAAATCTGGATAACCAGAAAAGGGGCACTTACATGTAAATTCAGGTAACTGAATAGAAATTTCATAAATTCTTTTCTTGTTTGGATTATCGAAACAAATTATTTTTGATTTTTCAATAATTCTTTCCCCATATAGCGGTTTTTGAGTCGAATCTTCTAATTTAGCTGTACTCATTTTCAGTAGAACTTTTTTACTAAACCTATATAAAAACTATATATAAAGATAAAAGTTCGCAAAAGTATCAATAAATCTAAGTATTACAATTGACTAAGTCAAAAGCTGTTAAATCTTATTTTTGTATCAATTATAACATTCATAATGTCTGCCAAAAGGGTTATATGTGTTTAGTTCAATTTAAAAGTTAATGGACATTTGTTTGATAACTATCGATAACAACTTAAATAAATCCCTTCAACCAAAAACCGCAATTGGAATGTTGTGGCTTCAAACACACTTTGAGAATGATCAGTGGGAAGCTTTGTCAAATAGTACAGTAATAATTTCTGAAGAAAATTCCCAACTTTTAATTGAAGACGCTAAGAATGCAGGCCTGAATATTGAATGTTTTTCTGATATTTCAATGTTGGATGTTTTCCCAAAAAACAATTAAAATAGGAATGTTCAATCTTTAATCATGAAGAAAATTGAGGCAATCATACGTCCATTTAAGCTGGAGGATGTAAAAATTGCATTAGTAAACTCCGGTATTGTTGGAATGACAGTTAGTGAAGTAAGAGGTTTTGGAAGGCAAAAAGGACAAGTTGAAAGATATAGAGGTTCCGAATTTACTGTTGAATTCCTTCAAAAACTTAAAGTTGAAGTTGTCGTAGAAGATGAAAAGGTTAATTCAGTGATAGATGCAATTGCTGAAGCAGCAAAAACGGGAGAGATAGGTGACGGAAAAATATTCATCACATCAATTGATTCTGTTGTGAGAATTAGAACAGGCGATAAAGATGAAGAAGCTCTTTAATTCAAAGAGTTTCTTTTACTAAATTTTGTATATATTCACTATTAATACCTTTATTTGATTGACTTCCTAGGGTCATCCAAGCTAGATATTCATGATTTCCAGCAGGACCTACTAGAGGAGAAGCTATCAAATTCTTTACATTCCATTGGAAATTCTTAGCCGCATAAATAACAGACTCTATTGCCTCAGCATGGAATCTAGGATTGCGAACAACACCGCCTTTACTGACTTTATCTTTACCCACCTCAAATTGGGGTTTAATCAAAAATATTCCCTCAATACAATCACCTTCTAATAAATTACCAATAGATTTAAAAACTAACTTTAATGAAATAAAAGACAAATCAGCAACCACAAAATTTGGTAACTCATTACTTCTAGATAAAAGATCATTAGGTTTTAAATTTCGAATATTAGTTCGTTCAAAAAGTATGACTTTTGGATTATTTCTAATCTTCCATGCAGTCTGCCCATAACCAACATCTATCCCATAAACTAACCTTGCTCCTTGTTGTAATAAGCAATCAGTAAATCCCCCAGTAGAGATTCCTGCGTCAATACATATTTTATCTTTTACTTTAATTTCAAGTTTATTAAATGCCTCCAATAATTTTTCGCCGCCCCTTGATACAAACATAGGTTGGGAATCAATAAAAAATTCAGATCCGATTAATACTTGTTGTCCAGGTTTATCCCATACTTTTCCATTGATATCTCTAACCTTGCCCGCAAGAATTAAACCTTGGGCTTTTTGACGAGTTTCACATAAACCACTTTTAAGAAGATAAAGGTCTAATCTACTTTTTTTAATCATCTATTAATCAAAGAAAAAAAAGACTGAATAATGAACTTCTATAAGATTAAGATCCAAATTCTTTAATACCTTCCAATTTTAAATAAGAACTAAAAAATTACCCATTATTAACGGAAGGAATTAAGGAATAAATGCAAACATTTTTATATTTAAGCTTTCTTAATTAGCCAGAAAAATGTTACATAAGAAAATAATAGCCAGGCAAATATGTTCAATGGCAAGTACATCCTTAAGGTATAGAGCAATAATTCGATTTTGGTTATAAAGTTTAAATTGATAATTAATAAAAATTGTGATCGAGCGTTACACATTACCCGAAATGGGGAAAATCTGGACTGATAGCGCAAAATTCCAGAGTTGGCTTAAGGTTGAAATAGCTGCATGTGAAGCAAATTTTTCGTTGGGAAAAATTCCTGAGAATGCCATGAAAGAGATACGTTCAAATGCAAAGTTTGATGAATCTAGAATTACAGAAATTGAGAAAGAAGTTAAACATGATGTCATAGCATTTCTTACAAGCGTTAA
Source organism: uncultured Prochlorococcus sp. (assembly GCA_902595175.1). GTDB lineage: Bacteria > Cyanobacteriota > Cyanobacteriia > PCC-6307 > Cyanobiaceae > Prochlorococcus_A. Next base: position 28,315 of record CACJPB010000007.1, on the reverse strand, counting down.
TGAATTTGTAGGAGATTCTGGAAGATATATACATGTTGGTATGACCAGCAGTGATGTACTTGATACTGGCTTATCTCTTCAGTTGAAAGATTCTTGCGAATTGTTATTAGAAGAAATTGAGAACCTAGAAAATGAAGTCAGATTATTAGCAAGTAAGCATAAAAATACCTTAATGATTGGTAGATCTCATGCAATTCATGGGGAGCCAATTTCCTTCGGTTTTAAACTTGCTGGATGGTTAGCAGAAATAATAAGGAATAAAAAAAGATTGTTAATACTGAAAGAGTCTGTAGCTATTGGACAAATAAGTGGTGCAATGGGAACTTACGCTAATACGAATCCCAAAGTAGAACAAGTAACTTGTGATTTACTCGGCTTAAAGCCAGATACAGCAAGTACGCAGGTTATATCGAGAGACAGGCATGCAGAATATGTTCAAACTATTGCACTAGTTGGCGCTTCTCTAGATAGATTCGCAACTGAAATAAGAAATTTACAAAGAACTGATGTTTTAGAAGTTGAGGAGGGCTTTACAAAAGGGCAAAAAGGAAGTTCTGCCATGCCACATAAAAGAAATCCTATTCGAAGTGAAAGAGTAAGCGGTTTAGCAAGAATTTTGAGGAGTTACGTCTTAACAGCACTGGAAAATGTTTCACTTTGGCACGAAAGAGATATAAGCCATAGTTCCAATGAACGTATCATGTTACCTGACGTATCAATCTGTTTGCATTTTATGCTCAGGGAAATGAAAGATATAGTAAGCAATTTGGAAGTTTATCCAAAAAATATGCTCAAAAATTTAAATATATATGGTGGTGTAATCTTTAGTCAGAAAGTTTTACTTTTGCTTGTTGAGAAAGGGTTGTCTAGAGAAAAAGCTTATAGTTTAGTACAAAAAAATGCGCATCATGCGTGGAATACCGAAAATGGGAATTTCAAACAAAATATAGAGAGAGATAATGAAATAATGGATTTTATTGATCAAAGTGACTTAGAAGAATGTTTTAATCCTTCAATTCATCTCAATAATTTAAGTGTAATATGGGAGAAGTTAGGTATCTAGGATTACTGAAAACCTTATCTAAGTTAAACCAGTGTTTTCAGAGAAATAATGACAAAAAACTTTAGGATTGAAAAAGATAGCATGGGAACAATAGAGGTTCCCATTAAAGCTTTGTGGGGCGCTCAAACACAAAGATCGATAAAAAATTTTTCTATTGGAGAAGAATTAATTCCAATTGAATTAATTTATTCACTCACCCTCATAAAAAAAGCTGCTTCAATAGCGAATTTCAATTTAGGGTTAATAGATAAAAGAAAAAAAGATTTAATTGTAGAGGCATGTAAAGAAATACTTGATGGGCTTCATGATTCACAGTTTCCCTTAAAGGTTTGGCAAACAGGAAGTGGCACGCAAACAAATATGAATGTTAATGAGGTAATTTCAAATATTGCAGCATTAAAAACAAATTCAGAACTTGGCAGTCATCAACCAATTCATCCTAATGATGATGTAAATAAATCTCAGTCAACTAATGATACTTTTCCTGCTGCTATTCAAATATCAGTTGTTAATGAAATAATCAAAAATTTAGTTCCAACGATAAGAGAACTTACTAAGATCCTTGATAAAAAAAGTGACCAATGGAAAGACCTCATAAAGATAGGAAGAACCCATTTTCAAGATGCAGTGCCCCTTACTTTTGGGCAAGAAATATCAGGATGGTCAGAGCAACTTAAAGATGCTGAGAATGCAATTATTATAAGTCTGAATGAATTGTATTTTTTACCTTTGGGAGGAACTGCAGTTGGAACGGGAATTAATTGTCCAAAAGGATTCTGTGAAGAGTCTATAAAATCAATTTCCGATGATACTAATCTAATGTTTTATAAATCAAAAAATAATTTTTCTATCATGGCCTCGCATGATCGTCTAGCTCAAGTAATGAGTCAGATAAAAATATTAGCAGGTGCATTATTTAAAATTTCGAATGATATAAAAATTCTATCTTCTGGTCCAAGATCAGGAATATATGAACTAATTATTCCTCAAAATGAACCTGGAAGTTCTATCATGCCTGGCAAAGTGAATCCAACTCAATGCGAAGCCTTATCAATGGTTTGCACTCAGATAATGGGTCTTGAATATGCAGTCTCAATGGCAAATTCTAGCGGCACTTTACAGATGAATGAATATAAGCCCCTTATTGGATTTAATATTCTCACAAGTTTAAAATTACTTAAAAATGTAATAGAAAACTTCAGAATAAATTTAATTGATGGAATGGAACCTAATCAAAAGAAAATGAAGTTAAATTTAGAAAATTCACTAATGTTGGTTACAGCCATAGTGCCAAAAGTTGGTTATGAAAAAGCAGCTAAAATTGCAAACCTTGCCTTCAAAGAATCATTAAATTTAAAAGAGGCAACACTTAAATTAGGTTATTTAAACGAAGATGAATTTGATGAAGCAATGAATATCAATTCAATGATTTGATTAAAAAAATTTAAGAATTATTGTCAATTCTTTTTGTTGCAGGATTAATATCTTCAGAGACTTTTATAAGATCATTAGATTCAGAAACAGGAAAACGATTAATAGCTTTTAATGCTAGCTTTGCTTTGCTTTTTAATTTATTACTAACACCAATACAATATTGCACTTGAGAAAGGACATCAATTGATCTTCTAATAATCCTCACTACATCACCTTCGTCTAATGAAGTATTAAAAACCAAATCTTTCCATTTTTTTCCTCTTGCCCATTCAGAAATAATACCGGTCAACTCTGTTTCTAAATAGATAGGAATTTCAATATGAAACTTATTTTGTTGAAAAGAGACTAGTTTTCTTAAACCATCTAATTCATTAAAAACATCTATTAACTTTAAAGAAGGCTTGAAATTACACCAAAGATTAGGCCTCCTTACATCAACACATATAGCTTGAATAATTGCAGCTAACTCAGGAGGATCTAAATCGTCTAAATAACCACTAACCAAAACAAGACCAATCCATAATTCATTTTCACTTCTTATTACACTCACTGTTTGTCCAACTTCTGTCAATTCCAAATCATTTAAACAACCAAAATGATTCAAAATTTGTATCAAATCGGTAAAAGTTCTCCAGTTATGATTTTCTTTATCCGCAAGAAGTTTTTTTCTAATATTTATTTCTTGTTCAACATCAATAATTCTTTTTCTATATTTCTTTAATTTCTTGGAGTCTCCAAATCTGTGTGCAGGATGAGCAGTAACTGTTCTTTCTAAATTATTAATTTGTTGCTGTTGTGCCAAAACTTCCGTTGTCAAATCATATTGTGGAGTTTGTAAATCATTTTTTTTAGAAACTTCAAAAATTCGATCCGCATAACACTGCGACATATCATCTCCCCTAAATACCTCTCCAGAAAAATACATATTTGGCACTTCAAGTCCTAAGACATCAATTACATCCAAATCATTAAAAATACTTACTATGTATGAGGGTTTTATAAGAATGAATAAATTATCAATTGTCAAACACAATAAACTCTTAATTTTTTGGGATTCATATATTTTCTTACAAATTAATCCTGGAACAATTTTTCTTTTCATTTGAGGAGCTTTGATTGAAATTAAGCTTCCATCTTCAATATATGGGAGTGCATTAGTTATCTCTTCTGATAATTTTTCTGCTGATTGTTTTTCTAAAATTTTCAAGATTCTTCTCTCTTCTTTAAGACGATTTCTTAACTTTTCGTATGCATCAAAATCTTTCCATGAAACGTTGGATGTAATTTTTTTTAATTCAATTAAATCCTTATCTAAATTTTCAAGAATTACATTCTCACCCGAGGATTCTCCTAAATATAAAAAACTACCAAAACTTCTTTTAATTAATTCTTTAGATTTCTCTAAAGTATAACTTTGTAAAAGATTAAGTACCATTCCATAACTAGGAGTGAATTGACTCTCTAAAGAATTTGGTTTACTAATAGCCAGTGAACTTGCTTCTTTGGCACCTTCGAATCTTGTTTGTAATGTAACAACATATCCTTGGGTATCTTTTCCTCTTCTTCCAGCTCTTCCTGACATTTGCAAAAATTCACTGCTAAATAATAATCTATGCCCATCTTCTGTCCTTTTTGATAAAGAAGAAATAACAGTGGTTCTTGCGGGCATATTAATTCCTGCGGCAAGAGTTTCAGTCGCAAAAACAACTTTTATTAAACCTTGTTGAAATAATTCCTCAACCAATTCTTTCCATGCAGGCAATAATCCAGCATGGTGAGATGCAATACCTCGTTTTAATGCCTCACATTGATATTTATCTTTAATTGCCTCTTGATTATTTTTAAGATAAATATCTAATTTTTGGGATATCATATTTGCTTCTGAATAACTTACTAAAGTTAAGTCTTTTATATTCTCAATAGCCTTATCACATCCTCTTCTACTAAAAATAAAATAAATAGCTGGCAACATATTTCGTTCAGCTAGTTTCGAGATCACAAAGCCAATTGAGGGAGACTTTGGTTGCATTATCTTGCCCACTTTTCCTCTCATTTTCTGCCCTTTAGGAGCTCTCCAAATCTTACAGTTTGGATGAATTCCATTACCCTTATTATTTAAAAGTGGATGGAAGCCTTTAACACTACAAAAAATAAACTCAAGTGGGACTGGTCTCTTATCACTATTAATTAGTGCTGTGGGCCCATGAACCTTTTCTATCCAATTTTGTAGTTGATCTGCATTGGCTATTGTTGCTGATAAAGCTATAATTTGAGTTCTAGTAGGGCAATGGATTATAGTTTCTTCCCAAACTGTGCCTCTTTGGGGGTCATTCATATAATGACATTCATCAAGAATCACGGATTCTAAATTTTCTAAGGGATCATCAAATTCATCAAATTCACCATAAAGCATGTTCCTAAAAATCTCAGTCGTCATAACTAAGATTGGTGCATCTCTATTTATACTAATATCTCCAGTTAAAAGACCAACTTTATTCTCACCATATTGATTAGCAAAATCTCGAAACTTTTGATTTGATAGAGCTTTTAAAGGTGTTGTATAAAAAACTCTACTTTCATGAGATAAGCCTCTATATATGGCAAATTCACCTATCAATGTTTTACCCGAACCTGTTGGCGCCGTTAAAACAACAGAATTTCCGCTATTAATAGCTCGAATTGCTTCTAATTGGAAATCATCTAGCGGAAAGGGGAAATATTCCTCTAAATTAAGCAATAATTGTGATTGAAGAGAGGATGAGTTAACTTCTTAATATATGATCTATATAGATATTAATAAACAAAAAATACCTTGCAAACTTTAATAGTAAATCTAAATCTTTTTAATTAAATCCACTATATTTTATTTTATCAAAATGAAAAAAATAAAAATTCCAAAAAATAGAATCCGTAAATTAAAAACATTTTCTTTAGGTAAAAAATCTTTCGAACTTCTAAGTTTAAATTCACAAAATAAAAAACTTATAGACTTATGCAGTAATGATTATTTTGGATTAAGTAGGGATAAGGATTTAATAAAAGCTGCTTACGAAATAAGCATATTAGAAGGTATTGGTTCAGGAAGCTCTAGGTTTATTACTGGTTCAAGACCAATACATAAATTATTAGAAACAGAACTTGCCAAGTGGCTTGATCAAGAGAAAGTATTACTTTTCCCAAGTGGATTTCAAGCAAACATCGCCGCTATTCAGGCTTTAGCAAACAGAAATAGTATCGTAATAGCAGATAAATTGATCCATAACTCTTTATTGGTTGGAGTTAAAGCTGCTCAAGCAAAACTAGTTCGATTTTCACACAATAATTTAAAAGATTTAGAAGATAAAATTATTAAATCTAACCCTACAAAAAATTCCATTTTAGTTGTTGTCGAATCTCTTTATAGCATGGAGGGATCAATTGCTCCGCTCAGAGAAATAACGGAAATTTGCAAAAACAATTGTGTTCAATTATTAGTTGACGAAGCCCATGCAATTGGAATCTTGGGCCCTGAAGGCAGGGGTTTAAGTTTTAATTGCCGTTCAGATATAGCTATAATAACTGGAACTTTTGGAAAAGCATTTGGAAGCGGTGGAGCTTTTGTAGCGTCCAATTCAGAAATTGGAGAATATCTTATCCAAACAAGTGGTGCATTTAGGTATACAACCGCTCTTGCACCATCTTTAGCTGCTGGAGCGCTAGAAGGTTTAAAAAAAATCTTAGAGAATAAAGAATGGGGCAATGATTTGTTATCTTCTGCGAAGATATGGAAAGATGAAATTATTAAAAATTTTAGTTTTCCAGTTCAGGGAGAATCTCACATTTTATCAATTATTGTTGGCCAAGAAGAGAAGGCTATTTATCTACAAAAATATCTTGAGGAAAATGGGTTTTTAGCAATTGCGATAAGACCTCCTACTGTTCCAGTTGGGCAATCAAGAATTAGAATAACAATACGAAGAAACTTAGATTTTAATCTGCTAAAAAATTTCATTGCAGTATTAAAACAGTTTAAATGAAACAAATTATTACTCAACATGGGTGGGGACTAAATAAATATTTCTGGGATGATTATAAAGTTGATTTTTTAAATAATAATTGGCATTGGCAAGATAATGAAAGGGGCTATTTTTCAAAAAATAGTTATCAAGCAAAATGGATTAAAAGCGTATCTAAAAAAGAAATCAGAATGACTTTATGCCATTCATTTGGTTTTCATTTAATTCAAAAAAATATCTTAAAAGAAGCAACTCATATTGTTCTTATAAATTCATTTAACAATTTTCTTCCTTTAAGTAATAAAAGAAACTTTATTTTGAGGTCTCTAAAAAGAATGGAAACAAAAATATTAAAAGATGAACATAACGATATGTTGAAAGAATTTATACATAGATCATTTATGCCAAATCATATGAATAATAGTTTTAAAAATATCTTTTATAAAAGTTTAGAGAGTTTAAATAAAACTCTTCTATTAGGCGATTTAAAACAACTTTACATCAATAGGGATTTTCCAGTATTTTTAAGAAAAGATTGCAAAATAATTTTTATAAAATCAGAAAATGATTTGATTCTTGACAACGAATCAAATAAAAACTTTTTAGATTCCTTAAATAAAACACTCGATAGGAAACCAATTTTAATTAAATTAGCTAAACAAGGTCATTGCTTGAATAATTTAAATTTATACGAGATCTTAAGTAATACACTTAACGATTGAAATGGATAGTAAAAAGTGGAATGAGAAAATACAAAATAATTTCAATGATGCTGCATATCGGTATTTAGAGCATTCACATATTCAGAAATTTTTTGCAAAAAAGATTGTTCATCTTGTCAAAGAATTAAATCCCCAAAAAAAAGGTGAATGGATAGATCTAGGATCAGGACCAGGACTATTAGCAGATGAAATAGAAAAAATTTCTTCCCAAAAAGTAGCCAGAATTGATTTCAGCCAAAAAATGCTTTTTGAGAATAAATTATCTAGAAAAAAAATTTTATGGGATTTGAATAATGATTTACCTTCTGAAATAAATAACTGTTCTCTGTTAACATCTAACTTTTGCATACATTGGTTAAATAACCCAGAAAAGATAATAAAAAATTGGTTTAGCAAATTAACACCTGGAGGTTTTTTAATCATTTCATATCCAACAAAAGATTGTTTTCCTGAATGGAAAGATACTTGTAAAAAAGTTAATATTGAATATAGTGGTCTTAATTTCCTTTGCTCTAAAGAATTATTAAAAGATTTCAAATCAACTGAAATACATTATTCAAAACAGTTTAATTATCTTGAAAATTTTGAAGATGTATATAAACTTTTTAAAAGCATTAAAAATGTAGGAGCACAATCAACAAATTGTAAACGCAAAACAGTGAAAGAGTTAAAGGAAATTCAAAAGTTTTGGCCAAAGAATTACAATAATACAGTGAATCTTTCATGGCAAATTGAGATTCAAATCATAAAAAAATTATGAGTAGTCACAAAAATATTTTCAGATTTATAATTTGTGGAACAGATACTGATATTGGGAAAACTTTAATAAGCTCTTTTTTCGTTAAAGGATTAAATTCCTTTTATTGGAAACCTATTCAAAGTGGGATTGAATCGGAAACTGATAGTCAAACTGTTGAAAAACTTGCACAAGTAGGTAAAGAGAAAATAATCAAAGAAGCTTATATCTTTACAAAACCTCTATCTCCGCATTGGGCTGCTGAAATAGATCAAAAAGCTATTAACTTTGACAAGTTGAGATTACCAAAAGTGCAAGAATCACTAATTATAGAAACTGCAGGTGGATTAATGGTTCCAATAACACGCAATTTTTTGCAAATAGATCAAATAAAAGAATGGAATCTTCCGGTAATACTTGTATGTAAGAGCTCACTTGGCACTCTTAACCATACCCTGCTTAGTATTGAGGCCTTAAAACGAAGAAATATTGAGATTTTAGGTTTAGTAGTCAATGGCGAAAAACACCTAGATAATCCAAAAACTCTAGTTGATTTTAGTGGTATTCCTTTAATTGCTGAATTTCCTTACATCAAAAAAATGGACTCAAATAATTTAGATATACTATGGAAAGAACTAGACATCAAGAATAAGTTGATCTCACTATTAAACTCAAAAATAAGTTAAATGAAATCTTTGGATTCAAAAACTCCAAATCAAGATTGGCACCCAAATATTTGGCCACCTTTTACGCAAATCAATAACAGCAAACCGCAGATAGAAGTAACTCATGGTAAAGATGCCCTTCTATTTACTAAAGATCCTAAAAAAGAACTAATAGATGCAATTAGTAGTTGGTGGGTAACTCTTCATGGTCATAGTAACGAATATATTGCGGATGCTATTTTTGATCAATCAAAAAAACTTGAGCAAGTTATATTTGCTGATTTCTTACATCCACAGGCAAAAAAATTAGCGGAAAGACTTAGTGCATTAACAAAACTAGAAAGATTATTCTTTTCTGATAACGGTTCTACTGCAGTGGAAGTGGCTTTAAAAATTGCCTTCCAATCATGGCAAAATAGAGGAGAGACAAGAACTCAAATAGTAGCTTTTGATGGAGCCTATCATGGTGATACATTTGGCGCAATGGCTTTAGGTGAAAGAAATATTTTTAATGAGAATTTCGATAATCTTATGTTCCCAGTTAGAAGAGTCCAATGGCCTTCAACTTGGATGAACGATGAAGAAGTAGAAAATAAAGAAAATAAGGCGATCCAAAAATTAGAAACTCTACTTAAAACTCCCACAGTTGCAGTAATCCTTGAGCCACTTGTTCAAGGAGCAGGAGGGATGAATATGGTTAGGCCTCAGTTTATAAAAAAAGTTTCACAAATTATAAAAAATAATAATTCTTTGTTAATTGCCGATGAAGTACTGACTGGGTTTGGAAGATGTGGAACCCTTTTTGCTTTTCAAAAGGCAAAAATCATTCCTGATTTAATAAGTATTTCAAAAGGTTTAACTGGTGGATTTTTACCGATGGGAATAACTTTATGTAAAGAAAAAATTTTTCAATCCTTTATTGATGATTCCCCAAGAAAAACTTTTTGGCATGGACATAGTTTTACTGCTAATCCTTTAGGTTGTGCTGCAGCAAACGCTAGCCTTGATTTATTAGAAAAAGAACCACAAAAATACCTTTCATTTGAAGAAAAACATTTATCTCATCTAATTAAATTTAAAAACTTACCTTATATAAAGAAGGTAAGGGTATCTGGCACAATTGCTGCGTTCGATTTAGATATTGGGAACAAAAAAGGATATTTCAATAATATTGGGAAAGAAATAAAGAGTCTTGCAATGGAGCAAGGTTTATTCATTAGGCCCCTCGGGAACGTTATTTACCTCTTGCCGCCTCTCTGTATAACAGATGATCAATTGGGGAAAAGTTACTGGATAATAAGGCAAATCTTAGACAATCTTTAGATAGAAGTTTAAGGTCCCTGCAGTATTGCATTTTCCACATCTTCTCTATTAATACAGTAGGAAAACAGTCTTTTAGTTTCTTGTCCTTCACTTTCCCATATAACACTTAAATCTTCTTGTTCAAAAATAATAGTTGCATTCCAATTTGAAAGTAACAGATACCATTTAGATGGATTATTAATATCCTTTACAGCACCTAAATCAGTTAGCCACAATTCCAATGATTGAAGTGAATTTTGATTGATAGGTTTTTTAGAGGGATTCACAGACTTTTTAAAAAATTATTTAATTAACCAAAGCGGTATTGTCTCTAATTCTTTTCCAGTAAAAGAAGCAATAAAAATTGAACCAATTAAACTTATAGAAATGATGATAATTAAGAGAAACAACGAAAACAATTCTCCATTCGATAAAGGTCTTCTATTTCCTATTAAATTTTGATTATTAGAATCGATTACTAAATTATTTAGAACTTTAGTACTATTTGTAATCCTAGAGTTTTCTTTTAATTTGTCATCATATATTTTCCTTAAATTACTATTATTTAAATGTTCATAAGCTTCAAGAACTTCTTGAAATTTACTTTTGGCAACGTCTATTTCTAATGAAGTTGTATCGGGATGCAACTCAATAGAAAGTTTACAAAATGCCTTTCTTAATTCATGATTGGATGCATTTTCATTTACACCTAAAATTTTGTAATAGGAAGTTTCCCCTTTCAAAATAATCTTTTATTAATATTGTAATTCTAATAAATTTTTACTAAATAGAATGTATTTAATGGATGGTTAAAATTCATATTTATAACAAAATGAAAAAACAAAACATTCCAGAAGAAATTCTTTCCTTAATAACTGAAGAAGAAATAAATTTATTTCAAGAGTTACAAACTAAAATTAAAGAATTAAATAATAAGACCAATCTCACAAGATTAATTGATGGTGATGATTATTGGGTATCTCAAGTTTTTGACAGCATTTGGCCATTCAAAGCTTTCACAAATATTAATTTTGATAATAAAAAATTTTTAGATATTGGATCAGGCTGTGGCTTCCCAGGTTTAGCTTATGCAATAACTCATCCTAATTCTGAGATATACCTAATTGATTCTTTGAGAAAGAAAACAGATGCAATAAAATTTTTAGTTGAGCAGATCAATTTCAAAAACAATATTCATGTAATCAATGATCGTGTTGAGAATTTAGCCCACCAATCGTCAATGAGAAATAATTTTAATATTGCAACAACTAGAGCGGTTAGTAATCCATCAACTGTTTCAGAATATATACTACCAATGTTAAAAAAAGAAGGGTTTGGAGTTTTATTTTGTGGCAAATGGACTAATGAAGAAAGCAAAAATCTAGATAAAACTTTAGAAATATTAGAAGGGAAAGTTAAAGATAAAAAAGAGATATTACTACCAAGAAATAAAGGCACCAGAAATATTATTCTTATTCAACCAAAGAATTTTTGTCCGGAAATTTACCCAAGAAAAGTTGGCAAACCTGAAAAAAAACCATTATGAAATTATTTTTTTTGATAATCTTTTAGCATTCTTATCTCCAAACTTTTCTTTTAAATTTCTCAATTTTTTTATAACTTTTTTTGGATTTATATGACCTTCTAATATTTTCAATAATTGTCCTTCAGAAACATCTACATCAAGTAAATTCGCGTTGCATCCTGGAAACCAATGGCTTCCATTACCAAGCAATTGATATCTAGCTCTTGCATATCCTTCCATACCCAACCAATCAATTAAATTTGAAAGCCAAAGTAGAACAGGAATATTAATATTTCCCGGAGTATATTCCCAACTTGGTAAATTTCTATTCCAATTTTGATGCCACTCTAAACCTAAGGAATTAATTGATTCCTGCGTTAATTTTTTAATTATCTTAGGTACATAATTCTCAGATTCTGATAACAACGAGACAGCTTCTAAATGCAGAGCAAAATCTGTCTCTTTTGCAATACCGACACTCAAAGTATGGACATTTTGATTTCTTAAGCAAAAAAGATCATTAAAAACTATAGGATGAAGTGGTTTACAAAATTCCAACATTTTTCTTGAGGGAGTATGAAGATGTCCCCCTTTATCAGTAGGACTTATTATGAAAACCCCAAGATCATGCTTATTGGCTAAATTAATAACCTTTGTATTTTCCTGATTAATGAAATACCAGTGCAAATTTACATAATCAAATAAGTTTGTTGATATGGCCTTTTCAATAAGTGTAGATTTTCCATGGGTTGAAAATCCAATAGATCCAATTAAATTTTCTTTTTGAAAATTCCTCAAAATATCGATGCAACCTCCATCTCGAATAGCCTGATGTAAATGTTCCGTAGTATTGATACCATGTATTGCTAACAAATCAATTTTTTTTACTTTCAATTTTTCAATACTAGATAATACATCTCGCTTAAAAATTTCCGGATCACTATTTGGTGGAATCTTTGTTTGGATTATATTAGGGATTTTCTTAGTATTCTTAAAACACATCCCTAATTGCACCTCAGAAGTTCCATAGTACTTGGCGGTTTCTACATGACTTAAGCCATATTGTGTTGCAAGATCTAATATATTTTCTACTTTATTTTGTTCTTCGTCTGAAACCTCAGAAAAATCTAATTGATCCCAACTTTTTTGAAATCTCATACCACCTAAAGATAAAACAGGAATCTTCAGATTGGTTCTACCAAATCTACGATATTGCATCTTTTTGATATTAGTGCTTGTTCATTCTCGGTGGCTTTCCAAATGTTTGAAACATATCCCTATCTAGACTATTCTCTAAATCATCTAATTCTTCAAAGTTGACCCAATGAATACAATCAACAGGGCATGTATCTATTGCTTCTTGTATGACATCAGAACTATCTCCATCTTGCCTAATAGCTCGACTTCTACCATGAAATTCATCAACAGTGAAAGTGTTCGAAGCGACGTGAACACAGTATTGACAACCAATACACTTTGCTTCATCAACCCATACAGCTTTTTCGGTTAACTGGCCACCTAAAACGGGCTCGTAGCCTGAAATAATCTCAATATTTTCTTTAGTATTATAAAATGGATCCGTAAAATCCATATCTTGACATTAGTTTTCCCACTTGGTTAAGACCAATTCAATAGAACCATCATTTTTATTTTTTTGCTCTACGATTTGATATCCATCTTCATGCGTTTTAGAAATTATTGTTTGGTATGCATACATTTGTGTAACTTTTGAGATAAATCTTTCTACTGGAATCTCAAATTTCCATAAATCAAGGTCAGTAACTAATTCATACGCATTAGAATTATTATCCCATTTAAATCCAACTTGGGTATCACCAGGTAGATTCATACTTATATCAACGGCTGTGAATTGACCTTTATATCCTTTTACAAATTTTTCTTCTTGATTAATACTATAACCGAAATGATTTAAAGCCTTAATTAGCGGCTCTACTTCTTTGAGCTGAGTTTTAATTTTACTAAAATGTGACATTAGATTCGTTATTTAATTGTGTTAAGTTTTCACTTTGATTAGAGATGAAAGCATCAGAAGTTTTATTCTTAACTGTTACTTTACCAAGAGCATCTTCGAGATTCTTCGTAGCTTCATTGCATGAATTACCAGTAAATCCCTCAACAGTCTCTTCAACTCTTCCGTCTTGATGAATTTTGAATCTCAATGTTTTTTGAGGCATTAAATTCAAGTACTGAGTACTTTTACTTTATATAGAATAACGAAAATATTTTGTTTCAGTTGGTACAAGTTAATTAATTTTAATTTTTATATTGAATATCTGATAAATTAATTAGTAATCTAGTGTTCTTGAAAAAAATTAAGATTTTTAATTATAAAAACCTTGCATCCCCATTGAATCAAGGGCAGTTTTTGCTTCTTCCATAACAGATGGCTCTTTATCGAAGAGGGCTATTTTAGTACATTCATCAACAAAAGTCTCTTGGAATGAATTGTTTAATTTCTCGTACAACCTACATAATGACCAAATACAATTACTTCTCACACCTGATTCATTATCTATCTTTAAACTTATTAAAAGTTGTTCTGCTGCTAATTGAGCGTTCTCAAAAGAAACATTTCCAATTTCAGCTAAAGAACTTGATGACCATAACCTTACTGCAGCCACATCATTCTTTAAAGCATTTATTAATGGTTCTAAAACAATTTGGTTTTCATAATTAGCTAAGCTCCATGCAGTTGCTCTTCTGACATAAGCATTATCATCTGTCTTCAAAAGACTGACAAGTTTCTGAACTGCGCTAGGACAGGGATTACGACCTAGAGCATATACAGCACTCATTCTTTCAACAGGGCAAGGTTGATCAAGCAATGGTAATAAAAGGGGAAAAGATCTTTGATCTCTATACTCACAAAATATTCGTAAGCCTTGTATTCGCTCTTCTCTATTACCTTTGAGCAATTTCAAAGCTTCATCACACTCTTGACTAATATTTAAATTTTTTGAAAAAGCATCTTCATCAATTTGTTCTAAAGGATCTATTTCAATCTCTAAAGCCAATTCTCTTGCCAAAACATCTGGATCAACCGCAATTTCCGCTAGGCTTTCTTTCTTAGGATCCTCATTTTTCGTCATTGTTAAAAAACTAAAAATATTAATTCATGGGGGCAGGAGACATCATATCTCCTGGCAACCAAATTCTTGCACTTACCGCAAAGAAGGCAATACCAAAAAGTGCGACTATAGCGAATGGTAAAATTTTTGTCTTAATAAAACCCAAAGAATCAAATCATATTTAGTCAATAATAACCTGTTTAAGAGACTTTTAAAAAATTTTTATTAGATAATATTATTTACTTTTTGCATTTTGTCTTAGCTGGCCACATGCAGCATTTTTATCTAGACCTCTGCTTTTTCGTAAGCTAACAGCGATGCCATTGTTAACAAGTCTAGATTGAAATAATTGGAGATTTTTTAAAGAGGTTCGTCGAAATTCAACCTCTTCAATTTGGTTATACTGGATTAAATTTACGTGACATTGAAAACCTTTCAGCAAATTACTCAATTCATAAGCATGTTCTAATTTATCATTGACCCCACTTAGCATTAGATATTCAAAACTTACCCTTCGACCAGTTTCTCTTACGAATGTCTTACAGTCTTCGATTATATTTTTGATTTCATAGTTTTTTGCACTAGGTATTATGGTCTCTCTTGTTTTTTGATTTGAAGCATGTAGGCTAATTGCTAATGTAAATTGACAATTACCCAAAATTTGAAAAGACTTTGCTGATAATTTACTTATCATTTTTGGAATAGCCACTGTACTTACGGTTATCTTTCTCTGACTGATCCTAAAATCCTCATTTATTGATCTAATTGAAAAAAGTAAGTCATCAATATTCAATAAGGGCTCGCCCATACCCATGAAAACAATATTAGTCACTTTTCTATTCATTTCATTTTCGATAAATAAAATTTGATCTAAAATTTCACTTGCTCTTAAAGATCTCTTTAAACCTTCCTTTCCAGTTGCGCAAAATTTGCAGTCCATTGGGCAGCCAACTTGACTGGAGAGACAAGCCGTTAGTCTTTTTTCAGTTGGTATACCAACGCACTCAATACTCTCATTATCGATTGTAGAAAGTAACAATTTTAGAGTACCATCGTTTGCTAAGTTTCTTTCTTGAATACTTAGCTCACTAACTTTAAAACCATCTTCCTTTAATTTCTTTCTAAAATCTAAAGGTAAAACTTCTATTTGATCTATATTTTTCTTCTTATTTCTATAGTTATATATCCAATTATAGATTTGGCGACCTCTAAAAGCAGCCTGTCCATAATCTAAAGCCACATTTTCTAAATCTTTAACACTACTTCCAAGAAGATTTTTCAAATTAAGAAGTCTTTAATTGCAAAACTATTTTTACCATAACAGTAAGCCATGTTTTAAAAAGAATTCTGTAAGAATAAGCGCAATAAAACCAATCATGGCCATTCTTCCATTAAGTCTTTCATTATAAAAATGAAATCCATAACGAGGTAATTTTCTTTTGGGGACAATCTCTGGCTTAATCATCACTTACAAATTTAAAAGTTCATTCTAGTAACCAAAAATAATAATAGATAATATTTATTCATCAGAAAGAAGGCCCTCCTCCTGCAATCCCTCCAATGCGGCAGGATCTGGTAATTGATCTTCGGAAAATTGATTTTCAGGATTAGGTCTTGCGAAGGCCGCAAAATTACTTGAGGAAGGATCAATTCCATGTCGGTTTCGAGTTGTCTCCAAATCTTCATCACTGGGATCATCAAGAATCGCAGTGGAGCTTACTTCAGGTGATTGTGGCATATCAACTGTATAGTCTGGCCTTAAATTCTGTGCTCTTCTGTAGCCGCCAGATTCTTCTGAAAGGATATCGGGATGAGGGCCAGCTTCTGATGATAATTCCTCCACAAAGCCGCTAAAACCAGTGCCTGCAGGTATTAATCTACCGATAATAACATTTTCTTTTAAACCTCTTAGCCAATCAGATTTACCTTCAATTGCTGCTTCTGTAAGAACTCTTGTCGTTTCTTGGAAAGATGCTGCTGAAATAAAGCTATCTGTGTTTAGCGAGGCTTTAGTAATACCCAACAAAACAGGAGTAAATTCTGCTGGAGCTCCACCTGTAATTGCCATTGCTTGGTTTGTATCTTCCACTTGTCTAAGCTCTATGAGCTCACCAGGCAAAAGAGTAGTATCCCCGGCATCTTCTATACGGACTTTACTTGTCATCTGTCTAACAATAACTTCAATATGCTTATCATCGATGGCTACGCCCTGTGACTTATAAACATTTTGCACCTCATTTACCATACTTCTTTGTAGTTTCGATATAGATTCTCGAGCTGCATCTATGAGAGGTTTTTGATCTTTTAAATCATTGAAAAAACAATTTAATAGTTCATGCGGGTTAATTGGACCATCAGTTAAAGATTCACCACCTAAAACTTGCTGTCCATCACTAACCATTATATTTTTTCCAATTAACAGTTGATATTCATTAACTAAATCATCTTTTTCAATGACCGATAAAGAAACTGATTCTTCATCATTTCCTTGTTTAATCTGAACAATTCCCGATTTTTTACATAGAATTGCAGAATCTCTAGGTCTCCTAGCTTCTAACAACTCTTCAATACGTGGCAATCCTTGGACGATATCTCCAGTTTTCTGCCTCTCAAAAACAAGTAAAGCCAAACCATCTCCCCTTAGAACTAAATCTCCGTCTTCTACATGAAGAACTGAATCAGGAGAAACCATATAGGGCCTGCCAAGTCTTAAGGTTACGAAGCCATTAGAAATTTCTTCTATTTCTCCACACGAAGTTGATTTGACAGAGTTACTAATAGGATCACCATCAACTACACGATCACCAACTGCAACTGATGCTTTATCACTAACTTTAATTTTAATTTTATCTTCTTCTCTTTCAACAATTAGCCTTCTTATGGGCTCATCGTCAACAACATTTGGTAATTGAACCAATCCCTTCTCTTTACAAAGAATTTGAGTAGTAGCTATTACATCTCCTGCTTTTACTAATTGTTTATTATTTACTTGAAGTTCTGTATGTGTTGAGCCATGACTAGAGTCAGATATAGTATCTCTTCTTACAAGAATAGACTCCAATATAACTAGATTTAATCTATTGATTGATGCATCATTTTTGTCTTCAATCGACTCAACGTCAATAGTCATTTGAGGAGTAGCATCAAAGCTTTCAACGCTTAAATGTGTTCTAAGCAATTCAACTCCCTCTACTGATTTAATCAATTCACCGTCTTTATAGGTAAGCCTCTGGACAGCTTTTAAGCCTAAATGTGGTCCTTTTTCCTGCTTGACATGTGAAAGTTGGGGTAATTCCGCTTGATCAGGAATAGTAAATTCTTCAACAGTTCTTAATAACAATCCCCGACATTTAGGGGTTTCTAATTTTTGAACAAATAAGATCTCTTTATTATCAACACCATCTAAAATCTTTTCGCCTGGATTTACAAGATTCCCTTCTTCTGTATATCTATTCAAAACTTCTTCATCATCGCACTCATGAAAAGTTCCATTTCTCACAGTTATTTCACGAAGAATATCATTTTTTTGCGTAACAGTAACAATTCCTGATGTTTGACTAAAAATATCTTTTACAACTTCTGTTCCAGCTTCAATCCATTTCATATCTTCAATCATTAGAAGAGATATGTCTTTATTGATTTCATGAGTCTCTTGAGGAATCCAAAGCAATGTTCCTCCTTGGCTTACTTCAAAACCATTTTTAGATGATCTTGCTTTTTTGACACTTAATCCCGGTGCATATTTTACTAGACCACCAGTTTTTGTACGGAACCTTTCATCCGTTAAATCTGCTATTACCTCACCATTACTTATTTTACTTCCGGGGGAAATATTTAACCTATATGAAGTACCATCACTAGATTCCAAATTATACATTTGACCTGAGTGAGTAGATTCCTCAATTAATTTAAAATTTGTTAAAGACATTGAAGTAGTAACAATCTGAACTTCTCTTGAGTCTCCTATTGAATCTCTTAATCGAACTTGTCCGCCAAACTCACTTGATTGACTTGCCTCTGCCAAGACAGTTCCTTCATCTACAGATTTTCCAGATGAGATAACCGGTCTTGCATTCGGTGGCAAGTTATAAACATCTCCAGCTAAAACCCACAACCTGCCTAATCTTTGAGCTTTTAAGGTAATGTTACCCTGCCTATCTGTTACCTCCTTTGGTTGAATAACCTTGTCGTACCTAACTTGACCGGCCAAATCACAGATTACATCTTTAGTTGCTTTTTCAACACTCTTTTTCACGGCTCCAGCAGCAATCTGAGCAACAGTTATATCAGAATTAATTTCTTCGCCGTCATCTACAAACAAAAGTGATCCACTAGAAACTTCAATTTTTTGAGCTTTGCTGGAATTATTTCCTTGGGGAACTACTTTAAGTATAAAATCAACTTCCGCTTGTTTAGCTTCTACGCCATGGGGTGTTCTATAACCTCTAACCTTTGCTTTTGAACCAAATTCAACTTTACCAGAAATTTTTGATCTTACTACTCCACTTTCAGCAGTTGATACACCTCCAGTATGGAAAGTTCTCATTGTCAATTGAGTTCCTGGCTCACCAATAGATTGAGCAGCAATAATTCCAACAGCCTCACCTAAATCAACCAAATGATTATGAGCCAAAGCCCATCCGTAACACCTTCTACAAACCGATCTATTAGCTTCACATGTTAATGGGGATCTTATATTTATTTTATTAATAGATGCTTTCTCAATTTCTCTTGATAATGTGGGATCTATTGCAGTGTTTTGAGGCACAATAAGGTTTTCTTCAGAATCAAAAATATCCCTAGAGGCAAGCCTACCAAGAAGCCTAGTTCCAAATTTACCGTCTTCAGCTTCAACAACAATTGATCTTTCTGTTCCACAATCTTCTTCTCTAACAATCACATCTTGCGCAACATCAACTAATCTTCGGGTCAAATAACCAGAATCCGCAGTTCTTAAGGCAGTATCCACCAAACCTTTCCTTGCTCCATAAGAAGAGATTACATATTCAGTAACGGTGAGTCCTTCTCTAAAATTAGTTCTTATTGGCAAGTCAATAATTTCTCCTTGAGGATTAGCCATCAATCCCCTCATACCAACAAGTTGTCTTACTTGAGACATATTACCTCTTGCTCCTGAATTAGCCATCATCCAAACGGAATTTAGTGGATCATTCTGATTAAAATTATTCTTTACAGCATCTACCAATCTTTCATTAGTTTCAGTCCAGGTATCTATAACTTTTGTGTGCCTTTCAACTTCGGTAATTTCACCAAGTCTATAACATTCTTCTGTAGCAGATATTTGCTCTTCAGCTTGTCCTATTAAATCTTGTTTAGCTTCAGGAACTTTTAAATCATCTACTGAGATAGAGACGGCAGCTTGGGTAGCATATTTAAATCCTAAATCCTTTAGATTATCTGCCATGGCTGCAGTTATGGCTGTTCCGTGAGTTTTATAAGCCCAAGAGACTAAATTTTTTAAGGCTTTCTTATCAATTACCTTATTTTTAAATGATGGGGGCGTTTTAGCGAGAGCAGGCATTGTCACTGGATTATTCTTTTTTGAGTTTTTAGTAGTTTTACGTACTCTGGATGTTTTTTTAGGTTTAGATGAAGTCATGATTTTTTAAATAAATGAAAGATAGTTTTTAAAGATTACGTTTTAGATACAGAATCGATGATGGTATAGTTCATAACTACTCTCCCAACAGTTGTCAGCACAAATCTACTTATTAAATTATTATCAGAGTCAAATCTGTCCCTTCTTAAATTCCAGATTTCTAATCTTGAGCCATCTTCTAGCTCTTGAGTTTTTTGTGGGCTACTCATTTCGTCTTCATCTTCAACTTCTCCATTAAATCTAACCCAAACCCATTCATGCAGGCTGAGTCTTTTATCTTCAAAGGCAAAGATGACATCCTCTAATGAAGCAAAAGTTGTCTTATTATCTCCGAATTCTGGTTTTTGATAATTCGGTTGCAAAGCAGTCAGATAATAAGATCCTAAAACCATATCTTGTGATGGAGTCACAATTGGTTCCCCAGTAGCAGGAGATAGAATATTATTACTAGCCAACATAAGCATGCGTGCCTCAGTTTGTGCCTCTAAAGCTAAAGGAACATGAACTGCCATTTGATCTCCATCAAAGTCAGCATTGAATGCAGGACAAACTAAAGGATGAAGTTGTATTGCTCTACCTCCTACTAATTTCGGTTCAAAAGCTTGAATTCCTAAACGGTGCAGCGTAGGGGCTCTATTTAAGAGGATTGGATGACCTTCAATAACTTCCTGAAGTACCTGCATTACTTCGTCGTCAGCTTTTTGTATTAATTTTTTTGCAGCTTTAATATTATTAACAATATTTTGTCGTATCAATCTATGGATTACAAAAGGCTGAAAGAGCTCAATTGCCATTTCTTTTGGGAGACCGCACTGATGCATTTTTAATTTAGGACCCACAACTATTACAGATCTTCCTGAATAGTCAACACGCTTTCCAAGAAGATTTTGTCTAAATCTTCCTTGTTTTCCTTCAATGATGTCACTTAAGGACTTAAGAGCTCTATTGTTTGCTCCAACAACAGTCCTCCCTCTCCTTCCATTATCTATAAGGGCATCAACTGCCTCCTGAAGCATTCTTTTTTCATTTCTTACTATAATTTCAGGAGCTAATATTTCTTGAAGCCTAGCTAGTCTATTGTTTCTATTTATAACTCTTCTGTATAAGTCGTTTAAATCTGAAGTTGCAAATCTTCCCCCATCAAGCTGAACCATAGGTCTAAGATCAGGGGGTATAACTGGAATTGCATCTAAAACCATCCATTCTGGTTTTGCATTAGTCGCGATGAAATTATCAATAACTCTTATCCTTTTAATAAGTTTTGCCCTCTTTTGCCCTTTGCTATGAGAGATTTCTTCTCTAAGCTCCTCAGCAGCCTGATTTAAATCAAGGTCTTCAA
Source organism: uncultured Prochlorococcus sp. (assembly GCA_902595175.1). GTDB lineage: Bacteria > Cyanobacteriota > Cyanobacteriia > PCC-6307 > Cyanobiaceae > Prochlorococcus_A. The sequence goes on along the minus strand of CACJPB010000007.1, from coordinate 6,825 downwards.
GTAATTGCTTCAGTGCCTCAGCACCAATTCCAACAAAAGGTTCATTTTCGATAGTTGAATCTTCAGCATAAATTTCATCTTCAATTTCGAGCCATTCATCCTCAGTGAGTAGTTGCTTATATTTAAGCTCTTTATGATCACCTGGGTCTAAAACAACGTAACAGTTAAAATAGACTATTTGTTCTACGTCTCTAAGCGGAATATCCAAAAGTATTGCGACATAACTAGGGATTCCCTTCAAATACCAAACATGGGAGACTGGCGCAGCAAGTTTTATATAGCCCATCCTATGTCTTCTGACTCTACTTTCAGTTACTTCAACACCACATCTCTCACAAACAATGCCGCGATGTCTTACCCTTTTGTACTTTCCACAATGGCATTCCCAATCTTTAGATGGCCCAAAAATCTTTTCACAAAACAATCCATCCATTTCTGGTTTAAGTGTCCTGTAATTGATAGTTTCAGGTTTTGTAACTTCACCAACTACTTGACCATTGGGCAATGTCCTCTGACCCCAATCCATTATTCTTTTCGGAGAAGCTATTGAAATTTTGACGTAATCAAAGTGATTTTCAGTTCTTAAGTTGCTGTTTGTCATTTTTGGTGAATTTAAATTAGAAGTTTTTTTATTGAGTATTTAATCTTCCTCATATTCAGAGGTTCCGAGTGATTCATAAGTCGGCCTTGATGGAGTATTTCTTCTCGGATTGACGTCTTGCATTAAATCTACCTCTTTTCCTTCATCTGTATAAACACCTATATCCAAGCCAAGAGATTGTAATTCCCTCATAAGAACTTTAAATGACTCAGGAGTACCAGGCCTTGGGATCGGTTTCCCTTTTACGATTGCATTAAGCGCTTCATTTCTTCCCTGCATATCATCAGATTTAACTGTTAACAATTCCTGAAGAGTATAAGCAGCCCCATAAGCTTCAAGAGCCCATACTTCCATTTCTCCAAGCCTTTGTCCACCTTGCTGAGCTTTACCACCTAATGGTTGCTGTGTAACCAAAGAGTAAGGGCCAGTAGATCTAGCATGAATTTTATCATCCACCAAATGAACTAATTTGAGAAAGTGAGAGTATCCTACAGCAACTGGCTGATCAAAGGGTTCCCCTGTTCGACCATCTTTAAGTAATAACTTTCCAGGATCTTCAGGATTGTAAACCCATGCTTTACCTGGCTGTTTTGAAGCCTCCTCTAAAAATGCTTGAACAGTTTGATGTGATTTTTCTGCTCCATACATTTCATCAAATGGAACAACTTTAACCCGGCAATTTAAGTTAGAGGCTGCCCAGCCCATCAATAATTCAAAAACTTGACCTACATTCATCCTACTTGGAACTCCTAAAGGATTAAGAACTATGTCTACAGGCGTTCCATCTGGTAAATAAGGCATATCCTCCCTTGGTAATATTCTACTAATAATGCCTTTATTTCCGTGCCTCCCAGCCATTTTGTCGCCAACTTGAATTTTCCTTCTCTGAGCCACATAAACTCTAACAACCATGTTGGCTCCTGGAGGTAATTCATCACCTTGTTCTCTAGTATAAATACGAACATCCAAAACCCTTCCTTTTTCGGTTTTAGGTACCCTGAGGGAATTGTCTCTCACATCTCGAGCTTTTTCACCGAAAATAGCTCTTAACAGTTTTTCTTCAGGTGGTTGGTCTGATTCTCCTTTCGGAGTCACTTTCCCTACGAGAATATCTCCACTCTCAACAAAAGCACCAATTCTAATAATTCCCATCTCATCAAGATTATTCAAGCTTTCTTCGGAGATATTAGGAATCTCTCTTGTGATTTCTTCAGGTCCTAGCTTTGTTTGTCTTGCTTCAATTTCATATTTTTCAATATGTACTGAAGTATATAAATCATCAGTTACCATCCTCTCGCTAACAAGAATAGCATCTTCATAGTTGTATCCCTCCCAAGGCATATAAGCAATTAAAACATTTTGGCCAAGGGCTATTTCCCCTCCTTCACATGCAGATCCGTCTGCTAAAACCTGTCCAGATATAACTTTATCTCCAATTTTCACGATAGGTCTTTGGTTGAGGCAAGTATCTTGATTTGATCTTTGATATTTCTGAAGATAGTGAAAATGTTCATTACCATGCTCATCTTTGACCACAATCTCATTAGCGTCTACGTAAGATACAGATCCATTAACTTTTGTTATTGGGACCATCCCCGAATCTCTAGCAACTTGGGATTCTAAACCTGTACCAACTAAAGGGCGTTCTGGCCTGAGCAATGGAACGGCTTGGCGTTGCATATTTGATCCCATGAGAGCTCTATTAGCATCATCATGTTCCAAGAAAGGTATAAGTGAAGTAGCAACTGAAATTACCTGAACCGGAGAAAGTTGAACGTAATCAACTTGATGAGGAGGAACTTTTTCAAAATCCTGCCTATATCTTACTGGTATTAGATTCGCTATTATATTGCCGTCCTTGTCAGTCGCGACATCTCCTGGAGCCACCCTACACTCATCCTCCAAATCAGCGGAAAGATAAACAGGATTACCTTCTTTATTGACTTTACCGTTACTAACTTCCCAAAAAGGTGTTTCGATAAAACCATACTCATTAACTCTTGCATGGGTAGCTAAAGAATTTATGAGTCCTGCATTAGGACCTTCAGGAGTCTCGATAGGACATAATCTTCCATAATGTGAAGGGTGTATATCTCTTACAGCAAAGCCTGCTCTTTCTCGAGTTAAACCTCCTGGACCTAATGCTGAGATTCTTCTTTTGTGTGTTAATTCAGCCAAAGGATTAGTTTGATCCATGAACTGACTTAATTGACTGGAGCCAAAAAATTCCTTTATTGCAGCAACCAAAGGTTTGGGATTAACTAGTTGAGCAGGAGTTAGAGAATCTGTTTCTCCTACAGTCATTCTCTCTTTGATTATTCTCTCTAAACGATTAAGTCCAACCCTGACTTGATTTTGAAGAAGTTCTCCTACAGATCTAACCCTTCGATTACCAAGATGGTCAATATCATCCAAACTAGCCCCGCCAATATCCAGCTCTAGGTTAATTAAATAATCAATAGTTGAAAGAACATCTTCATGAGTAAGTGTTCTCACTTCGTCTGGGACGGTAAGTCTCAATTTTTTATTTATTTTATATCTCCCAACTCGGCCTAAATCATATCTTTTGGGATCAAAAAATCTACTGTGTAATAGCTGTTGTCCGCCAGAGACTGAGGGTGGTTCACCAGGACGTAGCTTTTTGTATAGCTCTAGTAATGCCTGATCTTCTGAATTGATACCCTCGTCATTAGCTGACTCAATTGATTTTTGATAAAACTCTGGATGCCTAATTTTATCAACCACATCATTATCTGAAAGACCCATTGCTCTCATAAGAACGTGAGCATTAATTTTTCTAGTTTTATCAACTCTCACATGAAGTAAATTATTTTTGTCAGTCTCAAATTTTAACCATGCACCTCTATTAGGGATAACGCTAGCGTTGTATGTTCTTCGACCATTTTTATCCAGTTCATCTTTGAAATATACTCCTGGACTGCGAACAATTTGATTAACAATAACTCTTTCGGCACCATTAATTATGAAAGTTCCTCTTTCAGTCATTAAGGGCAATTCACCAATAAATACTTCTTGTTCTTTAATCTCCCCTGTCTCTTTATTGATTAACCTGCAAGTTACATACATTTGAGAAGCAAATGTCGCATCTCTTCTTTTTGCTTCCTCGACATCATGTCTAGGTCTTTTTAACCTGTACTCTTCACCAATAAAATGTAATTCTAATTTACCTGTGTAATCAGAAATTGGAGAAAAATTTTGTAATTCCTCTATTAAACCTTTTTCCAAAAACCATTTAAAGCTTGCTCTTTGTACTTCAACTAAATCTGGTAGATAAGTAGCTGTTTTTGCTACCTGTAAAGCGCTACTGCTCATCCAAGAAAACCTGAGATTATGTGAGATTTACTATTTACTTTAAATTTACTCAATAATTAATTGTTTAACTTTTCTTTATTATGAAATCAATTATTTAATCTCGATTTCAACAAAAAATCAACTTAATAAAATACTAAAAAATTGAGGCGAAAGGTTAGTTAACCATTCACGGAGAAAGTTAAAACTAAAAAATTAAGAAAAATTTCCAGTAATTCCATATATTAACAGTCTGGATGTCATCTTCACAAGTCAAATTTAAACAAATCTTCAGCATTCTTCGATGACTCTTTAGCAATTGTTATTAAATCCGAAGATCTTAACTCTGCCATAAAATTAGCAACATTTTTGACAAAAGCAGGTTCATTTCTTTTACCCCTATGAGGAACAGGGGCTAAAAAGGGCGAGTCAGTTTCAATTAAGTATCTATCATTAGGAACTTTTTTAGCACACTCATGAATATCATATGCTTTTGGGAAAGTCACTATTCCACTAAAACTAATATAAAAACCAAGGTCCAGAAATTTTTTCATTTCTTTTGGAGTTCCAGTCCAACAATGTAGTACACCCTTAGGGCATTTACCTTTTTTAGAAAGGTCATTACATATTTCGATCATTTCATATGCAGCCTCTCTGCAATGAACAATTATAGGCAATTCAAGTTCATAAGCTAACTCCATTTGCGGAATAAGAGCATCAATTTGCGGAGCTTTATTTTGACACTTAAAAAAATCAAGTCCTAATTCCCCAATAGCTACAACTCTTCTATCTTCTACAGCTGATCTTCTTAAAAGAGATTGGGAGCTTTGCTCCCATTGTTTTGCCTCTAATGGATGCAAACCTACTGAATAATAAATTTCATTAAATGCACGAGATATTTCTCTTAGCTTTGGAATCTCTGTTAAATCACAACATGCATGAACTAATTTTTTGACACCTGTCGAACGCAATCTTTTAACAACATCTTCAAGATCTTTCTCAAAATTCTCAAATATTAAATGACAGTGAGAGTCTATGAGTTCAATATCGCTCATAATTGTGATCTGTCTTTTTACTTGGTCGTTAGAGTAGTTTTAACAATATTGTTGATCTTTGATTTTTTATTAGCCCCATTATTCTTATGTAAAACATTTTTCTTCACTGCTTTATCAATTAAACTAAAAGCTTTATTTAAACTTGTTTTTACTAAATTTTCATTAACTTCACTTGGGTCTTTTTTATATTTTGTACAATTTTCTAACGTTTTTTTTGTCAAAGTTCTAACTGTAGATTTATATGATTTATTAATTAAACGATTCCTTTCGGCAATTTGTATTCTCTTTTTTGCTGAATTGTTATTGGCCACAGAGGGAAATGTATAAAGGATCTATATCATAACAAATAAATCGACTACTAATCAATAATATATAATTTAAATTAGTTTAATAAATATAGGTTTCAAGCCTTTAAATTTGAAAAATTAAAAATATGAAGATCATAAATAATAAACAAGAAGCCATTCTAGAATTAAAGAGGATTTCTACTAGAACAAATGTAGAAAACAATCACAACATAAATGAGGTTGTTGAAAAAATTCTTCAAGACGTAAAAACTTACGGCGACGAAGCTGTAGAAAAATATACAAGAAAATTTGATGGTTTTAATCCTAACCCTATGCAAGTAGATGCAAATGATTTAAAAAATGCTTGGGATGAAATTGATTGTAATTTAAAGCGCTCACTTGAGTTAGCCCATAATAGAATTAAGAAATTTCATCAAAAAGAATTTCCATCATCTTTTTCTATTAAAGGTAAACATGGAGATACAGTTCAAAGAAGATGGAAACCAGTAAAGAGTGCTGGTATTTATATCCCTGGAGGTAGAGCAGCTTATCCAAGTACCGTTTTAATGAACGCCATTCCTGCATCAGTAGCAGGAGTAGGGGAAATTATCATGGTATCTCCTGGAAATAATGAAGGTAAAATAAACAAAACTGTTTTAGCTGCAGCTCACTTATCAGGAATCAATAAAGTTTTTAGAGTTGGAGGAGCTCAAGCAATTGGTGCTTTAGCATTTGGAACTAATAAAATAAATAAAGTTGATGTTATTTCTGGTCCAGGAAATATCTATGTAACTACTGCGAAAAAACTAATTTATGGCTCTACTGGAATTGATTCCTTAGCTGGTCCAAGTGAAATATTAATCATTTCAGATGAAACTGCTCAAAGTACTCTTATAGCCTCTGATTTACTAGCACAAGCAGAACATGATCCTCTAGCCTCTTCAATACTTCTAACTACATCAAAAGATCAGGCTATTGAAGTTTCAGAAGAACTTTATAAAAAAATAGATGGTCATCCAAGAAAGGAAATTTGCTTGCAATCAATAAAAAACTGGGGATTGATAGTTATTTGCGAAAATTATGAATCTTGTATTGAACTTAGCAATATTTTTGCTCCAGAGCATTTAGAGATTCTCGCATTTAATCCTAATAAATTTGTTGAAAATATAGAAAATGCAGGAGCGATATTTATTGGGAAATGGACTCCAGAAGCTGTGGGAGATTACCTTGCTGGTCCAAATCATACGTTGCCAACATCAGGAAATGCAAGATTTAGTGGTTCATTAGGAGTTGAAACTTTTATGAAAAATACTTCAATAATAGAATTTAGTGAAGAAAGTTTAAAAGTAAACAGTCTGGATATTATTAATCTTGCGAATAGTGAGGGGCTATATAGTCACGCTAATTCAGTAAAAATAAGATTCAAAGATTAGCCAACTTTTGCTGGAGAGTAAACAACTGGTTTTTCGTTTTCAATTTTACCAACTAATACTTTGTCTGTAAGATCAACAAATAATCCGTTTTCTAATACTCCTGGAATATTGTTAACGTTGCTTTCAATGTCTTTTGGATT
>CACJPB010000006.1 GCA_902595175.1 uncultured Prochlorococcus sp. | reverse complement strand
AAAGCACAAAAAGAAGTTGAACTTGCTGATGCAGAAGCGATGCAAAAGAAACTCCAAGAAGCGACTTTTGATTTTAATGATTTTGTAAAGCAAATGAGATTAATCAAAAGAATGGGTTCTCTTGGTGGATTGATTAAATTGATTCCCGGAATGAACAAAATAGATGATGGGATGATAAAAGATGGAGAAGACCAACTTAAGAAAATAGAATCTATGATCTCGTCAATGACTCTTGAGGAGAAACAAAAACCCGAAGTTCTTGCTGCTCACCCCTCAAGAAGACAAAGGATTGCACAGGGTAGTGGTTATGAAGCAAAAGATGTAGATAAAGTTTTAGCTGATTTTCAAAGAATGAGAGGTTTTATGAAACAAATGTCTAACGGAGGTATGCCAGGAATGGGTGGTATGCCAGGAATGGGTGGTATGCCAGGAATGGGTGGTATGCCAGGGATGGGAGGGATAAGTGGTAATAAGCCAATGAAAAAACAAAAAAATAATAAAAAGAAAAAAGGTTTTGCCGATTTATAGTTTCTATATTTTTACCTTTAAATGATATTATTATTAAAAACGCATTAATTTAAGATGATTAAATTGCGCCTTAAGCGCTTTGGAAAGAAAAAAGAGGCAAGTTTCAGAATTGTTGCATGCAACAGTACTTCCAGAAGAGATGGTAGACCCCTGCAAGAACTAGGTTTTTATAATCCAAGAACTAAGGAAACCAGGCTTGACACAGAAGCTTTAAGAACAAGACTTACTCAGGGTGCTCAGCCAACTGATGTTGTGAGAACTTTACTAGAAAAGGGAGGGTTATTAGAAAAAACAGAAAGACCCTCTATCGCAATTGGTAAAGCAAAGTTAGAGAAGGAAAAATTAGCTAAGGCTAAAATTAAAGCAGAAGGAAATGATAGTAATGAAGCTGCAAGCGAAAGTAATGAAGCTCAAAGCTAGTGATTTGATAAATTTTTATTCTTATTCAATAACTAGATGAAGGAAGTTTCCAAAACTGGTCACTTCAAAATAGATTTGCCAAGCTCTGATGCCGCTACAGCATTATCTGGACCTGGTAATTCTTTCTTAAAAAAATTTGAGTCTCTTACAGGAGTTTCTTTAACTATAAGAGGCTTACAACTTGAGATGAACGGTGTCATATCTAAAATTGAGAGGGCCTCAGCATTAGTAGAACTAACAAGACCAATTTGGGAACAAGGGTTAGAAGTCCCAGAGGTAGATCTTAAAGCGGCTTTAAGTTCTTTAAATATGGGAGAGTCATCTTCACATGCTGAACTAGGAAAAAAAATTCTTGCGCGTTCCAAAGAAGGAAGATATTTAAGACCAAGAACTATAAGGCAAAAAGAATATGTTGAATCAATTGAAAATTTTGATCTTACCTTTGCGATTGGTCCAGCTGGAACTGGTAAGACATTTTTAGCAACTGTTTGCGCGGCACGACTATTGAACGAGAAAAAAATTGAAAAAATTGTTTTAACTAGACCTGCTGTAGAAGCTGGTGAAAGTTTGGGCTTCCTACCTGGTGATTTGCAACAAAAAGTAGATCCATATTTAAGACCCCTATTTGATTCTTTACATAGTATTTTCGGGATTGACAGAACAAATTCGTTAATTGATAAGGGAATTATTGAAGTTGCTCCTTTGGCATTTATGAGAGGCAGAACCTTAGACAATTCCATAGTTATCCTGGATGAAGCACAAAATACTACTTGCTCTCAAATGAGAATGTTTTTGACCAGATTAGGAGAGAGATCAAAAATGGTTGTAAATGGAGATATCACACAAATTGATTTAAAAAAAGATCAGGAAAGCGGCCTCATCGAAGCATCGAGAATTTTCTCTGAAACTCAAGGTATAAAATTTTGTTATTTAACTGTTGAAGATGTAGTTCGTCATCCTTTAGTTCAAAAAATTATTGAGGCTTATCAATAACTTCATAACTCTGGAGATCCGTACCCTGAAATTTTAAAAATCGAGTAGAATAGCCTCATATTTAAAAAAGAAAATGCCAGCAAGTAGTAATTTCAATCAAGCTATTCGTGAAGCACAAACTAGTTCAATTGTTGGACCTAATGTTGTTCAAAAAGCTTTACCTTACGTTGGTGGAGGTATGGTTCTAACTTCTTTAGGCGTTTTAGCAGGTGTCTCATTGATAGCAACAAATCCTAGGCTTTTCCAGCCTCTTTCAATAGTTGCATTAATTGCAGAATTGATTTTGTTTTTTATAGCCACAAGTGCTGCAAATAATGCAAATAATGCGAAGGCCCTACCCTTGTTAACAGGATTTAGTTTGTTAACTGGATTCACCTTAAGTGGAATAGTTGCTTTAGCAATAGGAACAATTGGTATTGGTTCGGTTGGAACAGCTGCCTTAGCCACTGGTATAACTTTCGTTATTGCCTCTTACACTGGCCAAAGAATGAGTGATAGTGTTGGACAAGCACTAAGTGGAGTAGTTGGTCTTGGATTGATAGGTCTGCTTATAGCGATGTTTGTCCAATTAATTGGAGGATTCTTTGCTCCAGGAGTTTTTGGAGGTTCAGGACTCGAATTGATAATTGCAGGCTTTGGAACTGTCTTATTCGTTGCAATGTCTTTTGTTGATTTCTATACAATGCCAAGAAGATATAATGACGATCAATATCTTGCAGGAGCTTTAGGTATGTATCTAACTTATATAAATCTTTTTGTTTTTATATTGAGATTAATGATCGCACTACAAGGCGGTGGAAGAAGAGACTAAACACATTACTTATATAACTAACCTAAAGCGTAGATTTGTTTCTACGCTTTTTTAATGGGCGATATCAAGAATTTGTTTTTTTATAAATTCCTTTTGCTCTGAGTCATACTTTACTGAATTATCAAAACTATTGCCCATATCATCTAAGTCTCTAAGGACTTGATTGACAGACTTTGTAACTGAATTAGTTTCTAGCAGTCTTAAAATAGCCTTACATCTATATGAAATGTTTTCTGATGTTATCTCATATTCATGATTATGATTTCTTCGATGAATAATAATTTGAGCCGAACTCATTATTAAATTTTTTACTACTATTTCTGTTACAGCATCACCACCTTCGTTCAGTTTGTAAATTAGTGAAAAAGGAAGTTTATCTAACAAAAAACAATCTTTATCTGATAAAGCGTATGCAAAAAATCCTCTAAGTCCATTTCTTGTTTTAGTTAGCTCTGCGATTCTATCTGCTAAAACCTCTTCGCTGAGTAAATCTTCACCCCACTCTTTGCACCACTGTGCGGATATGTTTATTGCTTGCGTGAACGAAGCTTCTTTTAAATTTATGGCTTTTTTTTCCATTTTTGATCAGAATTTTATTATTGATGCATTAAAAGTCTTTGGCTAATTATAGATCTGGGTTTGTAACTTTACTAGGAAGGCCAAATGTGGGTAAATCTACTTTAATAAATAAATTGATTGGAGAAAAAATAACAATTACTTCTCCAATAGCTCAAACTACTAGAAACAAATTAAAAGGAATACTTACTACAGACAATGGGCAAATCATTTTTGTTGATACGCCAGGTGTTCATAAACCTCATCATCGACTTGGAGAGATATTAGTGAAAAACGCAAAATCTGCAATTAATGGAGTTGATATTGTAATTTTTGTAATTGATTCAAGTGAAGAACCTGGTAGAGGTGATGAATATATTTTGAACTTTCTACTCGCAAACAAAACTGAGTTTATTGTTGCATTAAATAAGTGGGATTTGGTTAATAAAGAATTTAGGAATTTACGATTAAATCAATATAGAAGATTTTTTGGAATTAATAGAAACTTTCAAGTTGTAAGTGCTTCCCAAGGAGAAGGATGTTCTGAACTAGTCGATATGGCTCTTAATTTTCTTCCTGAGGGACCAAAACTTTATGGCGAAGAGACGATTTGCGACCAGCCATTAGATAACTTATTATCTGATTTAGTAAGAGAACAGGTATTAAAAAATACAAGAGAAGAAGTACCTCATAGTGTCGCAGTAAAGATAGAAAAGAGAGAGGAAATGAAAAGGAAAAATGGAAAAGTTTTTACTGCTATTTTGGCTACTATTATTGTTGAAAGGTCCACTCAAAAAGGCATTCTTATTGGAAAGAAAGGTTCAATGTTAAAAATTATTGGTCAGTCAGCAAGATCAAATATGTCAAAATTAATTGATGGTCCAGTTCACCTAGAGTTGTTTGTGAAAGTTGTTCCTAATTGGAGAAAAAAAGAATCAAGGTTAATTGAGTTTGGTTTTGAGGAAGAATTATAGATGAGTGGTTTTAATTTTGATGTAATTACATTGTTCCCTAAAGCTTTTGAATTAATAAATAATTTAGGAGTCATAACAAGAGCTCTAGATAAGAATTTGATCGATGTAAATTTACATGATTTAAGAGAATATGGAGAAGGTTCTTACAGACAAGTAGACGATAAGCCTTATGGAGGAGGAGCAGGTATGGTATTAAAACCTGAACCTATTTATAAGGCATATGAATCAATTAGAAAATTACCTAAAAGTAAAACTTTGCTGATGACCCCTCAGGGTAAAGTTTTAAAGCAAAAGGATCTCGCGAGATGGTCCACTTTGGATCAAATAATAATTATTTGTGGTCAATATGAAGGTTTTGATGAAAGGATTAGATGTTTAGCTGATGAAGAGATATCGATAGGCGACTATGTCCTTTCTGGAGGTGAAATACCTGCTATATCAATAATTAATGGTTTGACTAGGTTATTACCAGGGACTCTTGGTGATCCAGACTCCTTAGTCGATGAGAGTCATAATTCCTCTTTATTAGAATATCCTCAATACACAAGGCCTATAACTTTTAAAGATATGAAAGTGCCAAATATTTTAGTGAGCGGTAATCATGAAGAGATTAAATCGTGGAGAAGAAAAAAAAGTTTTGAAAGAACATTGGAGAGAAGAAGTGACTTAATTTCAAATGAAAACTACAAAAAATCACCACAAAGTAAGAGAATAATAAAAGAAAATAATCAATTCATGAAATTTAGAATAGGTAATGGATACGATATTCACAGACTAGTAGAGGATAGAGATTTAATTATTGGAGGTGTAAAATTGCATCACCCTGAAAGTTTAGGATTGGATGGGCATAGTGATGCTGATGTTTTAAGTCACTCAATAATGGATGCATTATTGGGAGCTCTTTCGTTGGGCGACATAGGAAAGTATTTCCCCCCATCTGATGAAAAATGGAAAAATGCTGATAGCTTGTTTTTGTTATCAAAAGTAATTGACTTGATAAGACAAGATGGTTGGGAAATAAATAATATTGATAGTGTTCTTGTTGCTGAAAGGCCAAAAATAATGCCACATATAAAACTAATGAAAAAAAATATTTCTGAAATTTTAAATATTGATGAGGGTTTAATTGGGATTAAAGCAACCACGAATGAAAAATTGGGTCCAGAAGGGAGAGAAGAGGGTATAAGTTGCCATTCAGTAGTTCTTCTTGAGAAAAAATGAGATTTAATTTAAATTTGAAAAAAAAAATTCAAAGATTTTGTTTATTATTAATTTGCTTAGTAGTTTTAATTTCTCAATCTGATATTCCCAATTTAAAAGCTCTTACAATGGATAATTTTCAAAGTGAAATGGTCATAGAGGAATTAAGACTTAAAGTGCCGACTGATGTAAAAGAAGCTTGGCTAAATGCGGAAAAAGAAATATGGGAGCCATGGTTATCTTCTCAAGATGGTTTTTTGGGTAGACAATTATTTTGGGATAAAGAAAAAGAAGAAGCTTTAATATTGGTAAATTGGAAAAGTAAGAAATTATGGAAAAGCATACCAATGTCAGAAGTAAATGTAGTTCAACAAAAATTTGAAGATAATGTTAAAGCTGCTCTAAATGTAGGCGATAATCCTTTTGAATTGATTTATGAGGGAGAATTAGATAAACAAAGATGAATTTTGATATCAAGTTTGATTTTCAAAGAAGAGATAGGCTTGGACTCATTGAGGCTATTTGGGGGCAAGATAAGAGTATCGACCAATTAGAAAGATTATGTGGAAATGTATTAAGTAAAAATGAGGTTGTTTTCATTACTAGGATTAATAATGAAAAGGCTAATTATCTTTTAGATTTGTATGATGATGCACGATTTCATGAAGAAGCAAATTGCCTAACAATTGGGAAAAATTTTAATAAAATAATTACAAATAAAAAAGTTGCTATAATTTCAGGCGGCTCAAGTGATTTGGCCGTAACACTTGAAGCACAATTAGCGCTAGAAATTTATGGAGTGAATTGTCAATCTTTTATAGATGTTGGAGTAGCGGGACTTCATCGATTGATGAGTCAGTTAGAAGAAATTAATAAATATGATGTATTAATAGTTTGTGCTGGAATGGAAGGAGCTTTGGCAACAGTTGTGGGCGGATTATTGGCTCAACCGATAATTGCAGTACCTGTCTCAGTAGGATACGGCGTTAGCAAGGATGGAGAAACTGCTTTAAATAGTATGTTGTCAAGCTGTTCTCCAGGTATTGCAGTTATGAATATAGATAATGGTTACGGAGCAGCAATGGCGGCTCTGAGAATTATTAAAAGTATTTCCTAAATAATCACTTTTTTTCTATTTCTAATAGGTTTTCTATCCACAAATTTAGTTGTTTTGATAGCATTCCTTCTTCTCTCATTTTGATTGCTTTTAAAACGACTTCTGTATTTACCCACTCTGGAAATCTTTTCGGCATTTATTTTATATTCAGTATTTTTAATTTGGTACAAATTTTTATAAAAACAAGATTTTAGTAACAAATTTAATCTTTTTTGTTTGATTTTGTACCTAATCTAGAGAGCTCAGATGAGGTATGTTCACTTTCTACATTTTTTAATCTTTCAATCAGCTCGGAGAGATCTTTATGTGCTAACTCCCCATTTTGCTCCCATTTTAGAGACCTTGAGTTGCTATCAATTTTTTCTTTCATTGTTAAATTTAAGTAATAAAAATATAAAACGAAAAAAGGAGAAATTTGGCTATTGTTTCAAGCCTAAACTTAAAAAAATATGAAGATTTTTAATACATTCAATATTTTTCCTTCATCCGCCACCAACTATTGAAACAATTTCTAAATTATCACCATCTTTAAGCTTCACTTTTTCCCATTTCATTGAATTTATAATTAAATTATTTAACTCCACTACAATTGTGTTTGGTTTATACCCCATATGGTGAAGAGCTGTAGATAGTAGAGCATTTCCTTGATCAAGTTCTATTTTTTTTTCTTCTCCATTTACCCTAATTTTCATGAGACAACTTTTTTAGAATCATCATAGCGTCTTCTTTAGGATCTTCAGAATTCATTAATTCCGAAACTAATGCAACTTTTTTAAACCCATTTCTTTTTAAATATGAAATATTATTTGACTTGATTCCTCCAATAGCAAACCAAGGAATATTTAAATCCTTTGTTAATGTTTTGATTTTTTCAATACCTAAAGGTATTTTATCTTTTTTTGTTGCAGTTTCAAATACTGGCCCTATTCCTATGTAATCACAACCCTCCTTAAGAGCATTTGAAATATCTATTGAATTATTTGCACTTATTCCGATAATTTTTGAATATCCTAATAGTTTTCTTGCGGCTTTTAAATCTAAATCGTCCTGACCAAGATGAATCCCATCAGCGTTGGATGCTAAAGCTATATCAAGTCTATCGTTAACGATAAACAAAGAATTATATCTTTTACATAGATTTTTAATCTTAATTGCTTCTTGAAGATGATCTCGATCAGTTCCCGTTTTAAATCTATGTTGAATAATTCTTACTCCGGCAATTAAAATCTCTTCTATTATTTCTAATAAATTGTCTTTTTGATCAGTTATTACATATAAGTCATTTTCTTTTAATATTTCCTCCGATTTCTTGAATTTGCTATAACTCAATAAGTCAATTTCAATAGTATAAATTTCATATCTAATTTCAGAAGCGATTTTTGAAAGCTCATGATTCTGAAGCCTTGAGAATTCTTCTATGACTCTTAATGCTTCTTGAACTCTGGCTGAATTAGAACTTATAATTTGCTCAGAAGTTTTTCTGTTGAATTGCTCTTGATGAGTCAATCCTTTACAATTGTCCTCAATGTGATTTCTAGATTGTTTATAAACTTCTAAATGATTTTTTCCTAAAATTTGTCTAAAATTTTTAATCTTTTCAACATATTTTTCTTTACCTAGGCCAAATCTAGCCCAATCCTCTAATACTCTTAGTCCTTCTCTGGCTCTATCTAGATTAGCGTCAATAATTTGATAAATTCTTAAATCTTCAGTTTCTTTAGGATTGGAATTCAGCATTTGTAATTTATTTTTTGTAGTGATTAAAAATTTTCAGAGCATTATCTCTATCTTTTTTAATTTGATTAGAAAGTTGATCTATATTTTTGAACTTGATTTGAGATCTAAGTTTTTCAACTGGTTCAACAGATAGATTTAAACCATATAGATCGATGTTTTTATTTATTAAATGAACTTCAACTGCAGAAGGCAATAAAGGATTTATTGTTGGTTGAGAGCCAAGATTCATAACAGATTCAATTTTTTGATTGGAATTTTCAATAGTTGTCCAAGCTGCGTAAACTCCTTCTCCAGGTAAAAATTTTCTGCCATCTATTTCAAGATTTGCGGTAGGCCATCCTATACTTTTTCCAATTCCTTTACCTTTAACAACTTTTCCATTAAAACTATAAGGCCTATTAAGAATTTTGAAAGCATTTTTCAGATCACTTTTATCTAATAATTCTCTTATTCTGCTACTACTGATTCTACCTTTTTTGTCTTCTAGAATTGGAGTAATTTTTAGTTTTATATCAGTATCTTTAATAGTATTTTTTATGGTATTTATGTCTCCACTTCTTCTAAAACCAAATTTAAAATTAGCTCCTACAGAAATGTTTTTTGCTTGTAATTGATTTATCAAAATATCTCTTACGAATTTTTCTGCACTTAATTTAGATAGTTCCTTATCAAAAGGAATTAGAACTAATTGTTCAATTCCAAGATCTTCAAGGATAGGTAGTTTTTCATAGGGGAGATCAAGTCTAAGACGTGTCTCGTTGTATAGCACTTCTCTGGGATGAGGCCAGAAACTAGCAATTGTTGGGGTATATTGATTTTCTTCAACTACACTTTTAATTAATTTTCTATGGCCAGCATGTAGGCCATCAAAACTTCCAATAGCTATTGAAGTAGGTTTCTTAACTTCAGATGGCGATATTAAAGAGATCAAAAGATTACGTGCAATTTTATGATTTTGATGGCAAATTTGAATAGATTATAGTTTATTCAATCAAATGAATGTCTGACAAAATTGATTTTCAGTCCCTTTCATTTGGAATGCGGCGCATTGGATGGATACGCTTTTGGGTTCAATCCATTTTAGGTGTTGTTGTTGCAGCTGTTTTGCTTTTTTCAAATGTTGTAAATAATAGCGATGGACAGCTTGGTTTAGCGCCTGGCCTATCATTAACGACAATATCCTTGATTTTACTTCTTTTTAGTCTTTGGCAAGGTTGGTTAATAGTTAGAACAGGAAGAGCAATCGCAAGCAACGCAAGACCCTCAAGAGGACAAACCAGTAAATTGATAAAAAGAGGCCTAATAGTTGATTTATTAGGAATTTTGTTTGGATTAATTGGATATCAAGCTCTTATGGGTGCCTTATTTATACAAGCATCCTCTCAAACAACTGGACAATTAATAACAGCTACATCTGATATCCCAATTACGGGATTAGAAATATTATCAGTTCTTAGTAACACACAAGTTATTGCTGCTCACTTTTTTGGCCTTTGCTTTTCTTTATGGCTTTTAAGAAGGATTTACAAATGAATTATTAATTTTAGGTAAGTCATCTAAATTGCCCCTGTAAAATAAATCTGGCTCTACAGGTGTAAGAGATATTTTATTGTCTTGTATTTGAGATACATCACTAGGCCAGTTTTTTGGACCATAACCTTTTGATTTAAGATCTAAAACCACCTCACCGGCTAACCAATAATAATCGTCCCCCCTTGGGTCTTCTCTTTTGGAAAATTGATTTTTATATTTTCTTACTGATAATCTTGTCCAAGATAATTCTTTTATTTTGCTTTTCTCGCAAGGAGGTATGTTCAAGTTTAATAAAAGTGAAGCTGGCCAATTGTCGTTAATAGCTTGTTCGGCAATATTCATCGCAATTTCTCCAGCAAATTCAAAATTTTTCCATTTAAAACTAGCAACACTTATTGCCATGGAAGGAACATTTTCTAAGGTGCCTTCCATGGCTGCAGCAACCGTGCCTGAACAAAAAATATCTGTCCCTAGATTGGGCCCGTGATTTATTCCGGATAGAACTAAATCAGGTTTATTATCCAAGAGTTCAGATAGTGCTAATTTGACGCAATCAGCAGGCGTGCCAGAACATCCCCATGCCTCAATTCCTTCCTCAAATAATTCGTCCGCTCTTTCCACTCTTAATGGAGATTGTAATGTAAGGCCATGACCAGTAGCTGATCTTTCTTGGTCAGGACATACTACTTTAATATTATGCCCCCTTTTTTGCGCGGACTTTGCTAAAGCTCTTATCCCTGCCGCAAAAACACCATCATCATTACTAATTAATATATTTAACGGTTTCATTAATCAATAAATTTTATTTATGGACGATATTTAAGTAAAATAAAGAAATACTTATTTTTACTATATCAGTGAGTCAGATTGAATCATTAAGTCAAATTGAGGAGAAACTAAATAATCTTTCTCTAAAAGCTAAAAATAATATAGATAATGCCAATACACATGAGGAACTGGATCAATTAAGAGTCTCCTTGCTAGGAAAAAAAGGTGATTTGTCAATCATCTTGAAAACGATGGGTCAATTATCTGCTACTGATAGACCAGTTGTTGGCCAGAAGGCAAATTTAATAAAGATAAATTTGCAAGAACTAATAACTGAAAGAAAAAATCAACTAAATATTGAAGCCTTAGACAAAAAGATTAAGACAGAAAAAATTGATGTAACTATTCCTTCAATTGGAACACCCCCTGGCCATAAACATCCTTTAATTTCAACTCAAGATGAAATAATAGATATTTTTTGTGGTTTAGGATACTCAGTTGAAAGTGGGCCTGAAATAGAAACTGATTTTTATAATTTTGAGTCTCTTAATATACCCAAAAATCATCCCGCAAGAGATATGCAGGATACTTTCTATTTAGATGAAAATCAACTTTTAAGGACCCATACTTCTCCTGTTCAGATACGGTTCTTAGAGAAAAATCCTCCACCAGTGAGAATTATTGCACCGGGTAGAGTATATAGGAGAGATGCTGTAGACGCTACTCATTCCCCTGTATTTAATCAGGTTGAAGTTTTATGTATCGATAAAGATATTAATTTTAGTCATTTAAGAGGAACAGTTCTTACATTTTTAAAGACCTTTTTTGGAGATATTCCTGTAAGATTTAGAGCAAGTTATTTCCCATTTACTGAACCTTCGGCAGAAGTAGATGTGAAATGGAAAGGTAAATGGTTAGAAGTAATGGGCTGCGGAATGGTAGATCCGAAGGTCTTAGGAAAATTAGGAATAGATTCTGAGAAATGGACCGGCTTTGCAGCTGGATTAGGAGTTGAAAGATTTTGTATGGTGAGACATCAGATCGACGACATCAGAAAATTTTATACAAATGATCTTAGATTCTTAGAACAGTTCTAATAGTATTTAATTCTTAAATTAGGATTGTCCAACAAATTAGTTTAAGATAGTCTTAGTTTTAATTTTTTGATTGGTACGTAAAGCAGGACTAATCGTTAATGACGGAAAAGAACTAGCTGTTCAAACTGCAACTTCTGTCCAAAAAAAATTGGAAAAATCTAATTTTGAAGTTCTAAGAGTTAGTAGCTCTGGAGGGATGGTTGGTTTCGCAAATCCTGATCAACATGTTCGTCCTTTGGGATATATGAATTGCGTTCCCGAGGGTTTTGATTCATCAATGGAATTTGCAATCGTTCTTGGCGGAGATGGGACTGTGCTTTCTGCTGCAAGGCAAACAGCACCTGCTAAAATTCCAATTCTTACAATAAATACTGGTCATTTAGGATTTCTTGCGGAAGCTTATTTATCTAACTTGGATGAGGCTTTAGATGTAATAATTGCTGGAAATTGGGATATTGAGGAAAGAACTTGCTTTATTATCAGCGTAATGAGGAATGATCAGAGGAGATGGGAGTCTCTTTGCCTTAATGAAATGGCGCTTCATAGAGAACCTCTCACAAGTATGTGTCACTTTGAGATTTCTATAGGACGACATGCTCCTGTGGATATTTCAGCTGATGGAGTAATTTTATCTACTCCAACTGGTTCTACTGCATATTCTCTTAGTGCTGGAGGACCAGTTATTACGCCTGATTGTCCAGTAGTACAATTAACTCCAATTGCGCCACATTCATTGGCATCAAGGGCGTTAGTATTTAATGATTCAGAACCAGTAACTGTTTTCCCTGCGACTCCTGAAAGATTAGTAATGGTTGTTGATGGGAATGCTGGTTGTTATGTTTGGCCTGAAGATAGGGTCCTAATAAGAAAAAGTAAACACTCCGTGAAGTTTATAAGACTTGAAGATCATGAATTTTTCCAAGTTTTAAGAAATAAACTAGGTTGGGGGTTGCCCCATGTGGCTAAACCTGACAAATAACAATTACTTAAATTTATTTTTTCCCTTTTAATAGAAAAACAGGATTATTTGGTTCTAATCTCATTCCGTCCGCGATACTTAAGCTTTTATAGGTCTGAATTAAATTTAAATTTGTTTTGAAATTTTTATCTTCTAATTCCTCTTTCAACTCTTTAATAGTTTGAATGTCAATTATTGGGATAACGATAATATCTCCAATTCTCATGCTCATAGCCATCGCATCAATAATTTGAAGTTTAGTCTTTTTGTCACATCCTCCAATTAATATTCTATTAGGTTTTTCAAAAGAACCTAAATTTCTCGAATTCAAGGTTTTAATTATGTCTTCCTCAAAAATAAATTTTGGTTTAACTCCAAGCCTTCTTGAGTTTTCTTCTATCAATGCTTTTGATCCAAACCGTTTATCGATACAAAACAAATCTAAATTAGGCCTTAATTTTAATGCCTCTAAACCAATTGATCCACAACCTGCTCCTATATCCCAAATGATACCATTTTTCGGGAGCTCTAAATCAGCTAAGATTTGAACGCGAACCTCCCTTTTAGTTAATAAATTTGGTCTATCATCAAAAGTTTTAAAAATACTGTCATTGATTCCGAAAAGAGGGATATTTTTATTTAAAAAAATTTTCTTTGTTTGTGTAAGAACAACAATGTTCAAACTTGATATATCTGAAGGTAATGACTCTTTCAGATTTAATTTGCGTATATTTTCATTTTCGAAGCCTATCTCTTCACAAAGCCAAAAATCATAGAAATCAATCAGATTTAATTCTAATAAATGTTTTTTAATTATTTCTAAACTTTCGTTTTTTGAATCTGTAATAATAGCCAAACTTAAAGGCCTTGCTTTTAGAGCCTCAACTAACTTAATCGAATCTCTGCCATGAATACTTACATTAACAGTATCTTGCCATGGGATCTTTAACTTACTAAATGCTAATTGAAGGCAAGTATTTGAAGGGTAAAAAATTAATTCATCTTTTGAGAAATTTTCTAGTAATAATCTTCCAATACCAAACCAAAGTGGATCTCCTCTAGAAATTAAAATAACATCATTTTTTTGAGATCTAAGCCAGTCAACAAGTTCGTTATTACTGTTGCTCGAAAAAAAAGATTTCTTTTTTTTTAAACCATTTTCGCTCCATGATTTAATTTCTTCAAAATATGAATTTGGAACTGCAATATTTCCTGTCTTTATAAATAAATCTTGTAATTTGGAAGGTAAATCTTCAAATATATATGAATTAATGCCTACCACATGTATTTTTCTATAAACTTCAGTCATCAATATTTCATGAAAAGGAACTAAACTGTTTGAATGTTTTATTAAATTATCTTATTATTAATCGAGCTATCATAGTAAATTAATTGTCTGAAAGAAGAAAGAGATTACATGATTTATTATTAACTCTAATTAATAAAGATAGTGAATTTGAGTTTATTGAAGAAGATTCTAACGATTTAACATCTAGCTATTCTGAAAAAGACACTTTGAATTTATCTCGAGTTATAGAAAAAAATCGTAAAATAATCAAAAGGTATCAAGCTATTGTAAGAACAGCTGTAACTCTAGACGCCCTGATGGATTCTGAAAATGAAGAAAATTACAAAATCAAATAAAAATATTTTTTTAAAAGGAATATTACCTTTACTTTTACTAATATCCTTTATTTTTAATCCATTAAAAGTATCTGCAGAAGTTGCAGAAACAGAAATAAACGGGGAATTAATAATTGCTAGTAGTGAGTTTTTAAGGGACTTGGACTTTGAAACTTGGCAATTAGTGGCTTATAAATCTCCACTTTTTGAAGATAAATTGATATTGAGAGTAATAGGATATCCTGGAAATCTTAGAATTGATCATCCCACTGACTTAAGGGTTGAATCAGGGAGAAAACAGTGGCTTTTAGATGATAAAACATTACTTAATTTGGAATTAGCAAATGATGGAAGACAAGCTGCTGCAGAATTTGATCTTGATGAATTGATCAGAAATTTAGATAAAAATAGACCATTAAGATTATCTTTGTCAGGAGTTTTTTCTGAGTTACCTGTTCCTCCTTTTGTTGTTAAAGAGTGGAGATCAATAAACTGAATTTTATTTTTGGAGATGTCTGAAAAAAATGTAAGTCATACAAAATGGATGAAAAGAGCAATTTTTTTGGCGTCTTTAGGCAAAAATACAACGAGTCCAAACCCAAGGGTGGGAGCAGTGATACTTGATAACAATGGAAACCTTATTTCAGAAGGATTTCATTACAAGGCTGGCATGCCTCATGCAGAGGCAATGGCTTTTAATAATTTAAAAAAAGATGCTAAAGGAGGATCAATGTATGTAAATCTTGAACCTTGCTGCCACCATGGTAAAACACCTCCATGTGTAGATAAGGTTATATCCTCTGGGATAAAAAAGGTATATATATCTATTGAAGACCCTGATAAAAGAGTCGCTGGTAAAGGTATTAAAATGTTAAAGGAGGCTGGAATACAAGTTCACTTAGGATTATGTAAAAAAGAATCCTTAGATTTAAATAAGGATTTTATATACAGGAATATTACTAGTAAGTCATATGGAGTTCTCAAATGGGCAATGAGTATAGATGGGAGAGTAGCTCTTAAGAATGGGAAAAGTAAGTGGATTACTAATAAAGAATCAAGGTCAAGAGTTCACTCTTATAGGGCAGAATTTGACGCAATAATAATTGGTGGAAACACATTAAGAAAAGATAATCCACTTTTAACTTCTAGAGGTTCAAAAAAACCAGAGCCTTTGCGGGTTGTTTTCACACAAAGCTTAGATCTTCCCTCAAAATCTAATCTTTGGGATTGTAATAAGGCAAAAACTTTAGTTATTTATAATTCTTCTTCAGCGAATGAAAGCTACCTTTCAAGGATTCCGAAAAGTGTTGAGGTTGAAAAGGTATCATCAGATAATCCAGAGTTAATTTCAGAAATTCTTGCTAGAAGAGGTTGTAATAAAGTGCTTTGGGAATGTGGCCCTAGACTAGCTACTGCAGCTATCCGATCTAACTGTATTCAAGAGATTATTACCTTTATTGCTCCAAAAATTTTAGGTGGAGAAAATAGTATGAATCCTGTTGGCGATTTTGAATTTGAAGATATGAATGAGATTATTAATTTAAGTGATTCTCAGGTAAGTTTGATAAATGATGATATATGCTTTAAAAGTTGTTTTGAAAATTAATTTTAATAATTAATTTTAATAATTTATATTAATCCAAGTACCGTACGGTTCTTACCCAAAAAAAACGATACAGGGACGGAAACTCATCGTTTAGTTTATAATAAGTACAAATTTGACTAATATTATGCCAATAAGACAAGACGATAATCAACCTAATAGAAGATTTGGAATTGTAAATATAATTTTGATAGGAGTTGGAGCACTACTTCTTTTTAGTAGCCTTTTCCCTAATCAAAATATGCAAATACCCAGGGTTCCTTACTCTTTATTTATAGATCAGGTTAATGATGGTGAAGTTAAGCGTGCATATATCACTCAAGAACAGATTAGATATGAGTTAAATGGAGCTGAAGAAGGAGCACCTTCAGTTTTAGCAACAACCCCAATTTTTGATATGGATCTGCCCCAAAGGCTAGAAAGTAAAGGTGTGGAATTCGCTGCTGCTCCTCCAAAGAAACCTAACTTCTTCTCAACTATATTGAGCTGGGTTGTACCTCCTTTGATTTTTATCCTTGTCTTACAATTTTTTGCTAGAAGAAGCATGGGTGGCGGAGGTGCTCAGGGAGCTCTAAGTTTTACTAAAAGCAAAGCTAAAGTTTATGTCCCAGATGATGAATCAAAAGTAACATTCGCAGACGTAGCTGGAGTTGATGAAGCTAAGGATGAATTAACAGAGATAGTTGATTTTTTAAAAAAACCTGAAAGATATACCGATATTGGAGCGCGAATACCTAAAGGTGTACTTCTTGTGGGACCTCCAGGAACAGGAAAAACTCTTCTTTCAAAGGCTGTAGCTGGTGAAGCAGAAGTCCCTTTCTTTATCATTTCAGGTTCTGAATTTGTTGAGCTTTTTGTAGGTGCAGGTGCCGCAAGAGTTAGGGATTTGTTTGAACAAGCAAAGAAAAAAGCTCCTTGCATTATTTTTATTGACGAATTAGATGCTATAGGTAAAAGCCGTTCTGGATCTATGGGAGTAGTTGGTGGCAATGATGAAAGAGAACAAACTTTAAATCAGTTGCTAACTGAAATGGATGGTTTTGCTTCAGCTGATAAGCCTGTTATTGTTCTTGCTGCGACTAACCAACCGGAAGTCCTAGATGCTGCGTTATTAAGACCTGGAAGATTTGATAGGCAAGTTTTAGTAGATAGACCTGATTTGTCAGGAAGAAAAACAATTCTAGAAATTTATACAAAAAAAGTTAAATTAGCAGACTCTATAGATTTAGATTCAATTGCTCAAGCAACAAGCGGTTTTGCAGGTGCCGATTTAGCAAACATGGTAAATGAAGCTGCTTTACTTGCAGCCAGAGCCAAAAGAAAAAGCGTAGAGCAACAAGATTTAAGTGAGGCTATTGAGAGAGTTGTTGCTGGTTTGGAAAAAAAGAGTCGTGTTTTGCAAGATGATGAAAAGAAAGTCGTTGCATATCATGAAGTTGGTCATGCAATAGTTGGCCATCTCATGCCTGGAGGTTCTAAAGTCGCAAAGATTTCGATTGTACCAAGAGGTATGAGTGCTCTTGGTTATACTCTTCAATTGCCAACTGAAGAAAGATTCTTGAATTCCAAAGAAGAACTGAAAGGGCAAATAGCTACTCTTCTTGGAGGAAGATCTGCAGAAGAGGTTGTCTTTGGAAAGATTACTACCGGAGCTTCAAATGATTTACAAAGAGCAACTGATATAGCAGAACAAATGGTCGGCACATTTGGAATGAGTGATATTCTTGGTCCTCTTGCTTATGATAAACAAGGTGGAGGTCAGTTCTTAGGAAATGGAAACAATCCAAGAAGATCTGTTAGTGATGCTACTGCTCAAGCAATAGACAAAGAGGTTAGAGATTTAGTTGATGATGCACACGAAACAGCACTAAATATTTTGAGGAATAATTTACCTCTTCTTGAATCGATTTCTCAAAAAATTCTCCAAGAAGAAGTTATAGAGGGTGAGGATCTTAAAACCCTCTTAGCAGAGAGTAAAATGCCTGCATAGTAGAATTTAGGTTTTCGTATAAAGTTAGATGTTAAATCCGATTAAGCTTGCAAGTAAGAATTTTTTATCAAGCTTGGATACTTCACTTGAAGAATTTATTCATATTTTAGAGTTAGCCAAAAATTTTAAAAATAAAGATCTAAATATAAAACTCAAAGAAAAAGTTTTAGGGTTAATTTTTGATAAGTCATCAACTCGCACTAGAGTTAGTTTCCAAGTGGCAATGTCAAGACTTGGCGGCACCACAGTTGACTTAAATCCTACTACTTCACAAATTGGGAGGGGAGAGCCAATTAGAGATACAGCAAGAGTGCTAAGTAGATACTGCGACGTTCTTGCGATAAGAACGTTTAAACAAACTGATTTGGAAGAGTATGCAAAATGGTCCTCTAAGCCAGTTATTAATGCACTTACTGATTTAGAACATCCATGTCAGGCATTAGCTGATTTTATGACAATTAAAGAGGAATTTCTTGATTTTAACGATGTAGTTTTGACATTTATTGGAGACGGAAATAACGTCGCAAATTCTCTTATTTTATGTGGTGCGTTATTAGGAGTAGAAGTTAGGATTGCATGTCCTAAAGGTTATGAACCTAACTCGGCTTTGATTAAAAAAGCATATGAAATATATAAGAATAAAAATTTGTTGAAAATCACTAATGATCCTCATTCTGCTGTTTTTGGGGCAAATGTTCTTTATACAGATGTTTGGTCATCTATGGGTGAAGAAAATCAAAAAGATGAGAAAGAAAAAGTTTTTAATGGTTTCTCTATTGATAGCGATTTAGTTAGTAAAGCTGATAAAGATGCAATTATTCTTCATTGCCTCCCTGCGTATAGATCAAAAGAAATAACTGATGAAATATTTGAAAGTCAAAAAAGTAGAATTTTTGATCAAGCGGAAAATAGATTACATGCTCAACAAGCTCTTTTATCTTGTCTTCTCCAATAGGAATACTTGCAAACTAATTAATAAAAGGGTACAAATGTATTAGAGTACATTTGTTTTATGGAAACTTCTTCAGGGGGCGATCTTACCCAAGCTCAGAATGAGCTCTATGGGTGGATAAAAGAATATATGAAAGACTTTCAACATAGCCCATCCATCAGACAAATGATGCAAGCTATGGGATTAAAATCTCCTGCTCCAATTCAAAGTCGCTTAAAACATTTGCAAGAAAAGGGCTATATCTCTTGGCAAGAGGGTAAAGCAAGAACAATGCAAATAGTTGATGAAATTATAGAAGGAGTACCAATTATGGGATCAGTCGCAGCTGGAGGTTTAATTGAAACTTATTCTGATGTTCAAGAGAATTTAGATATTTCTGATGTTTTAAAAAGGAAAAATGTTTTTGCTCTTACAGTGAATGGAGATTCTATGATAGACGCATGTATTGCAGATGGAGATATGGTTTTGATGGAGCCAATTAAAGATTCATACTCTCTTAGAAACGGAACTATTGTTAGTGCATTGGTTCCAGGTTTAGGGACAACTTTAAAGTATTTTGTTAAGAGAGGAGGAAAAATATTTCTTGAAGCAGCGAATCCAGCGTACGAGCCAATTGAGTTAAATTTAGATGAAGTTGTTTTTCAAGGAAAATTATTAGCTGTCTGGCGAAAAGTTTAATTTTAGGTAAATTCATATCTTGAAAATATAAATATCAAGGTGTGAATTGGTATATTTGAAGTAATGGGGCCATAGCTCAGCTGGTAGAGCACCTGCATGGCATGCAGGGGGTCAGCGGTTCGAGTCCGCTTGGCTCCATTAGGTTTTCAGGGATTTGAGGATTATAATTTAATACGATTAGTGCAAAATCTAGTGCAAATTAATTTGTTCTGTATTTGTAGGGTATTTGCTATTGCAAGTTAAATAAAATCGGTCTATCTTATTAGCAAGACATAGAAAGTGTACGGGTTGATCCTTGCTTTTGAGCATGAGGTACTTATAAATAATCATTGTCTGTTTCTCAAAATTACAGTTACGACATGAGCAACAGAACTAACAAATACGCAGACAAGGCCAAAACTCCATAAATGGTTATTGATGGAGAAAAAGGCACTGTTCCTGATAGTGCAGAATGGCACTTTTACTTTCATAAAAGAAGGTTTTTTGATTTTTTATTTGATCTTGATAAAGATCCAATACACATTGCTAAGAAAACCCAAATACTTAGATATCTATCAGAAAATTGCATTTAAAATTTTTTTAATCAAATATTCATACTAGTATTTAATTTAGTCTAAATAATAGCCTTTCTTATTTTTGCTGTAATCCATTCACTAAAAACTACTGCCACTACTATTGCTAATAAAATAACTGATACCTTAGCCCAAGCTAAGTCTCCTATTTGAGCATCTAATTCTATCCCTATACCTCCTGCTCCAACTAAGCCAACAACAGTTGCTTCTCTTATATTTATATCCCACCTATAAATAGAAATACTCGTAAATGCTGGGAGAATTTGAGGCACTATGCCAAAGGTCATAATTTGTGCTTTATTTGCCCCTGTTGCCTCAATAGCTTCAATTTGGTTTTCATCAATTTCCTCTATAGCTTCATAAAGTAATTTTCCACAAAATCCAATCGATCTTAATCCGATAGCAATTATGCCAGCCAAGACTCCCGGACCGACAACTGCAACCAGAAGTAATGCCCAGATTACTGAATTAATTGATCTGCTTGAAACTATGCAAAATAAGGCTAAAGGTCTTATAAACTTTTTACTTGGGGTAGTATTGTTTGCGGATAAAAAAGCTAATGGTATTGCAATTAAAGTTCCAATCGTTGTACCAATAGTCGCGATATTTAAAGTATCCCAAATAGGTTTTATTAAAGTTAAGAAATAATTAGTTTCTGGAGGAAACATCCTACCTAAAAGATCTAAAGCCTCATTATGTGAATCAAAAACATAAAACCAGATTGTTTTACTACTAATCAGACCGAAACAAAAGCTAAAAATTAAAGTACCTAAGAACCAACAAAGCCAGTTTTGTAAATCTCTTTTTCGATCAAATTTTTTCCAGGTTTTGTAATCCTTTTGTTTTATTATTGGCATTACTTTATTAATTTCCTGAGATGACTAGATGTATATTCAACAATCATCACGATAGAAATAATTACGATAAGAACAGCCGCTGCAGTCTCAAATTCATATCTATCAAAAGCTGTATTTAAGGTAGAACCAATACCTCCTCCCCCAACAATTCCAATTACCGCTGACTCTCTAAAATTAATATCCAATCTGTATAAAGATAATCCAATAAATCTTGGCATAACTTGAGGCTGGACACCATAATTAACCCATTGAAACCAATTGCTGCCAGTAGATTTGATTGCTTCAGCTTGGGATTTATTTATGTCTTCAATATCTTCAGATAATAATTTAGCGAAAAACCCTATTGTCGATAAACTCAGAGTTACCATCCCAGCAAAAGGTCCAAAACCCATTAACTTAACAAAAAATATTGCTAGGATAACTTCCTGAAAACTCCTCGACAATGTGATAACTCCTCTTGATAAGAAATAAACAAATTTAGGAGCTATGTTTTTAGCCGCCCCTAAGGATACAGGTATAGAAATAAGTATCCCCACAATAGTTGCAACAATAGTCATCCATAGACTTTCAAAAATACCTGCCAAAATCTCATCAGATCTAGTTATAAAATCTGGAGGGAAAAAAGCAAATATAAAATTTTTACCCCTTGGGATCCCTTCAAGAATTCTTTGCCAATCAATTTCGGTAGTTAGGAAAACAGATAATAAGTAAGTACTAATTAGCAAAATTAATCCAATTCTTAATAACCTATTTTTTATTAACGGTTTTCTTTTCCAAATTACTTTCTTATCATTCATTTAATATATTCCTAATTTGCTACAGTTTTAGACCAGTCTTCTTCTCCATATATTTTTGTAAGTATTGTCTCTGATAAGCCACTTGGCTTGCCATCGTAAACAATTTTTCCAGCTTTTAAACCTATTATTCTTTCTGCAAAATTCTGAGCAAGATAAACATCATGAATATTTATAATCGCAGCAAGATCTCTTTCCTTACATAACTCACATATTAATCGCATAATTTGTCTAGAATTTTTTGGATCTAAACTAGCTGTAGGTTCATCTACTAAAAGTAACATTGGGTTTTGTATCAAAGCTCTAGCAATTCCTACTCTTTGCCTCTGACCTCCTGATAATTCATCGGCTCTTTTATCAAGCATATGCTCTAGTCCAATTCTTTGAAGCAACCGGAATGCTTCTTCGATATCTTTTTGAGGAAATTTTCTGAAAAAACTATTCCAAAATCCTACGTAGCCTAATCTGCCGGAAAGGACATTTTCCATTACACTTAATCTTTCTACCAAAGCAAATTCCTGGAAAATCATTCCAATTTGTCTTCTTATTTTTCTTAATTTAGATTTATTTAAAGAAGTAATGTCATTTTTTTCATTAGCGAAATAAACTTTCCCTGAAGTGGGCTCAACTAATCTATTTATTGTTCTAATAAAAGTACTTTTACCAGCACCTGAAGGACCGATAAGAGCAACTACTTGCCCATTAGGAATTTCTAGGTTTATTCCTTTAAGAGCCTCTTCTCCATTTGGATAAACCTTTTTGAGGTTTATTGTTTTAAGCATTAAGTCTGATTTTATTTATGATTAAAAATTTTTATTTGCAATCATAAACAACACCATTAGCCTTATCTATTTTTCTAATAACATCCCAATCGTGCTTGTGACTTATTGAAATGAATCTATCAGCCTTTTTAAATTCTTTATCTAATGTTGAATTATCCCAGTTATAGGTGTAAAAAGCTTGCTTTACTTTTGCAACTACAGCTGGATGTAGATTATGAGCATGAGCATAACCTGTCGTTGGGAAGGTTTGGGATTTATAAATAGTTTTTATTTTAGAAGAATCAACAACACCTCTTGCATCCATTCTTGTAAGAACTGAGTTAGCAATTGGTGCTACTTCATAATCTTTGTTTGCAACACCCATTATTGAATTTTGATGCTTGCCAGAAAAGACTGGGGTGAAATCTTTATTTGCCTCAAGACCAAATTCTCCTTTGAGAATGGCCGATGGTGCTTTAAATCCTGAATTAGATGTCTTAGATGTAAATGTAACTTTTTTACCTTTTAAATCTGCAGGGGAATTAATTGGACTATCAGAAGGAACAATAATTTCCATTTCATAACCGTAAGATAAATCTTTTTTAGCCATCATTCCAAATGGAACTGCTCCTGCACATGCTGCTGCCACTGTATTGCTTCCAGTATTAATTCCTGCTACATGAAGACGTCCAGATCTCATTGCCTCAACTTGAGCAGCATAAGATTGAACTGGTAAGAAAGTGACTTTTTTACCAGTCACCTTAGACATATGTATTACAAAATCTTCCCAAACTTTTGCATAAACGGAGGGGTCTTCAACAGGTGTATATGAGAACACAATGGTTTCAGGATCTATCCATTCATCTTCGGAAAGGGGTAGATCTGCGAGAAAATCTCCATCTCGATCACAATATTGGCTGTCAACAGTATTATTTGGATTGCAATCAGATAAATCTAAATCTCCAATTAAATCATTTGATTTATTTCCGCAGCTTGAAATACTTGTACTGATTATTGATAGCCCTAAGACTATCTTTAATAAATTTTTCATTAGTGTTGAATTTATTCTCCATATTTAACTTGCTCTAAAGAGGTTAACTTTTTCCCAAAAAGAGTTTAAATTCTGATTAATTGTTTTATTTTGAGTAAGTCAATTTTTAATCAGATTTATTAGGGAATTAAATAATTTTTAATTTATTTTTAACTTTACAAATTTAGGGTGAAAGCATTTAAGAAATAAATATGATAATTCCTGAAAAGCAAAATATAGAATTTAAAGAAAATACAATACTAGAAGTCAAATCAGGAATATTAATAATGGAATCAAAAATCAAGAATAAGAAACATATTGTTGGGATAATAAATGAAAATGTTGTAATAAATTTGGAAACATGTAACTACGAAAATATTAAATTAATTGCGTTGACAAATTGCGAAATTAAAACAATTAAAAGAGGGCTATTTTTTTCATCTACAGACTTATTAACAAAAAGTCTAAAAAGAATTGATCAATTGGAAAAACTTTTATTAATAAGTCATATAAAAAAATCAGAAGAAAAACTAAAAGAATTTCTTTTATACTTATCTTCAATTATTGGCTTAAAAAAAGATAAACATATTTATCTAAATTTAAAAGAATTTAATTTTACCCATAAAATTATCGGTAATTCAATTTCTTCAACAAGAGTAACCGTAACTAGAAATTTAAAAATACTAGAAAAAAAAGGTTGGCTCAAATTTGAAAAAAAAGGTATTTTAATTCCGTTTAAAGATAATTAACCAAACCTTAATTAAACAGACTTATTTTATGGCTACAAATAATATTTTATTATGTCTTGTTCTATAACATCTGTTTTTACTTTTAAAATTGAAAGCACTTTCGATGAATGGGCAGCAATATTTGATAGTGCAGAGGCAGATAAAAGGCATTCAGAATTTTATATTAAGCCACTTTTTAGAGGAGTAAGTAAGAAAGATCCTCAAAAAGTTATTGTTATTCATCAAGCTCCAGAAGGTAATATTCAAAAGTTTTTAGAAGCTAATGGTGACTGGATGGCAACGCATAGAGTTGACCTTTCAACAATGGAAGAATCATCTTGGACTTCTTCAGTAACAACGGAAAGTTGTTGTGATTAACAAATGAAAATACTATTATTCCCACTACTAGCTCTCTCAACTATTTTCCTTGCGAGTTGTACTAGTAACTCAAACAAAATAGGTACTCAAAAGGTTTCTGAAACCCAAAGGCAGAGAGAAGTTTGTTTAGATTGGTATGGCTACAGAATTGATACCAAGAAAGCAATTAATGATTTAAATCTAAAAATTGAAACCGAATCAGAATTAATGGCTTACTGTGATTTCTTCAAGAATGTAGCTGATACAAAATAGATTTTTACAAAAGAATTTATTTTTTGGTGTCTTGCGATCTCATTTCTTTTTGTGCTTCCCTAATTCTTTCTTCAAAGACTGATCTTCTATATGGAGTAACTTCTCCATTTTTAGTTGCCAAGATTTGGGCTTCATAAAGCCTCTTGGCTCTTGTAATTTTTTCTCTTATTTGAGAGAGCTCATTCATGATCTTATGCAGTTAATGAGAATCCCGTTCCCTATTCTCATTTCATGCGTCCAAATAAATTGGATGAACGTAGAAGTAAGCTAACATTAAAAAAGAAGGTCGGATTTAAGATATATTTAAAAAATCTTTAAAAGTAGTTTTAAATAAAATTTTAAATAGAAATTTTATCTAGAGGTAAAATATTTTGGGCCTCAATTGAGTCCAAATGAATTTCATTCTCTGTATCTTTATACAATCTTCTTGATTGTGGTGATTTAAGGGCGTTATTGTAATTTTCAATAAATTCCGAATCATCCAAAATAGATTTATTTTCTCTTTTAAAACTTTCTTTATAAGAATATTTGATATGCCCTATTTCTTGGGCTTGATTTGAGTTTTTGGGAGAAGGTGAATTTTTTATAATCATTTATTATTTTTTTATATGATTGTCTTCAATATTCAAGGCGTAGAAATATAGAAGACAATTTAAATAAAATAATTGGATTAAGAAGTTATTAAGTAAAAAATAAATTTGTTTAAAAAATTTCTAAATTTTTAAATAAAATATTTTTTCTAATAGTCAAAAGTTTATTTAATAAGAATTTAATTAAAATTTAACAATAGAGACCTAAAAGATAAAAATGAACAAAAATCAACTTATTAACTTCATTACATTTTCAATTCTTGAAAGTAAAAGAGTTGAAGACAGATTACTTAGAAATGAAATTCATAGCTATCTTACCCAACTAAATAAAAAACAATTAAAAGCAATTACAAGTGAATTCCTCATTTAAAAAAAAATATGAAAAAGCTACTGTTTGTATTTATTCTTATTCTTACTTCTTGCAGTACAAAAGATGAATTATCCATTAACCAAGATGATTTATCCATTACAAAAGATGAAATTTCGATCACGAAAGGTGAATCATCCATTACTGATGAAAAAAAATTATTTTATGTAACTAAAGAAACTGCTGTTCGTCTTTGTGGAGGTAAATCCAGAATAATTGAAAGTGATAATGAAGAAATCGTCAAAATAGAAGTCAAAGATTTTTCAAATGTTGAAAAAGAAAAATTTGTTCAATTTACTCTCGTTGAGACAGATAGAAAAGGTGGTAAATATAGAATTGTTAATTGTTATCCAAATAAAGATCCTAAGAAATCGGTAATTAAAACAATCAAGACTAATTACAAGTTAAATTAGTCTTAGGTCAACTAGATAAAATGAA
This sequence comes from uncultured Prochlorococcus sp., assembly GCA_902595175.1. Lineage (GTDB taxonomy): Bacteria > Cyanobacteriota > Cyanobacteriia > PCC-6307 > Cyanobiaceae > Prochlorococcus_A. Next base: position 24,479 of record CACJPB010000006.1, on the reverse strand, counting down.
AATATTTAAATTTCTATTTGTAATTCCTGTAATAACTTTAATAATTATTTTTCAAACCTTTTTGCAAAATAGATATCTAATGGCTTCTGATATTAAAGATGGAGAAACAATTTTTAGAAATGTTTGTGCAGGCTGCCATGTAAAAGGTGGATCAGTCGTTCTTAAAGGATCCAAATCATTAAAACTTTCCGACCTTGAAAAAAGAGGAATAGCAGATGTAAATTCAATAACAAAAATTGCTAATGATGGGATAGGTTTTATGAAAGGTTATAAAAATAAATTAAACGATGATGAGGATAAGGTTCTTGCACAATGGATTATTCAAAATGCAGAAAAGGGTTGGGAGTAAATGAAAAGAGTACTTCTTGCATCGTTTTTATTTCTATTAGCTGAATTCTCTTTTGCGGAGGAATTAACTAATTACACAATTACATCTGATTCTCAAAAAAATACTTTAAAAGGTTATTTAGAGGCTATTGGAAATGTAGTTATTAAAAGGACTAAGGATGATTTTGAAGCCTTCTCAGATAAGCTTACTTACGATAATGATTCAAAAACTTTAAAACTATTTGGAAATGTATTTATTAAAAACTTAGAATCAGAAGGATTATCAATTCAAGAAACATCTGGAGATGAATTGACAATATTTACTGATACAGGACTTTTTGAATTCAAATCTCAAAATAAAAACAGAGTAACAACAAAAATTAAATTCTAAATAAAGGCTTGCTTTTGAAAAAAAAATTTATATATTTTCTTTGTAAGGAAATTTTAAATGAGATTTAAAGCTGCTTTAATCTAAATAATCTATAAGGGAAGAGTAGAAATAATTATTATTATGCATCCAAGCAAAGTAATAACTGATCCAAGAATTAATGACACTTATTATGATCCAGATTTAGATAAGCTTTATCAATACGTCAAACTTGGGGATTATCCTCCAGAATGGATTGATACAACTCCATATAAAGAGGATGATTTTTTTGCTTCATTCGGATACTAAAGTAATTGTATATCAATACTTTTTCCAACATTAAAAAATTATTCAAAATTGGAATATTTACTGCCCTTTTATCCACCTTTGAAGTCTATTTTTATGACGGCCCGCTTTTTGATGCAATGGCCCAATTAGATGAAAGACCAGGATTTGAAAAATCTATTTCTAGAGTGAGAGATGCTGGAATTTATAAGATTGCTCTTTTTGCCAGAAGTAGAAAATACTTAGGTGAAAATGAAAAAGCATTACTCAATTTGCATAGAGACAACAAAGACTTAATAGTGCTTGGTGCACCAAAGTATTTTTTTCATGAAAATGACATTGATAAATCATTTGTAAAGCGAACTTTGAAAAATATTGATAAAGTAAATATTCTTTTGTAGGAGAAATCTTATTCACTCATGCAGATAAGACTCATCGTAGACAGCATGAATCAGGAGAAACATATTTAGACCCATCAGGAAAAGGGTTTACTGACTTTTTAGTGAAGTTTTCTTCAAAGAATATTCCTGTTATGACACATTAGGAGTTTTATGATTGGGAAAGAGATTGGCCTAAATTTTCTAAACTTTTCCTTGATTTCCCAAATCAAAAATTCATAATACCTCATATGGGTTTTGGGAGTCCAAAACAGGTTAAATTAATCCTTTCAACACATGACAATGTATATATGACGATATCGAAAAAAAGTAGAGATAAAGGAAACATCTCTGATCCTATTAAACAATCTAAATTTGGGCCTGGATTTTTAAATGATGAAAAGCAAGTAAAAGATGAATGGAAAGAAATCTTAATCGAGTATAAAGATAAATTGTTATTTGCCACTGATGCGCATAAAAAGCACCGCTGGAAAAAATATTCAAAAATAGTAAGGATTTATCGTGATATTTTAATTCAATTACCTGAAGAAGTTTCTAAAAAGATTGCTTACTTTGATGCTGAAAGGATTTATGACATAAAAAATTAGAGAATTAAAAAAAAGATTTAAATACTAGTAAACGTTTTTGGGATGGCTGATAAGAAAAAGAAAAAGCAAAAGAAATGCAAAAAGAAAAAATGTTCAAACTGGAAAGGGGGTAAATGTATTTGTTATGGCCAATAGAATAGTTACGGTGATTGAAAGTCGATATAAAATTGGAGAGATAAAAACCTCTCTTTTTGTGAAAAAATTATTATGCATTTTTCTAGTATTGATGTCTTTTACCACTGGTAATTCATACTCATGGGAAAAGGTACCTGTTCCAGATTCTGTAGATAAAAAAACAAAATCTCCTTGGAATTTTTCTGAAGACTTTGAAAAACAAGAAGAAGGAAAATTAAAAGTTGCCAACCCTAACCCTTCATCATCAAATTCTCCTTCTGGTGGGGGTACAGAAAAATCATTCAACCAAATATTTCGAATCTACGATAAGGGAGCAGGTTTAAAACCATTTAGAATTAAAAAAGATCTTGATGGCAATAAGTACCTTGAAGTTACAGTGAAACATGGATGGAATAATGATCCTCTTAAAGAAGGTTCAGGAAAAGAAACAGAAAGAGCAATATTTGAGACAAAGCAAAGAAGCACTTTAAATAAAGAAATATGGATTGGTTTTAAAACAAGACTTCCTAAAGATTTTAAACATACAGATGGCAGAGTAACGTTCTTTGAATTTAAAAATCGACATGTATATATGAGAACGCATCCTCTTGTAAGAATAAGTTTTGATGACACTGGAAAAACATTAAAAATAGCAGGTAATACTGCCGGTACTGGTTTCAATAGAAGGAATAAAGAAGATAATATTAAGCATCGCATTGATATAAAATATAAAAAAAATGATTCAAATTGGTTTGTGCGTAATGAAAAAACTAGAGGTGAAAAAAAAATAAAAAATAATTTTAAACTCACACCAAACAAAACATTTAGTGTGACTCAATTAGGTGAATGGAGCACGTATAAAATTGGAATCTACAATACAAAGGATGATGATGGTTTTGTAAAAGTCTTCAAAGATAAGAAATTAATATTTGATTACAAAGGTATAACATCTGACTGGAAAGGAAAATACACTGGTACTAATGTGAGAATAGGTGTTTATAGACACTCGGGAAAACAAATTGGAATCGAATACCCCGATCAATCTATCCATTTTGATGATTTTATTGTCGTCTCTGATCAAAAAACTTTAGACCAATTGATCAGAAAGAATGACAAACCCAATGATTGATTAAATTAAATTAAATTAAATTGAAAGAGCGGTAACTATATTCTTAACGATATTATGTAGATAATTTAACCAGAATTTAAAGTGAGGGACTCGCATTTTGAAGAAAAGAAAGAGAATATAAAGAAAAAAGGTAATTCCAATGGAATCAACCATAATACCAAAAATGATTATTAAAAAACAACTTAAAAAGGGAGTTATTAAGAAACAGCTAAAAAAGGGAGTTATTAAGAAACAGCTTAAAAAGGTTGATAAAGCAATTGTTGAAATTGCAGAAATGAAATTTGAAAATTATGAAGAAAAAGAGGAAAAACTAGACGCGCTTGTTTTTTTAAAGAATCAAATATTGACAGAAGCTAGGGAATTACTATGAACGGGAGACTAGACAAGGTTGCTATGATCAATAAACTAATGCAACTCAAGAGAGAACTGCACTACAAATGTGCGATTGGTGAAAAGGGGAAATGGGAATGTATAGGAGCAAACGATTATCTCAACAGAGTGTTTGATGCATTAGATGAATTTTGGCAGTAAATACTAAACAAAAAAAAAGAATTGATATAGCGACTTGTTGGGCTACTAAAAGAATTTCTGTTATGGATAATCTAGAAAGATATGAACACAGTTATGCAATAGCAGAAGAATTTAAAGAGTGGATACTGCATATAGGAAAAAAGAATGAAAATTTAAGAGATTCTTTTTTAAACTTACCAAAGGAATTAAAAGAATTATTAGACCAAAAAGTCAACGATTAAATGAAACGCTTAGCTTTATTTATTGTTTTCCCACTTATATTTGGTTTTGGAAACGATAAAGCAATATTATGCGAAGACCTTAAATTTGCAATAAATAAATCAAAAAATGATTATCAGCAAAAAATATCATTTGCGAAACAAAGCAAAGAATTTGCTTATGATCAAATTACCAAAATTTATGCAATAGAGACAAAATGGGAGGATCTTTTTGATAGTCCTTATGAAATAGAAAGCTTATGTAATGAATATTTCTTTATAAAAGAATTTGATATTGATTTATCTAGTGAATGTTATTTGTTTGAAACTATCTTAAAAAGTGGAAATTATAGTGATGAAGATTTTGATTTTATGCCCGAAGAAAGAAGACAAAATGCTCAAGCTCTTATAGAAAAATTTAAAGCCAAATATGATCAAATTAATAAACAAGCAAAAGAAGATTATTTATCAGAACAAAAAGAAATGCAGAAAATATATCGAAAGAAAAAATGCGATTAAGTCACTTGTGGTTTTTAAATGAAACGCTTACTACTTGCACCGCTATATTAAATACTTTTGACAGTCGATCTAAAATAAGGGGCAATTATCTCCTTTTAATAAGCTATCTTTAAAAAGATATTCCAAATTTTAAAAGCAAATAAAAAAATATTTCTATAAAGATGGAATTACCAGAAGCAATTCTTTTTGATTTAGATGGGGTATTACTAGATACAGAACCATTACTAGCTAATGCCTGGTATGAAACCGCAAAAGAATATAATTACTATTTATCAAACGATAAATTACTAGAATTAAAAGGAAGAAGAAGAATAGATTGCGCAAAAAAAGTTTTCAAATGGATAAATGAAGAAATCACAATAGAAGAATTACTCATTACTCAAAAGTTAAAAGTAGATAAAGTACTTACTAAAGCAAAACCTTTTAAAGGAGCAATAGAATTAATCAAATTTTGTATAAATACAAAATTACCTATTGCACTAGTAACAAGTAGTAGTAGTGAAAGTTTTAAAATAAAAAGCTCTGCAAATCCCTGGTTAAATTTATTCAATACAAAGGTTCTTGGAGATGATAAATTCATTTCTGATGGCAAGCCTTCGCCTGATCCTTATTTGAGAGCATTAAAAATATTGGATGTAGATCCAAGGAAATCATGGGTTATAGAAGACTCATATGCAGGATCTATCTCAGGACTTAAAGCGGAATGTAATTTAATGTTTTTTTCAAAAGATATTGAAATACTAAATAAATTAATAAATGAATTTAACCAAGAAAAGATTCAAAAAATTAATGATTTATCAGAAATTATTTATTATTTAAAGTTATATAAAGGATTTTAAATCCATCTAATAAATTTGCTAATTCTTCTAATATTTTTTCCTTAGGTAATTCTTCCAATAAAACAAATAAATGAAACGCTTGATATTAACTCGACCCAAAGACTAAATTAATGGAATTTTTAAAGGAGCTTTGGCAGAATCATTATGACCCATACCATGCAATTCTTGGTATAGGTGGAATAATATTATTGTTGGTAATTTATAATTGATTACTCAATAAATATCATTAATCACAAACCATCGTAGATTAAGCAGCATCAGATATATTGTTATTCGTATCTTCAATCTTTTCAATCTCTTTAATCATTTCCTCTAGCCATAAAGTATTATGTTCTGATCTCTAATCTTCTTGATAAGATTTGCTGCTGTCCTAACTCATTTCCATATGGACTTAATAAGTATTAGCCATTACTATCCTTGAGCTTTGATAGCACTCCTTCAACCTTGCTATTAGTTACAAAAGCTGCTGATCCAACATCTGCATTATATATAAAAACAGATTTTTGAAGGTCAATCAAATCGTCTAAATCTGGAGTCCCGCCATTAGTCGCAATCTTCACGCAGTTGATGCCCGAAGTGTTAAAAACGCCTATCGGCTGATGCTTGATCCATTTAAAGCTGCTGCATCAATAGCATTAAAAATGATTAAGATAAAGTCAGCTCTGATAGTTTGCTCAATTTCTGGAGCACTTTGAATTACCGTCAAATGTCTGTCACTATGTGAAAGCTTCAACAGTCCGAGGCTGCATTAAAATTTGGTCAAATGATCATTTTTGATCATTAACTAGGATTTTTCTTAAAGCTGATATAATTTAGTTGTATTCTTTCAATGGTCCTGAAGGAATTAAATTAATATGTTTTTACTGTTTATTGTAGGATTTAAAAGATGAAACTAAATTCTGAAGAGGGCAAATTTTTAAGAATAACTTGTCTAAGAAATAATAATAGAAATAAAAATAGTATTTTTTATAAATTTAAGATTGATGATGGTGTCACTTATATCAAAATTAAGTTAATCGATGAGTTTAGTCTTATGGTTAATGATTTAATTAGCGATGATTATAAATTTGAACAATTGAATAATGTGCATATATTTTTACATAAAGCTAAACTTCAATTTAATATTAGAAATTTAAAAAAAATACTTACTATATGTAAATATTATCCAGGAAATTATGAATTAGATATTGATCTATTAGTAAGAAATAATTTAGATGAGGGCGAAAAGATAAGCATTTTCAAAGAAAATAAAAACAACATTAATGATTACATATGTAAAGAAAAAGATTTAGAAGAATATCAAAGTAATTACGAAGATATTTCATTTTTTATATTAACTGGCCCACATAAATCTGGTACGACTTTGTTAGAGGCAATAGTTAATAATAACCCCAACACAATTTGTCTTCACGAAAAAAGAGTGATTGAGAATATAAAGACAAATGCTGATTTTTTATTTGAACCATTTATTGCTAGAAAAGAACAAAAAAATGGATGCAACAAAAATATAATCCTAAATGATAATGTAAATTTGACAAAAGAAATATTTCAATCAATTGGCTATAGAACATGTGGAGATAGATCACCTAATTTATTGACAGATGAATTATTAAATGAAGATGAAATACAAAATATAAAAATAGTTTTTATTAAGAGAGATCTTATTGATACATTATTAAGCTTATTTGACCATGAAATAAAAGGGGGAAGGGATCCAGGTTTTGGAGTTGATCAATTTAACAAAATTCATCCAAATGAATCATGTTTGAATTGGATAAAAAACAATACTATCTTCATAACTAATCAAATAAAAATAGCAGAGAAAATACAACAAAACAAAGATAAATCCATATTAATTATTGATTACAAAAGACTTATTGAAAATAAAGAATTATACATAAAAAAAATATATAATTATTTGGAATTTAAATATGATGATGAACTCATTCAGGACGTGGTAAATCTTACATCATTTACATCTATGAAAAAAGGTTCATACACAAACATTGGTGATTCTAATGGTTTCGTAAATATTGGAAATAGAGATTATCAGACTAAAATGATATCCCCAACCATATTAAAATTAATTGAAGATAGTAAATGAACACGAAATTTATTTAAAAATAAACTTTTAAATACAGTAAAAGAAAGTTATATATATTTTAAAAAAATAATTATGTATTTTTGTTTAATATCTAATCATAATCTCCTTAAAGAAAAATCATTTTGCGGTTTTTTTTAACTCAAGTCTAAATCTTTGATTAAAACTTTTTTATAAAAATTGTCCTTTCTACGAGATAAATTTATTAAAAGAAATTTATGCTAAAAGCTTATAAAATTTTTAAAAGCCCTAAAATTTACCTAGATTTCATTACAGTGATTTTTAAATTTCTATAGAGAAAATCAAAATTTTAATATAAAAATAAATTAAATAATTAATTTTATTTTTGGCCATAATTTGAAAAATAAGCCTAAAATTAAAAGTTTAATCCTTTAATTCTTATAATTTTTAATTTTAAAATCAAAGTAATTGCTCGAATATGGCTCCTTAAAGTCTATAATTAATATTAAAATTTAATTCGGAATAATGAAATTTTTCTTTAATATTTCTGATTTTGAATATCAAAAAATAAAAGAAAAAAAAGAGATTTCTGAAGAATTTATTGAAGATAAATATATCCTTCTTTTATTAGGTTATTTAATTAACAAAGGTAAAAGTGTTTATCTAAGATTAAGAACTAATAATTTAAAACTTTTAAAAATTAATCTTTATTCAGCAGAAAAGTTAGATATTACAGAAATTGACGAAGAATTTAATGATTCAGGAGATATTATTTTTTCGAAAAACCCAGAGGATTTTAAAAATCTAAAATTTTTAAGATTAAAAAAAATTCTATTACTTCCAAGTCTTGAAACTTTTCTAAGTAAAGAAAATTGTAAAACAGAATTCTTTAATTCATTTAATAATGATGTTGACTTTTATTTAACTAATAATAAAAGGTCATCCGATTTCATCAATTTTTTTGGAAATGTAATTTTAGGTATAAATATTTGTGAAAGAATATTTTCAATCCCATATAATAATAATCATTATAGTTTTATTAAATATCGTAAGAATATTACATCAAGAGAAGATAAATTTTTTAAAACATTTAATGAAAAATTTATTCATAATAATACTATTATTTTATGTAAGATGGATTTTGAAAAAAAATCAGTCTTAGACTATTTCTTTGATGAGTTAAATCAGTTTTTCTTAAAAAACCAAAATGTTAAGTTTAAATTAGTTGTTTCTAATATTAGTAAAAGTGAGAAATTTACAATTGAAGAAATTTATAATTTATATAAAAATAAAAATATATCAAGCTTCGATATAACTTTTGATAAATTATTAAAAATTGATTCGCAAATACATTTTTTTAGTAATTTGGAAATTTATAACAAATTATTTAGAAAACTTTATCTCTTAAATGATTATTTTCTCCATATTCAAGAGGAAACAGTATTAGATTGGCAGAATTTAAATCCAATTATTTATGATTACCTAGAATATTTAAAACCAATAATAATTGATGGTTTTAGTCCAATATCTCATGAAAAATTTAGTTCAGGAATAATATCAACTGCTTATCACGGTAATTCTCTTAAAAAAACATTGCAGTGGATAGAGGAAAGTGGTTCAAGCTTACAAAATTTAAATACTGCTGAATTTAATAATAAAAATAAGATCATTTTCGACAAAGCAGTTGATAGTATGCTTGATATTATTAAAAAACCACTTCAAGATAAAATTAGCCCTAAATTCTCAATGATCAATATTCATAAAGAAATATTTAATAGCGAAAATATTTCTAATAGCGAATACTAAAAGCATAATGAATTCATTTTTAATTTCAATTTCTGATAATGATTGGTTAAGAGATATTTCCTCAAATGCAAACTTATCTCTTTCAAATAAAAAACCTTCTTTCTCTCACGATATGCATTTAATTTGCTTAGCCAGGGAATTACAAAGAAAGAAAAACAAAGTTTATTTTATATTAGAAGAAGATTATATAAATGGAATTGGAATTGGATTTTACTCTGATGAATTTCTTCAGAAAAATAGATTTTTATTTGAACTTCATGAATCCAATAATGGCTACTCAATTAAAAAGTCAGAATTTCTATTAGAAGATGTTTTATATTTAATTGATACTATTTTTTCTCCTTATCATTTTATAAGTAAGTTTAAAGATATTAAAAATGTTGGAGATTTAACTCAATATATGTTTCTCAAAAAAGATATTTTCTCAAGAAAAGTAGATATCCCAGGTAACCAATTCTATGTAGAATATTTTTATTCGAAAACAGGAAAATTTATAAGAACCCCAAAAAAACCAATTAAATTTACTCTTTATAGCGCAGGTTTATATTTTGTCGAAATGTTATCGCATTACGATAATGGAGAATTTTATAATATCTTATTAGATACTATACTTTTATTCGATGCAGTTATTGTGCAAAATATTAGACAAAAAGAATTTCTTAATTTTTTTATTTCTTTATTAACAGGGAATTCAATTGAAGAGAAGATTTTTGTTTTTAACTCAATAAAAGAAAATAATTTGCTTGAAACTTTCGAATCCAAAGCTTTTAATGAAATCCCACCTGAAGAAAAATTTCCTGATTTATTTAATCACAATACGTATAAGATTCTATTTAGTGGAGGTTTTTATCCTTGGACTAATTCCGAAGTTATCTTAAAAAAATTATGTAATGAATTAAAAACAAATAAGGAAACTAATTTAAGAATAATAATCGCTGGTTTTTTCCCTGATAGTTCTAGAAAAGAATACTCTAGAAAACAAAAAGAATTAGAAAAATTTTTAGCTAATCAAGGTTCACTAATTGCTTATTCTTTTAAAGAAATTGATATTCAAACAAGAGTCTTATTTTTAGATTGGAATTATGCTTCAGAAATTATTACTTCTTTACATAAACAAAGTGATGCAGGAATTGATACAAGTGAAGACAAATTAGAGTCTTTTTTAAGAAATAGAGTTAGAACTAGTTATTTTGAAACTTTTAGAATGAGACCTATAATTTTTGATACCGATATTCCCACCTTAATTAAAAACCCAATTATTATACCTTCTGAATTTACATCGCTTAATAATAGTAAAAGCTTAATAAATGAGATAGAGACTCAATTTTATGAAACAAAAATCAATTATAAGGATCAACTTAATGATGATTTTAAATTTGATGAATTAGATGATTTTATTAAATTAATTTCTAAACCAAGTAATTCTTTAGCTTTTTACAAAGCAGCAAAAATTAAAAACTTTGCAAAAAGAAATTCTTTTCTTAGAGGTTAAAAAAATAACTTAAATTTATGTTCAATAAAAATTTAGTTTAGGAAATTTTTAATATTCAAAATAAGTTATTTAAAAAATATTAAAAAATATTATACAAGATTTATCCGATCGTATATCATGCTTATATATTGATTTTTATATTGTTAAAAGTTAAATCTTTCTATTCATATTTTGATAAAAACATTTTTTGTTTAATGTTTTTTTCATGTATAAATGAAAATATGGATTCTATAATTAGAAATTTGCCATTTTTTAAAATTTTCTCAATAGAAAAAAATCATCCTTTACAGAATATACTTAAAAATATTTCAATCTTAATTATTTTCTCTAAGATTTAGCATTTGTATCAAATAATTAAATTATGGATATACATGATTCAAAACTTATCTTTATATTAGATTTTGCAAATCTTGAAAAGATGTTGAATGAGAAATCTTTAAAGTTAATGTATAGTCATGACAAATATGGCTTATCTTTCGGATTGCATTTTGATTCTTTTTTATATGATGTTTATTATTCTTCACTTCAATTAATCACACCAGAGAAATCTGAGGTTTATAAAATATCAAAAAAGGGAAATTCATATGAATTTGATAGGACTGTAATAGAAGTTGAAAAAGGAGATTTTATTTTTGCAGACATAACAATTTTAAGTCAATTAATGAATGTTAAGGGCTATAAAATTGGATTTGCTGTAGCAATGCATTGGATCGAATCTCCTACATTACATCCTCCAGAATACTTTAATAATTTTTTGTTTGGCCTCAAAAATGCAATGGATCTGCTTTTAACTAATAACACAAGGATGAAAGAAGTTATGTCGCATCTTTATGAATATTTAATACCTTTTAATGAAGATTCAATAGATAGCAAAATTCAAGTTATTCAATCGCCCTTGAAATTTGAAAAAGAGTTTTTAAGAACTGATAAAACAAAGTTATCCAAAAAAATATCCAAATGGATTAATGTAGATTTAAAAGAATATAAACTAATAGTAAATGCCGGAGGAATATGGTGTTGGGTAGATTTTTATAATTTTGTAAAAGACTTTATACTATTTTGCAAAAAAAATCCAGAAACAAAGTTTAAATTGGTGATTACAGGATTTGCTAATAATGTTTCTAATTTATTTGAACATGAAGAACAGATTATGAATATAAAGAAGACCCTTATTAATTCGCAAGACATATGCTGTTTTATTGATGAAAAAACAAATTTAAAAAAAGTTAATATCTCAAAAAATAAAATTATTGTTATTAATGATTGGGATACTGGTGGGGAGGTTTTAATAGAAATTCTCCCAATGGCCTCTCTCGGATTGTCAATAAATTTAAGAAATCTAGAAGGATGGCAAAGTCTAAGACAAAGGAATAATAATTATATAATGAACCAAGTCCCTATCCTTTCTGCAGGCTTTGGATTAGATGCATCTTTAAATGATTCTAATTTGGGATTTATATCCATAAATAAATTTAATGGTTCCTACTATGAAACAATTGAATATTTAGAGAAAAATCCAAAAGCACTTGAAGATCTTAAAAACGAAATTATTAAATTAAACAAAACACTATTAAGTCAAATTGATCATAAATTTTTAAAATCAATTCTTAAAAAAGCAGAAAAAAATTATACTCTATATAAACAAGATACTTCAGTCTATGATTATAGAATTTTAGATTCATAGTTAACATGAAACAAATTGATTTTCTACTAGCACTCCCTATTAAAGAATTAAATTGCCGTTCTTTAAGCAATAAAGCTACAAAATTTTATATTAATAAATTCTGTCAAAATTTACTTAAATTTGGCAAAAACATAATTATATGCGACGAAAATGAAATTCTAAAATCAATAGAAACTGATGATAAAGAATTTTTAGAAGGAAATATGCATTTTTATGAGCTAGATAATAAAGAACTTTACTTTAAAAAAAATAATAGAATTTTCGAATATAGGGATATTGCTGTTAAATCAATAGTAATGATGAATCCTGAAATCATCACAAAAAAAATTAACAAAGAGGGAACTAATCTTGAAAAAATTCATTACAAAATAGGTAGATTTTACTATAAAGAAGAATACGAAGAAACGAATAATAATTATGTAAAAATTATAGGGCTAAAATATAAATTTAACTTTTTTAATAAAAATAAATGTGATAATTATGATAACTATTTTCAAGAAATTTATGCAATAAAAAACTTTTGTCATAAAATAATTTTCGAGAATAAAAAGCAACTAGAATATGCAGATATAATGTCAAAAATAATATTTAGAGATTCAATTGCAAGTAAAAGTTATGTATTATCTTCAAAAATTTATGAGAATATAACTGAAAATTACTATGATCAATTAAATCTAGACCTTAAAGACAAATTTGTTTTATTAGCACTTAACTCTGGCAAAAAAGATAAACTCTTTAATTTATTTCTCAAAAATTTCTTAAAATATACGGATTATTATAATGAATCTAATTTACTATTAATAATTGTTATTGATGAAAAGGAAAATCAATTATTTAATAATAATATTTCAAATTTTCTACAATTTCTCAATCAAGTAGCATATTCTCTAGAAAATTTCTCTAAGGAACATAATGTCTTGTTTTTGCATGAGTCAGTTTTCCTGAAGCATCAAGAAAAATTAATAAATGAAACCAGATTTTTTGTTGATTTAAAAAAAGATTCTATACGTAACTATTTAACTCCCCAAATACAAGATTCTCTTTATTTTTATAAACTAAAGCCCTCAATTATCTCTTCAACTTATTCCATAGATATAGAAAATAAGGAAGATTTTAAAAGATTTTTTCCTTTAAATTTTTCACTAGAAAAAATGTCTTTTGAAAGTTTTTTTGACTTTGAGAAATCTTTATTTGAATTTTATAATCAATATAAATTAATTAATGATAATTATGAATATATTACTAATTTGAAAAAATCAGAATTTTTGTCAACAAGGAGATTTCTTAGAGATATTGAAAATTTATATACTCCTAATATCCATTTATTAATTAATTCTAGATTCGATGACTTTAATTTTCCTGGTAATAATCAAAATCAAAAAATCGCAAGTAAATCTTATAATCCTGGAAAAGATAATTTAATACCCCAAATTACATCTGATAATTTTCAAAGCGAACTTAGAAACGTAAGTAAAACTAATAGAGGAGGATTTAATAGCTTAATAAAAAAACCTTTTAAATTTGTTTTCTTTGTAATATGGAATATACCATTATTTAGAAAAATAATTTCCACAATAGTATTTTCAAATCTGAAATTATTTAGATCTTTTAAAGTTTATATTCCTTTTAAATTAACCTTAAGAAAAGTACCTCTAATTAAAAATTCTTATCTTAAATTAAGAAATATTACAAGAAATCTATCAGAATAAAAATTAAAAATCACTTAGAATTTGGTTTATGAACATTTAAAAAATATTAAATTTTAACTGATGTTATTAATAATTTTTTAGGGAAAACATACAAAAACAATTATTAAGTGGGGTGCCTTAATGTATTGTATTAATTGATTTAACTATAAAAATGAAAATTTTAGTAACAGGCAATTTAGGGTACATAGGACCTGTATTAAGTAAAGTAATCAAAAAAGAATTGCCTAAATGCTCATTGATTGGATTAGACAGTGGATTTTTTTATCAATGTAATACTTCTTTTTCTCGTCATGGTGATACTTATTATGACAAGCAGGTCTTTAAAGATGTTAGAGATATAAGTAAAGATGATCTTGAGAATATTGACCATATAATTCATCTCGCTGCTATATCAAATGATCCAATGGGTAAAGAGTTTGAAAAAGTCACAAATGAAATTAATCAAGAATCCACAATAAGACTTGCTAAATTAGCGTCTGAACTAAAAGTTAAAAGTTTTACATTTGCCTCTAGTTGCAGCATGTATGGTTTTGGAGGGGAGGGTGCTAAAAATGAAAATGATTCTACTAATCCATTAACAGCTTATGCTAAGTCTAAAATTGGAGTCGAAAATGCTCTAAAAAGTCAATTAGATCAAAATGATATGAAAATTACATGTTTAAGATTCTCAACTGCATGCGGCAGTTCAAGTAGGCTTAGATTAGATCTTGTATTGAATGATTTTGTCGCTTCAGCTACCAAATATAAATTAATAAAAATATTAAGTGATGGAAGCCCTTGGCGCCCATTAATTGATGTAGAGGATATGGCTCGAGCCATGATTTGGGCAATATTGAGAGATGATAGTGAAAAATTATTAAGTGTAAATGTTGGTTCAAATGAATGGAATTATCAGATTAAAGACTTGGCAGTAGCTGTTAAAGATATAATTCCAGAGGCAGAAATAGAAATTAATGAGGATGCAGAGCCAGATAAAAGAAGTTATAAAGTTGACTTTAATTTATTTAAATCACTTGCTGGTGAATTTTATCCCAGAAAAAAAGTTTCTGAATCAATTAATGAACTCTATGATTTAATTCAAAAAATCAATCTACCACTTGATGGCTTTAGATCTACAAATTATTTGAGATTAAATCATCTTAAGAACTTTCAAGCTAATGGTATGCTAGATGATGAATTAAAATGGGTTATTTAAACCATGAGATTTGATCCCTGGACTTCAGTAGATGGCTTTGAAATTAAAAATGCCTTTGAGATTTCACCTGAATTTTTAGAAGATAAAAGAGGTTTTTTCTCTAGATTAGCTGACGTAGATATTATTTCAGAAAATCTTGATTACAAATTTGAAATTTCACAGATTAATAATTCTTTTTCAGTTACAAAAAATACATTTAGGGGATTTCATATTCAATTAGGTGAATATGCAGAAACAAAGGTAGTTAGGTGTATCAGAGGAACTTGTATAGATTTTATACTTGACTTGAGAGTTTCTAGTCCTACTTTTTTGAAGTATGGAAAGTTGGAATTAACGCCAGAAAAGAGAAATTTGGCATGCTTGCCTAAAGGATGTGCTCATGGAATTTTAACTACTTCCCCCAATACAGAAGTTATATATTTTGTAGATAATTCATATAATCCCCATTCAGAATTTGGATTATCTGTAAGTGATTCTATCTTTAATGGTTTTTTTGATAATTATGAAATTCTTGCATCAAGTAAAGATTCTTCTTGGCCAGATTTTAATTTAGAGAAATTTAAGAAATTATTATGAAAATTCTCACTACTGGTTTGAGTTCTTTTTTAGGAACTAAATTTATAAATCTATTTGATGATGATTGTCATTTTCTAAATATTTGTAGGAGAGAATTTAAAGATGACGCTCATAGAGTTTCAAATATTATGTTTGATGATTTAGAGATTGAAAAAAAAATTCAATCATTTAATCCAGATATTTTTATAAATTTAGCTAGTAATTCAAGATCTAAAAGTCAATCAATTGATGATTTAAGATCAATTACTGACTTTAATATAACCATGTCAACTTATTTAGTTGATATTGCAATTAGTTGCAAAGTAACAAAAATAATAAATGTGTCCTCAAATTGGGCTTATTTATCTAACCAGTTTGATCCAAGTTTTTTTAATTATTATGCTTTCACAAAATATGCTTTAGATAAGTATATTGCACATGCTTGTTCTAAATCTTTAACCAAAGGGGTATCTTTAGTTCTTTATGATAATTTTGATAAATATGATCCTAGAAATAAAATATTTAATATTATTGAAAAAGCAGTTCGAAATTCAGAAAGAACAAATTTTTCACCTGGGAAACAGATTATAAATCTAACAAGGATGGATGATATTGCTTTAGCTTTAAAATATATTACTGTATTAAAATCGTGGGAATTTGACTCCTTTCAGTACTTTCAAATTTCTGGTCAAGAAATCTCAATATTGCAATTGGCTAATTTTATACAAGAAATTTATAATAAAAAGAATGATATTTTGAATTTTGGGGGTTTCCCTTACAGGGAAGGTGAAATAATGCAGCCGAAATACTTTTTTGATGAACTGCCGTATATTGGCAACAGGAAAAAAGATATTTTTGATCTTATTAAACAGGAGTTACAAAAACCATAATGCAAAGATTAGTAATTGTTGGCGGAGGCATTGTTGGTATAACAATAGCTATTGAAATAGCAAAAAAAAATCTATTTAAAGAAATCCTTCTTATTGAAAAGGAAAAATCTTTAGGTTCCCACGCAACTGTAAGAAATAGTGGCGTAATTCATGCAGGGTTTTATTATACTGAAAGTTCTAAGAAAGCTGAATTCTGTTCAAAGGCTAATAATCTACTTCGAAATTATTGTGTTGAAAATAATATAACTATCAATAAATGTGGAAAAGTAGTAGTTACAAAAAATGAAAAGGAGGAAGAAACTCTTGAATTACTTTATAAAAGAGGAGTCAATAATGGAGTAAAGCTTGAGATCATAGATAAAAAATTTATTTTTGATTATGACGAATATGCAAAAAGTTACCGTAATTTTCTCTGGTCACCTAATACTTGGAGTGCTTCACCTAAAGAACTTTTGAATAAATTAATAAGTGAATCAGAATCATTAGGCATAAAAGTCCTTACAAATACACGAATTAGTGATGGAACTAACGAAGAAATTATTGATAATAAAAATAATAAAATTAAATATGATTTTTTAATTAATGCTGCAGGAGGATATGCCTTAGAATTATCAAAAAAGCTTGGAATAGTTTCTGATTATTCACTTTTGCCATTTAAAGGCCTTTATTTAAAGTCTAAAAAAATTAGCAAAATTTTTAAAAGACATATTTATCCAGTACCTAATATAAATCAACCATTTTTAGGAATTCATACTACCTTAACTTCAGATAATTTCTTAAAATTAGGCCCAACTGCAATTCCTGTTTTAAGTCCTGAAAATTACAAAATATTTGATGGACTAGATTTTGGAATATCAACTCAAATAATAAAATCACAAATAGATTGTTTTTTTAATAATAATTTTGGTTATAGAGATCTTGCTTTTAGGGAAATAAAATATCTTTTAAAATCAAATATAATTAAAGAGGCAAATAAATTAACAAATTTTGATTTAAACCAAATCGAATTTGATTGGTATACCCCTGGAATAAGAGCTCAATTATATGACTTTAAAAATAAAACTCTCGAAATGGACTTTAAAATGATTGAAAAAGATAAACAATTACATATCTTAAATTCTATTTCTCCTGCTTGGACATGCTCTTTTATGACTGCAAGATATATTTCTGATAAGGTCATTACTTTTTTTAATTAAAAAATTTATGTCTAATCTGATAGCAGTGCTACATCACTCAAAAAATGGTTTTATTTTGCCTTCTATCAAACAAATATTGGTCTCAGCTAAAACTAAGTCAATAGAATCAGTGTTTTGTTCTGAGTATATAAATCCTAATGAAAAAGAATTTTTAAATCAGCATGAAATTACCTTTATTAGAAAAACCAATCATTTAAGAGATTTCGGCTCCTTAAAATTAGTTTATGATTACATTGTTTCTAAAAAATTAATAAAAATAATAGATAAATTAATAGTTTTAAATACAAGTATGGTTTCTTTAAATAAAGTAAGTACTGATGATGATTGGTTCCAATTCTTAATTAATAGAAAAGAAGATTTTCTTGGAATTACAGATAGCATATCAATTAGTTATCATATTCAAACTTATCATTACTCAATTAGTAAGAGATTCTTAACTTCTAATACTTTCAAGAATTTTATTCAAAACTTAAATACAAATTCAAAAAATAGAGCAAATATAATAAAAACTTGCGAAATAGGTTTAGCAAAATTAGCTCAAAGGGATAACTTTACCATTAAAAGTTTTATGCCTTTAATGGAGATTAATTCAAATCAATATTTGAGAAATTTTAAAGATTTTTTAAAATACCTGGAAGATTTATTCCCACTTAGTAAATCATTCAATGAAGAAAAAGAATTTCTTATTAAGAGTTCTTTTTTTTTGAAAGAATATGCTCATAACCCAACTCATTATAGGTGTTATCAACTATTGTTCAAAGATTATCCTTTTTTGAAGAGAGAATTGTTGGAATCAAATCCAAAAGGATTTAATATTGTACCTTTTTTAATTCCTTTATCAAACTATTTAAATTTTGATTATGAGAATTCTGATTTAATGCAAATTGCATCTGAACTTAATTATTCAGGTGGAAAAAAAAGAAAATTGTTTAGATTATGGAGAAATTTGAAATACAACACTAAATTTAAAATGTTTGAAAATCCTTTTGACAATATTTAGAAAAGAAACTTATTTTCCATATAGTTCAATTTAATTACTGACTAATATATTTTGTAAATGGAAAAGATTTGTATATAATAGATAATTAATTTAGGATTAACATTGATTAAAGAATTTGAAACACCCGTTTTTATTCTTGCAGGAGGTTTTGGAACAAGAATATCAGAGGAAACGATAAAAAAACCAAAACCTATGGTTGAGATTGGTGGTATACCAATAATTTTACATATAATAAATTACTATATGAGATTTGGATTCAGGAAATTTATTATTTGCACTGGATATAAGTATCAAGTTATAAATAGCTTTTTTTCGAATTTTAAATTAAGTCAATGTGACTTCTCTGTTAATTTAAATACTGGAAATTGTAATTATTATGATACTAGTAATTATCCTGATGATTTAACCGTAACTTGTTGTTTCACAGGAAATGATGCAATGACAGGGACAAGAATTTATAGGGCTACAAAAAAATTTCTTGGTAATAGCAAAAATTTTGCAGTCACTTATGGGGATGGTTTAACTAATGCAAATTTGTCAGATGAATTTGTAAATCATCAAGATTCAAAAAAACTAGCTACTATTCTCTCTGTTAGGCCCCCATCAAGATTTGGCGAATTTAAGAAAAGTAAGGAGGGCTATCATTTTCAAGAAAAGCCTCATACTATGGACACTCTTATAAACGGTGGATACTTCTTTTTTAGAAGAGAATTTCTTGATAAACTAAACGATGATAATGGTCTTATATTAGAACAGCAACCACTTGTTGAATTGGCCAGAGAAAATGAACTGAATTTATATGTACATAATGATTTTTGGCAGTGTATGGATACTTTGAGAGATAAAAATTATTTAGAAACTTTATATCAAAAAAAAGAAGCCCCTTGGATTGATTATTAAATTTAACTGTAAACTTTTAAAATCTAATCCATAAAAAATGAATCCGAAAGAAAGGAAGATTCCTAAAAAAAGCTCAATTATTTCTCTAAAGAATGTTTCATTGACGATACCAGTATTTCAAAAAATGGATCGCTCGATAAAGAAATCGTTATTGAGAAGTGCTACAGGAGGATTAATTGCAAAGACTCAAAGCTTAACATCTGTAAAGGCCTTGAGATCAATAAATATTGATATTTCTAAAGGTGATAGGATAGCTTTAATTGGCCAAAATGGTTCTGGAAAAACTTCATTTCTTAAGCTTATATCTGGCATATATGAACCAAGCAAAGGAGTTATTGAGAAAAATGTAGAAGTTTACCCTATGATTCAAAAGTCATTTATAGTGGCTAATGAACTATCTGGATTAGATGCAGCAAAGAGTCATTATCTTTTGATAAATAATAGCCTTTCAGGGTTTGAAGATTTTCTTGAAGACATTGTAACTTTTTCTGGTTTAGGTGAGTTTATAACTTTCCCAATTAAAACTTATAGTGAAGGTATGGCTTCAAGATTGTTATTCTCTCTACTTACTTATCATAGTCATGACTGCTTAGCTTTAGATGAAGGTTTGGGAGCAGGAGATCAATCTTTCTATAATAAGGCTGCAAAAAGGCTTGATGGATTTATCCAAAAGTCAGGAACACTAATTTTTGCTAGTCACTCAAACGAACTACTTAAACAGTTCTGTACAAGAGGATTAGTTTTTTCGAAAGGCTCGATCATCTTTGATGGAACACTTACAAATGCTTTGCTTTATTATGCTGAAAATTTTAGTTAATTCAATTAAATATTCTTATAAAACTAGAAGAGCCTGGTTTTTTACTGCATCTGCCAGGACTAAAGCAAGATTCGCAAGGACTTTATTAGGAAATTATTGGTTAGGAATTTCAAATTTACTTGTTGTTTTATCACTTGGATTTGTATACGGGTTAGTTTTAAGAATTGATAACTTTAGAGATTATTTTATATATCTAGGTTTAGGAATTACAACTTGGACAATTTTTGGAAATGCAATTAATTCTGCACCAAATATATTCATACAAAATTCATCAAATTTAATTAATACAACTCTTGATCCCTTGTATTACGTTTTGGAAGAATGGGTTTTTCAAATTCAATCCTTTATACAAGTATTAGTAATTCTTCTTGTATTCTTGGGTTTTTTGGATTTTAATCTCGTAATTAATTTCTTGTTTTACTCTCCTTTGCATCTTCTCAATATCTTTATATTTATATTTTGGGCCCCATTATTTATAGGCATGCTCGCTATTAGATTTTGTGATTTATTTCAACTAGTTCCCATTGTTTTACAATTAAATTTTTTACTCTCTCCGATCTTATACGAAGAAAAAAATCTGGGTGATTATAGTTTTCTAATGAATTTCAATCCTCTTTATAAGATTCTTGCTGCTTTCAGGGATTCAATAATAAATGCAAATTTTGATTTTGATATATTTTTTAAAATATTTTTTGTAAATATTTTAATGGTTATGGTCTCACTATATTTTTTCAGTAAAAAGAAGAAAAGAATTATTTTTTACCTTTAAGTTCTAAAAATATTCTTGATTTTTAAAACTTTTGTTTTTAAGATCCTTATCAGAAATTATGATTTTATTAGAGTCATAAGGCCATTTGATATCTAAATTTTCATCATTCCATATTATACCTCTTTCATGTTCTGAAGAATAATAATCGGTAGTTTTATATAAACATTCGGCAGTATCTGAAATTGTTAGAAATCCGTGTGCGAACCCCTCTGGAATCCATATTTGTTTTTTATTATGCTCAGAAATGTTTATACCTAACCATTTACCAAATGTTTTAGATGGTTTTCGAATGTCAACTATTACATCGAAAATCTCCCCTTTGATCACGCGAACAAGTTTACCTTGCCCTTTTGGAGGGATTTGATAATGTAATCCCCGCAATACTCCTTTTGATGATTCTGAGTGGTTGTCTTGAACAAAACTAATTTCAGTACCTACTAATTCCTTAAATAATTTCTTATTATAACTTTCAAAGAAAAATCCCCTTTTATCCTCAAATAAACTTGGAGAAAATATTTTTACGCCTTGAAAAATAGTATTTTTAATTTTCATCTAAATTAATTAATTTGGCGAGATAATTAGAATATTCATTATCACCAATTCTTTTTATTATGATTTCCAGTTGATTCCTCGTTATCCAACCTTTATTAAAAGCAATCTCTTCTGGACAAGAGATTTTAAGTCCTTGTCTTTTTTCTATGGAGTGAACAAATTGACTTGCCTCAAGTAAACTATCATTAGTACCTGTATCTAACCAAGCATAACCTCGGCCCATTTTTTCCAAATGAAGACTATTATCTTTAAGATACAATTTATTTAACTCTGTTATTTCTAATTCTCCACGGGAGGATGGAGTAAGTTTTCTTGCAAATTTTGATGCCCTGTTATCATAAAAATAAATACCAGTTATGGCATAATCAGATATTTTAACTTTTGGCTTTTCAACAAGATCAACAACCTTGCCCTCTGCATTAAATTTTACAATGCCATATCGTTGAGGATCGTTTACTCTATACCCAAAAATAGTAGCCCCTTTTTCCCGTTTACAAGCAGAAAGTAGTTTATTTTTAAGATCATTACCATAAAATAAATTATCGCCAAGAATTATTACAGAATTTGATCCGGCAAGAAATTCCTCAGCAATTATTAGTCCTTGTGCTATACCATCAGGAGAATATTGGACTGCATATTCAATTTTTAAGCCAAAATTAGAACCATCACCTAATAAATTTTGTATTAACTTTTTGTCGGATTGTGTAGTAATTACTAAAATTTCTTTTATTTCAGCGAGCATCAAAGTGGAGAGTGGATAATATATTAGAGGCTTATCATATACTGGTAAAAGTTGCTTAGAAATTGAGGTAGTAAGTGGTGCTAACCTACTTCCTTTCCCTCCAGCAAGAATAATGCCTTTCCTTCTCATGATTTAATTATTTCTTATATATTTTATTACAAAGGGTAAAAAATCTTCATTCCAATTTGGCAAAGTAAAATTTAATTTAATCTGCAATTTCTTATTACACAGAAGAGAATTTCTTGGTCTTTTCACTTCATTTGAACGTCTATTATTGGAAATTGGTTCAATTATTAGATTTTTAAAATTATACTTAACACTCTCATCTGAAGCAATTCTTGCTACTTCTTGAGCCATTTCAAACCATGTAGTTCTTCCATTTGGGACAAGATGATAAATTCCTGGAGTCCAAAAATTATCCATACTTATATCTTGTATTAATTTATTAATTATTCTGCATATTAAATAAGTTGATGTGGGGACACCCTTTTGATCGCTTACTACTGAGATTTTTTTTTGGGTTTTAGCAATATCAACTATCTTCTTAATAAAATTGTTCCCATATTCTCCATAAACCCAAGAAGTTCTAAATATTATATATTTACAACATGATTCGATGATTTTTTTTTCACCAGATAACTTTGACATCCCATATACATTGAGAGGTTTAGTTACATCACTTTCTTTATATTTGAGATTTTGTTCTCCATCAAATACATAATCTGTTGAAAAATGTATTAACCAAATATCTTTTTTTGCAATTAGATTTGATAAAAAACCGACTGCATCTGAATTTACTGAAAAAGCTTCCTTTTTATTTTCTTCGGCTTTATTTACATTAGTAAAGGCTGCAGCATTTATTATTATTGATGGATCAAAGTTATTTATCTTATTCTTTAATAAATCATAATTTGTTATATCTAATTTTTCTTTATCAAAAAAAATTGTAGAAACATTTTTTGTAAGATTATATTTTAGTTCCTTACCTAATTGACCTCCACTCCCAAGAACAAGTACCTTTAATTTTTGCATTGAAATTTAATTTAAAGTTATCTTTTCATTAAATTTTTTAATCCAATCATGATTCTCAAGATACCATTTTACTGTTTTATCAATGCCAGAATAAAAACTTTCTTTAGTATACCAATTAAGTTCTTTTTTTAACTTTTTTGTATTTATTGCATATCTTCTGTCATGACCTGGCCTATCTTTAATAAAAGTAATAAGTTCTTGGTATTTTTGAACCTTATTGTCATTTTCTAAAGGCTTTAGCTTGTCCAATAAATTACAAATTATGTGGGCAACTTCAATATTTGTTTTCTCATTATCTCCTCCAATATTATATGTTTCTCCAATTTGTCCATTTTCTATTATTAGTCTTAGAGCTGAGCAATGATCTTCAACAAATAACCAGTCTCTAATATTTAATCCATCTCCATATATAGGTATATCTTTTAAGTTGATAGCTCTATTAATAATCAGAGGTATGAATTTCTCTGTAGATTGATATGGTCCATAATTATTTGAGCAATTTGTAATTATTGTTGGAAGTTTATATGTTCTATTAAATGATCTGACTAAATGATCAGAAGACGCCTTGCTAGCACTATATGGACTATTAGGGGCATATCTGCTTTCCTCATTAAAAGGCTCGTCTTCGAAATTTAGTTCTCCAAAAACTTCGTCAGTAGAAATATGCAAAAATATAAAATCTCTTTTTTTCCTTATATTTTTATTTTCTAGATATTTAACTGCACATTTGAGAAGATTGAAAGTGCCAATTATGTTTGTTCTTATAAATTCATTTGGATTAATAA